>JBEGVI010000030.1:0-9604 GCA_041178485.1 Bacteroidota bacterium | reverse complement strand
ATAAACCTATCTTTGCAGTCCGAATTTTTGAGAAAAAACGCATTTAAAGCATACAGGTCATGAAAAGAACATTTCAACCTTCTGTAAGAAAAAGAAGAAATAAGCATGGGTTCCGTAGCCGAATGGCTACGAAAAATGGCCGTCGTGTGCTTGCTGCCCGTCGCCGTAAAGGAAGAAAGAAGCTAACCGTTTCTGACGAGCCAATGCACAAAAGATAATTCCTGTTAAACGGAAGTGAAGTCGACTCAAGGGTCGACTTTTTTGTTTCTGGGTGTTTTGGTTTTTGTAGTTTTTTTGTATCTTCAGGTATAATTAACCTAAAACCTACCCTATGTTAGTCAAAACCTACAGCAGTGCCGTTATGGGCATTGAATCCAGCATCATTACAGTTGAAGTTAATCTTGGAATTGGAATCAACTTTTACATGGTTGGTCTTCCGGACAGCGCCGTCAAGGAGAGCCATCAGCGCATTCGTGCAGCTTTTTCCAACAATTCTCTAAAGTTTCCAGGCAGAGAACTCACCATCAATCTTGCTCCCGCGGATGTCAGAAAGGAAGGGTCACATTTTGATCTTGCCATTGCAGTTGGAATTCTCGCAGTGAGTGAACAGGCAAGTGTTGAGCTCCTCGGAGAATATTTGCTGATTGGCGAGCTTTCTCTTGACGGTACAATGACTTCTATGAAGGGCATCTTACCTATGGCTATTGAAGCTAAAAAACGAGGATTTAAGGGGGTGGTTCTTCCGAAGGAGAACGAAGCGGAAGCGTCTGTTGTGGAAGGCCTCGAAATCGTCGGAGTCAAAGATCTCAAAGAGGCAGTATCCTTTTTGAATGGAGAACGAATCAATGTGAAGGCGTCTGTTTCCTGCACCCAAGTTCTTTCCATGGATGAATACGATGATTTTTCAGACGTCAAAGGACAACTCGCGATCAAACGGGCGTTTGAAATAGCGGCCGCCGGTGGACACAACGTAATACTCATCGGACCTCCTGGTGCCGGAAAATCTATGCTCGCGAAGCGTTTACCGGGTATTTTGCCTTCGATGTCTACAGAGGAATCTCTTGAGACAACAAAAATCCATAGTGTTGCCGGTAAATCCAGACACATGAAGGGATTGATACGGCAGCGGCCTTTCAGAAAGCCACACAATACAATTTCTGATGTAGGTTTGATCGGAGGTGGCAGTTATCCTCAACCAGGCGAAATTTCTTTGGCGCATAATGGCGTGCTGTTTCTGGATGAATTGCCGGAATACAAGCGAAGTGTTTTGGAAGTATTGCGTCAACCGCTCGAAGACCGCGTGGTAACCATCTCACGGGCGCGCTTTTCTGTTGATTATCCTGCAAATTTCATGTTGGTTGCAGCAATGAATCCTTGTCCGTGTGGATATCACGGCCATCCTGAGAAGGAATGTTCTTGCGGCCAGTCAACTGTTCAGCGCTACCTTAACCGCATTTCAGGTCCTCTGCTCGACCGCATCGATCTGCATGTGCATGTAACACCAATTACGTATGATGAATTGTCTACAAATGTTCAGGGTGAAAAAAGCATGGAGATAAGGTCCAGGGTGGAGAAAGCACGCAAACTGCAGTATGCACGCTTTAAGTCCAGCAATGGCGTCTTTTCGAATGCCTTGATGTCTTCTGCCGAAATCCGAGAGCATTGCATCTTATCTAACGAAAGTGCTCAACTTCTTAAAAATGCCATGGAACGAATGAAGCTAAGTGCACGGGCTTACGATCGCATTCTAAAGGTTTCAAGGACAATTGCAGATTTAGCCGGTTCACAACAGGTTGAAACACCGCATTTGGCAGAGGCAATTCAGTACAGATCCCTTGACAGGGCGGATCTGAGCTAAGCTTAATTTTTTACAGGTACGACTTAAAAAAATAAGCGAATCGAACTTCAGTACCTTAAAATTGCAATTCATGGTATCAAAGGAGTTTGAGTTATACAGAGTATTGTTGTCGTACAATCCCTGCGAGATCTTCGATTATTTTCAAGCCGATGAGTTGCATGGTCTCAGTCGAAGCGCGTGTATGAATGCATCAAATAGTGAAGACGCTGCATATATTGCCGGTTGGTGTAACCTGTCTCCAACGGATGGCAAACCATTTGTCTTTATCAATCTTTCGAGGTGTACCGATGATGTGCATACAACAGGATTGGTCATGCACGAGTTGATGCACCTACAGTTTGCGTTACTTAATAAAAACAACCCGTTCGACGAAGAAAAGATGATTACTGCTGCCGAGAGAGAAACCTACAGGCTACTAAAATTGATAAAAATGACGTTATGCACATTTGACTCTGAAATGTCAATTAGGCCTGCCAATTTGGAAAACGATACGTTTTAGGACATACGCCTATTTTGCCAGTTTCTTGACCTAAATTTTTCTTCATAAAATCCTAATGTAAAGTGCGGTGTGGCAGAATCTTATTAAATTCGGAAAAACAAAATTCGGATGACTATGTACAGATTTGTTACAACTACAATGTTTTTTCTGTGTATTGCTGCTTTTTCTCTTGGACAATATCAGACAGGCCATACTACCATTACGTTTAATGATCCTTCGAGAACGGGTGGTTTTGGCAGTGGAGGTGGTTCTGGACGACAAATCCAGACGGAGATATATTATCCTGCTACGGTTGCGGGAGACAACGTATCTGCAGCCAGTGGTTCTTTTCCTGTAATTGTTTTTGGCCACGGGTTTGCCATGGCTTGGGATGCGTATCAGAACATTTGGGAGCATTACGTTCCTATGGGCTATGTGCTTGCCTTTCCCCGAACTGAAGGTTCCTTAATCCCATCGCCGAGTCACGCTGATTTTGGACTGGATTTAGCGTTGGTAGCGCAGAAAATACAAGCTGAAAACAGTGTTTCTGCCTCCATTTTTTACCAGCATATTGCCTCTAACACCGCAATCATGGGGCATTCTATGGGTGGCGGTGCTACCGTGTTAGCCGCACAGAACAATTCCAATATTCAAACCATCATCGGATTGGCACCGGCTGAGACAACTCCATCTGCAATTGGCGCAGCAGCCTCTGTTTCCGTGCCTGCCGTGATCTATTCCGGAACATCTGATGGGGTAACTCCTCCGGCAGACCATCACATTCCAATATACAATGGGTTAACCTCATCCTGCAAAACGTTGGTGAACATCATTGGTGGGGCACATTGCTATTTTGCCAATTCAAATTTCAATTGTGACTTTGGTGAAGCAACATCTTCCAGTGGGATAAGTATTACACGTGAGCAGCAACAAGCAAGGACGTATGCATCCCTTGATTTGTGGTTTGATTTTAAACTGAAAGGAAATTCTTCTTCTCTCGGTGCTTTTTTGAACGTGCTGGAAAGTGCACCATCAACCGAAATTTCATATGAATCAACATGTGCCGGTTTTTTAGATTTGGATGAAGCAAACGGACGAACTTTTGACCTATATCCCAATCCGGTTGAAAATTTGATTCAACTTCCCGAAAGTATTGCCGGTGAGATTGAATTGATGGACGCTCAAGGAAGAGTGCTTATGAAACTGACAAATGTAACTGACATCGACGTTACTGCACTGGGGAAAGGAATCTATTATTTGAGGACCCTTCATTCCAGTGCCAGGTTCATAAAACGTTGAAAAATGTATGGCTAACTGATTTAAATTCGTTAATATTGATGTTTAGAAGATAATTTATTTGTCTGCTGAAATTTTATGCTAAACCTGTCTACTGATCAACTCGAACTGCTGTTTCCTTTTCATTTTATTCTGAATGAAAACAGAGAAATCCTTTCCGTTGGAAAGTCTTTGAGAAAGATCATTGGGGACTTGTCCGGTCAGGAGCTCGTTTCACGCCTGATGTCAGATAACAAGGATGTTGATTTTAATTTTGAGACACTCAAGAAAAATCAAGTTGAACGGCAATGGCTCCTTCTTGTGATTGAGGATACTCCGCTTCGTTTTTCGGGTACCTTTTGCTTTGATGAGTCAAATTCAACATTTGCTTTTTTAGGAGCGCCGGTTCTCAACGATTCGAGGAATCTTTTGAAGTTTGGAATAGTAGATTCAGATTTTGGTTCGGCCGATACATCGCCCTATGACGCTTCGCAATTTATGCGTGACCGTGAGGTGAAAACTGAAATGGATGAATTGTCAAAGTATCTGAACAGTTACCATGAGCAACTCATCGATACATCGACGCGCTTGCAGACCTTATTGGCCTCGTTGAATTCAGCTGTATTGTCTGAAAATCAGGATCGTAAAATCGTTTTTGTAAATCAATTGTTCTGTGATTTATTTGGATTGCCCGACCATCCGGATCAATACAAGGGAATGGATTGTTCTGAAGCTTCAGAGCGTGCAAAAGAACTATTTGAAGATCCTGAAGGTTTCTTAAGCGGCATCTACAAGTGTCTTCGTGACAAGCAAATCGTAACGGGAGAACGGCTTCGTTTGAAGGACGGACGTACGCTGGAGCGTGATTTTATTCCGGTTTTTGAACATGGAGCATACGCCGGTCAAACCTGGAAGTATACAGACATAACGGAATACCTTATCCATCAGCAGAACATTTTAAAAACGGAGGACAAGTACAGCAAGATCATCGAGAATCTCGAATTCGGATTGATAGAAGTTGACCTGCACGAAAATATTACCAAAGTTTATCCCGCATTTTGCAAAATGACAGGATATACTGAAGAAGAGTTACTTGGTAAAAATGCTCCAGAATTATTTGCTCTGGAGGAGGACCTGGAGTATTCGGATGAATTGAATCTCAAACGTCGGGAAGGGATTTCCAATGTGTACGAGCGCAGGATCAGGAAAAAGGATGGGAGTGTCATATACATTATCATCTCCGGTGCTCCAATCTTCAACGAAAAGAATGAAGTAATTGGTTCAATGGGTATTCATGTCGATATCACTGAACGAAAGCTCATGGAGAACGATTTGTACACGGCGAAAGAGGTTGCGTTGAGTTCGGTGAAGGCCAAGGAACTGTTTCTCGCCAACATGTCACATGAAATTAGAACTCCAATGAATGTGATAGTTGGAATGACAGATTTAATCAGTGATTCTGAACTTTCAGAGGAACAGACAACCTTCGTCAATGCCATAAAAACATCTGCACAAAATTTATTGGTGATCATTAACGATATACTTGACTTTTCAAAGATCGAATCCGGACACATCGAGTTGGAGGAAATTCCATTTAATCTGTTTTCTGTCTTCGAGCAGTTAGAACTGGGGTTCAAGGCGCAGGCTAAAAAGAAAGGAATCGAGTTTAAATGCGTACTGGATGCGAAGATTTCTTCGTCGCTTCAGTCGGATCCCACTAAGTTAAATCAGGTTCTTCTGAATCTTGTAAACAATGCCATCAAGTTTACGGAAAAAGGAAGTGTGGAACTGCGTGCGGATCTTTTAGAGGATCTTAAAGATCAACAGCACATTGAATTCAGAATTAGTGACAGTGGAATTGGCATAGATCCTCAAAACATTGAAAGTATTTTTAAAACGTTCGTTCAGGAAGATGCGGGTATCTCCCGAAAATTTGGCGGTACAGGACTTGGATTATCTATTTCAAGAGGAATTGTCCGTAAAATGGGAGGAGACATTCGCGTGAAGAGTGTGCGGGGAGAAGGTTCGGAATTCAGCTTTGAATTGACTTTGCCAAAAGTTAAGGCGGGTAGTTCTGTGGTTGAGTCTGCGCAAACGTCTTCTGTTCTTGAGCACGTTCGTGTGTTGGTTGCCGAGGACAATGAGCTGAATACACTTCTGTTAACCACAATTTTAAGCAAAGAAAATATCTCTCATGAGATTGTCAAAAATGGTCAGGAATTACTTGATGTGTTGCAGCAGTCTTCATCGTTTGATATTATTTTAATGGATGTTCAGATGCCCGTGATGGATGGCCTGACTGCCACAAAAAAAATTCGAATGGAATTGGAGTCGTCAATTCCCATCATTGCACTGTCGGCAAATGCCACTGCGGACGATACACGACATTACATGGCGTTAGGGATGAATGCCCACGTTCCGAAGCCCTATAAAAAAGAGGTTTTGCTTGACACAATCGCTGAGGTCCTTGGATTGAAAGAGGCACATCAAGTTGTCAATCACGACGGTAAATCAGATCAGCACTTATTTTCACTTTCAGAGATTCAAGCTTTAGCAGGTGGAGATGAGGCGTTTGTGAAAACGATCATTCAGACTTTTCTTCAAAATGCACCTCGGCTGCTTCAGATTTTAGAAACGAATCTGGCAGAGTCAAATATTTTAGGTATTCGAGATGTAGCTCATCAGTTGAAACCTACTTTACAACTTTTTAAAGTTTTTGAAGCAAGTGATTTAATCATAGAAATAGAGCAAGAGGCCTCAGATTCGACTGTTCTTACGAACCAGCTTTCTGAAAAATGCCGGAAAGTGCAAATCATTTTGAAAAAAGTTCTGACAGCTATGCAGGCACTTATGGATTAATAGATCTCGTGCGTCATTTTCATTTTTATTCCAAGTTCACTCATGATGCTTTCATGATACGTTTTGCTCACTGAAATGAATTGTTTGTTTACCTCCAAAGAATTCCCATTCACTTTTTCAATAGCGTCAATGTTCACGATGTATGAACGGTGAACTCGCTTGAAATTGGAAGGAAGTTTATTGAGCATACCTTCCATCGAAGAATAGAGCATGATTCTTTTTTGTTTGGTGTGAATAGTTACATATTCACTTGAAGATTGAATGTATTGTATTTCCGGTATCAAGATTTTTTGATAGACGCCTTTATCCTTGATAAATAGAAAATCATGTTTAGGATCGATACGATGTTCCGAAAGAATCTTGTCTATTGAACGGTTAAATCTGGCCAGAGAGACCGGTTTAAGCAAATAATCACTGACTTCCAGATTAAATCCGTTTACTGCATATTTTTCTTCTGCAGAGATGAGAATAATTCGTGCTTTTGGTTTGAATTCTTCCAAAAACTGAATGCCATTCATTCCGGGTAGTTCAACATCCAGAAAGATGAGGTCAACATCCGTTGAATTTAAAAATTTCAAGCTGTCCTCCATGTTTTCAAATTCAGCAAGCAGTTCCAATTCTTTCTTGTCAGTAATAAAGTCTTTGATCATCTGACGGCTCACTGAGTCATCATCTACGAGTATACATTTCATAGGTTTTTTGTCTTTGTTTTTAAGTGATGTAAAAGTAGGACGAAAGATGACGAGCATCGCCCCTGTTTATTTAAAAAAACGATCATCCTGCTGAATTTTGAAGTACATTGCCTCTGAGTCGTCCTAATCTTGTGCTTTATAACCACGAATTAACTATGAAAATTGTACTTGTTGAGGATGATCCGGTCCTCTCGGGAATCCTGCTGGATCGGCTTAAATCTGATGGATATCAGGTTCTTCATGTAGAAACTATCCATACATTTGAACCGTTCTTACACATGTACGAACCGGATCTTATCATAACGGACTTATTGCTCTCGGGCGTATCCGCCCGTGAACTGATAGATTATTTCACTCAATTCAGCTGTCCGGTTTTCATCATTTCAACGGTAGATCAAGAGGACCTCAACTATTTTGCGACAATGGTTGGTGCCAAGAAGTTTTTTCAAAAACCTTTTGATCCCTCCCGGTTAATAGACGAGGTGAATACGGTCCGAAGAGAAGTAATCAATGCATCATAGTATATTTTATGTACAAGCACTTACATATATTTTTTATTGGAAGTGATCCCCGAACGCTCGATTCGCTGTCGAAAACGATTAAAAAGACAGAACATACTCTGGTTGGCACTGCTCATTTGGGAGATGCCTCTTTAAAACGTATTGAGGACAAAGTTCCCGATTTGATCCTGATGGATTTTCAGCCTCATGAGAAAGAGCAAGGACTTACCCTGGCGAACAACCTTACAAGCCGACTTAACTTGCCGGTCATTTTTTTGACTTCCAGCCCGGATAACCTCACCGTGAGTGAGGTGAAAAAGATCGGACATTACGGCATAGTATCCAAGCCTGTTCTTGAGCCTGAGTTAAGAGCCGAAATTAATTTTACGTTTGACAGATTTGAAAAAATACGGAAACACAAATCAGAAATAGATTCGACCGGATTTGAATCGCGCGAAACGGAGCAATTCTTTGAGCAAGTGGTGAACAATGTTAGCGACATTATTTACAGGATTGACTCCTCGGGTAATTTCACCTATTTAAATCCCTCGGCGATTCAATGTACAGGATATGAAAGAGAGGAACTTTACCTCACGTCCTACAATGTACTTGTTCGAAATGATTTCAGACGAAGAAATACGGCATTTTTTCAGCAGATGATTCGCAAGGATATTTCCAATGCCTACCTCGAAATTCCAATTACGCTCAAAAATGGCGGGGAATTGTGGCTTGGTCAAAACATTCACCTCCTCAAAAGAGGCAATAAGATGATGGGATTTCAGGTAGTTGCTCGTGATATCACCGGTGAAATTAAGTACAAGGAAGAGTTGAGAAACGCTCGAAGGGCCGCAGAACATGCCTCTGAACTCAAGGCCCAGTTCTTGGCCAATATGAGTCACGAAATCCGAACTCCATTGAATGGAATTATTGGAATCGTCAATTTGCTGGAGAGAACGCGACTCGATGAAAAACAGCAAAGTTATTTGCGTGCGATCGTGAGTTCCTCGAATCAGCTCATGGGAATTATCAATGACATACTTGATTTATCAAAAATAGATTCCGGCAAGATGGAGGTCAACAATGTCTCTTTTGATCTCGTCGAATTGCTCCATTCTCTGATCGAAGTTATGGAAATTAAGGCCAGTATAAAGGGCATCAGGGTGGTTTTTGAACTGGATGAGAAAGTTCCACAGTTTATCATTGGAGATCCTGTCGTGATAAATCAAATTCTTTACAATCTGATCGGGAATTCGCTAAAATTCACCCATGAGGGCAATGTGTTGCTTTCTGTGAAATTAATGGAATCAGAGACGGATGATAAAATCACTATTCAGTTTATTGTTCACGATACCGGGATTGGAATGCGAACGGAGATGCTGGATGGAATCTTTGAGGCCTTCACTCAGGCCGAGAATGCCACGAGCAGGGAATATGGAGGGACCGGGCTGGGTTTAACGATTGTGAAAAAGTTAGTGTCGCTTCACTCAGGTGAGATTTCAGTCGAGTCCACAGAAGGAATAGGCAGTACGTTTAAAGTGAACCTGAATTTTGAGAAAGCGAAGTCAAATGCTGTGCTGATGCAAAAATCAGTGCCTCATGATTTTTCTATGCTGAAGGGTTGCCGCGTCTTGATAGTTGAGGATAATTTTATCAATCAAATGGTCACAAGGGATTTGCTTGAGGATATGGGCGTGAGGGTGTCCATTGCAGAGAATGGAAAGTTGGCTCTTGAGGCTCTTGAAAAAGAAACCTTTGATGTTGTTCTCATGGACATGCAAATGCCAGTTATGGATGGGTTTGAGGCCATGCGCATAATAAGAGGAGATTCCAGCATTTCAGGGTTGCCGATTCTGGCACTTACGGCAAATGCTACGCGATCGGAATATGAGAAATGTATGACTTATGGGGCATCTGATTACCTTTCGAAACCCTTTTTGCCGGA
>JBEGVI010000029.1:0-13458 GCA_041178485.1 Bacteroidota bacterium | reverse complement strand
CAAGCAAATGCTGATGCTGGCGGATAATGTTGAATTGCTTTTTCTGCAGGTCTGCGATCTTTTCGAGGTAAGCACTTCGTTTTCGGGCTTCATTGTAGTCGCTTGCCGAAAAAATAAACATCATCTTTCCATAGTTGCTGCGGTGTTTGTAGGCATAAAGAAGCAGTTTTTTGTACTGTCTTTTTAGCTTTTCAATTCGCTCAGAAAGGTTACGTATTTCTCTGTTTTTCTCGGTTATCCTTATTTCTGCCGTACGCACCTGGTTGTCATAATTGTTTACAAGCTCCTCTCGGAATCGGATCTGATTGTCTATGACTTTAAGTGTATTCAGGGTGGCAGCCGTACTGCTTTTTGTCTTTTTAAGCAGACTTTTGGTATTGGTAATTTTCTTCTCCAGCCGTTGCTGTTCTTTTTTTAACTTATCACTCGTCTGTCCGTAAGCCGAACTGAAAAATAACAGGAGCAGTGATAAAACGAGCAATTTATTCACAGGATTCATAGCCTTCAGGGATTACAAATGGCAAAGGTTGAGGTTCATCGATTTCGGTCTTGTTGTAGGTCATCGAGATGCGGATCTGGTTTCTTGGAGAGGTGATAATGATGTAAACATCTTTTGGAATTTCAAATCCTTTCTGATTTTCACGACTCAGATAATCTACTTGAATGGTGGTGGAATCAGACGGACTTTCAATGTGCATTCCTTTGAGGGAATTGAGTGAATCGGAGAGGAAATACTTGATTATCACATCCTCCTTTGGACCACGATCCATGCGGTCTATTCGTTTTAGATCCCTTTTTTTGTGTGATGAAAGGGTGTAATTGTATGGGTCGTGAATCTGAAAGTACTTCTGTGTGGTATCATAGTCCAATGGCATACCCAGAATAAGTTCCTCGAGATTGCGGTAATTGAAGTCCACACCGAAATTTTCTTTAATAAACCCCAAACTCTGTTTGATGTAACATTTGTCTCTTTTATTTACGATTGTGACGGAATCGTTCGTGATCATTGCATTTACCACCGGAATATTGGCATATGTAATGAGTGTATTTATCGCACTGTCACAGACCATGCGAACAGATGTTTTGAAGTTGAGATTTCTGTTCGTGTCGGAAAACTCTGTAGCGATCTTGGTATAGAAAAAATCGGGCTTTTTGTGTGAAAGGCTGTCCATGACCATCACTAGTTCGGGTGTTTTTTTTCTGGCCAATTTCACGCGCTCCGTTTCGGTCATCTTTTTTGCACAGGACAGCAGGAATACACCGGCCAATAATAAAACATTAATAGATCGGATCATAGTATTCCTTTTTTTCAATTTTCTTCTTCAATACTTTATTTTCTGATCCCAGTTCAAGTGAACGTTTCCAGAATTCCAGCGCAGAAGAAATGTTCCCATTTTTTGCGTGTGCGTCGCCAAGGTGCTCGGTGATGTATTTGTCTGAAGGCTCGATGTGGTAGGCATCCTCCAAGATCCTTACTGCTTCTTTGTAGTTGCCTTTTTGAAAGAGAATCCAGCCTTTCGTGTCTAGAAATTGACCGGATCTGCTTTCCTTCTTTAAAACCTCGTCAATCAATTTTTCAGCGGCATCCAGATCTGTCTTGACACCGGCGAGTTGAAATGCATAATTGTTTTTGAGCAGCAAGCTCTCAGGATCCAGTTTAAGTGCTTTTTCAAAATTTTCTTTTCCTTCTGCAATTTTCGACAAGCCAAAATAGGCCTCACCGATCTGTCCGTACATTTCTGCCTCTAGTGCCGGGTCATTGATGATGAGGTCTTTTCCTGTCATCAGTGTTTCAAGTGCAACGGAGAAATTTCTGGTTTGATTTGCTGACAAACCATGCAGTAAATAAACGGTAGGTATGGTAGGGAAGAATTCAAGACACGAGCGGCTGTCCTCATAAAGTGATTTGAAATCCGAGGCCTCATACTCCATGATCAGTACTTGTTTCCAGATGGGGTATTGGTCTTTGTCATATTTCAGTGCTTCTTTATATGCTGCCAGTGCTTCTGTCGTTTTTCCGGCTGCATTGAGGTAATCCCCATGAATGGAGTGGGCTTTGGCTTCAAACGGATACATCGATACCATGATGTCTACCAGTTCGTACATTTCCGGTTCGATTTTGTAGTTCAGTTCCTGAAAACTGATGAGTATTTTCATTTTGGTATCCAGGTCAACTTCTTCGCTCCTGAATGCTTCCTTGAGTTCACCCAAGGCTTCTTTCATCTTCCCCTGCTGTCTGTACACATCTGCCAGTGCAAGGTGCGCTCTTCCGTTGTCAGGATCCGAACTGATCAACTGTTCCAATAATCCGATGGCTTTCGCCTCTTGTCGCGTTTGAAAATAATGATCGATCAGCGTCCCCAAAAGTTGAGTGTTATCTGGAAACACCTTCAGAGCCTTCTGAATTTCATCAATGGCTTTGGATTCTTGCCTGGAATCGACGTAGAGTTTGAACTTTTGTATGGCAAGTTCGGGCTGCACACCGAGTTCATTTTCCATTCTGTCAAGGGCCTTGATCGCATCGCCTGTTTTTCCGCCTTTCGATAAACTTTCAGCATAGCCGTAGAGCCATTCAATATTTTCCGGTTCTAATTTCACAAGTTTTTCAAAGCTGCGTATTGCTTCCGGATAGTTTTTCTGATCGAAATACATGTACGCCAACTCCTGAATATACCATTTGTTCTTTGGATCTAGCTCGGCAGCTTTTTTAATACACTCAGCTGAACGTTGAGCCTGATTTTTCAACAGGTATAATTCTGAAAGTGCATAGTACACCGCATCCTGATCTGATTTATAGGTCAGGCATTTTTCAAAGGAGGCAATCGCTTCATCGTATTGGCCTCTCAATTTATATCGATTCCCTTCATGAAACGCTTCGATGAATGGAAATTCTGCAGCTGAAAAAACCTCTGAGCTTGCCTTGCGGCTTGAGGAACAGGAGCTAAACAGAAAAACTGTCAAAAGAAACGCTATGGAGAAACGTAAGATCATTCTTCAATGGTGGAAAAGTCTCCAAGGCTTAAATCGCGTGCCATCCCTTTGAAGCTTGCGTGTGATCCAATCATAGAGTTGGTTATGACAGCCTGTGAGACTAAACTTGATTGTTGAATGATCGAATTGCTGATGACAGTGTTGGAAATCTTTGTGCCTTTTCCAAGGGAAACATGTGGTCCTACAATAGAATTTTCGATGGTTACGTCGTCCCCGATGTAACACGGCGGAATAATGACAGAATCGTGGATGTGCGCGGATTCCGACACCATCGCTTTATTCTTTTCATAGTCATATTCCAGCACGCGCTGGTTGGTATGCACGGTCACTTCTTTATTGCCGCAATCCAGCCATTCGATGACCTCTCCCGGTTTGAATTTACATCCGGATTCTGTCAGCCGTCGCAATGCATCAGGCAGTTGGTATTCACCTCCTTTGATCACGTTGTTGTCGATGAGGTATTCGAGTTCTCCTCGGAGACGCACACCATCTTTGAAATAGTAGATACCGATCATGGCCAGGTCGGATACAAACTCTTTTGGTTTTTCTACAAAGTCGGTAATTTCTCCCAATGCATTGAGTTTTACCACGCCGAAAGCGCTGGGATCTTCAATTTGCTTCACCCATAAGATGCCCTCATCAGATGAGTCGATTTTAAAATTGGCTTTGAAGAGTGTATCTGCGAAAGCAACGACTACCGGACCGTCCAGAAGTTCTTTGGCACACAACACCGCATGCGCAGTTCCCAGAGGTTTGTCCTGATAATGGATAGATCCTTTCGCACCAAGTTTTTCAGCCACAGAGAGAAGTTCCTGTTCCACCTCACTTCCAAAATCGCCAATCACGAAACCAATTTCGGTTATTTTTTCGGAGCAGACAGCGGCAATATCCTCCACCAGTCGATGCACGATGGGTTTTCCTCCAACAGGAACAAGCGGTTTTGGAACAGTCAATGTATGCGGGCGCAACCTGCTTCCCCGTCCTGCCATTGGTACAATTACTTTCATTTCTTTAATTCTTATTTTAGGATCGGCGATTCGACATCATCAACCTTTCCTTTTATCTTCTTTTTAATCCCTGTCATTCTCACTTCACTCCGGTACTCCCAAAACCACCGGATCCACGATCTGTGTCACTCAATTCTTCTGATTCTTCCCACTGTGCCTGTTCCACTTTTGCGAAAACAAGTTGCGCGATGCGTTCTCCGTTTTCTATCACTACTTCTTCTGAGGAAAGGTTGATCAGAATGACGCCTACTTCACCTCGGTAATCAGCATCGATCGTGCCAGGACTGTTTAATACGGTCAACCCTTTTTTTAGGGCTAAACCGCTGCGAGGCCTAACCTGACATTCGAATCCTTGCGGAATCTCCAGAAAAAGTCCTGTTTTAATCAAAGTACGTTCCAATGGTTTTAATGTAACCGGGTCATTCAATACGGCTCGAACATCCATTCCTGCTGAGGATAAGGTTTCATAATTCGGCAAGGAATTTCCGGAAGTGTTTTTAACTTTTACCTGCATAACGTGTTCAAGTTAGATCAAAAATAGACATTTACTCATCGAAGGATAAGAGGCGGACGGAGTAGTAATCAACAAAGCAATTAACAAAATCAGGCGCTTATTTTAAATGTAGCTCTTTCCAGTGTATACACCACTAAAACGTACCCGAGGATGAGCAGATTGTGTACTCCCAACCGAATATATGGGTCAGGGATCGCAGCCCATTGGGTAAACATAAAAATACCGACCGCCAGGCCAAAGTAAAGGAAGAACTTTTTGAGGTTGTATTTTATTGGATAATAGCGTTGTCCGAGGAAATAGGAAACAACCATCTGGAAGCCATAAACGATCAAGGTAGCCCAGGCACTTGCATAAAATCCATACAAAGGAATGAAGGTTAAATTGATAAGCACGGTGAGTGTGGCTCCTCCAATGGCAATATATGCACCGAATTTAGTTTTGCCGCTTAACTTGTACCAAATGCTTTGATTGTAATAAATACCAAGAAAAACATTTGCAATCAACAGTATAGGAACCACCGGCAACCCATCCCAATAGGCTTCATTTCGAATGAAATGTTTGAAAACATCTATATTCAGCGAAACGAGCAGGAATACAAGACAAACCATCCCGACAAAGAAGTTCATTACTTTGATGTACACCTTGTTCTTTTCTTCGTACTTCATCTGCGCGAAGAAAAAGGGTTCGGCTGCATAGCGGTAGGCCTGGAGCAGGATCGTAACAAGCATCGCTAGCTTGTAACACGCGCTGTAGATGCCTACCTGGGTTTCAGCAGTTACGAGAGAAGTCGGGTCCGAGGCATCAAAGATTACGTGTTTGAGTAGAATACGGTCGAGGGTTTCATTGATAATTCCTGCAAAACCGGCAATGACCAGCGGAAACGCGTACCACAGCATTCTTTTGGCAAGCACAAAATCGAACTTTAGGCGGATTGTAAGGAAATCCTTGTAGAGCATCAGGGGCTTTACCAGCGAGGCGATCAAATTTGCAAAAAGGATAAAAAGCACGCCTTCTTCAGGACGGGCCGGATCAAAAAGATACAGCATCAAAAACAGGTTGAGCCCAATATTTACTGCAATAGACGTAAATTGAATCGACGCGAAGCGCATTGCTCGTTCGTCTGCTCTTAGTTTTGCCAGAGGTAGCGCCGTAATGGCATCTATACAAACAATCGCACCGAGCAGTATGATGTATTCATTATGTTCAGAGAACAACATCAGGTCCGCGATTTGTTGATTGAAAAAGAGCAGCGAAATAAAGAAAAGAATGTTGACTCCAATAACGGTTAGAAAGCCATTCAGAAAAACTTTTTCCTTATCGTCGGACTCTTGAAGAAAACGGAAAAATGCCGTTTCCATCCCAAAAGAAAGAAAAACGATCAGGAAGGCTACCCAGGCGTACAATTCTGATACAACACCATAATGCGATGGATGGGCAAAAACCTGAGTGTATAGAGGAACAAGCAAATAGTTGAGCAAACGTCCAACGATGCTCGAGAGGCCATAAATAGCTGTCTGGCCAAGTAATTTACGTATAGGGTTAGACATTACCCTCTGAAGTTCGGTTTACGCTTCTCCAGAAAAGCAGTGGTCCCTTCTCTAAAGTCTGCAGTACCGAAACATTTTCCAAATTCTTCGATTTCTGTATGGTAGCCGTTCACTCCATCCTGGAAGTTGGCGTTGATTGATCGGATAGCGGATGCAATGGCTGTAGCTGAATTTGCAAGTATTTTTGTTGCGATCTCTTCTGCTTTGACCATCAATTCCTCAGGTTCAACGACATAATTTACCAATCCCCAATTCAAGGCTTCATCTGCTTTGATCATCCCTGCGGTAAAGACCATTTCATTTGCTTTTCCACGGCCAACGAGTTGTGTTAAGCGTTGCGTTCCGCCATAACCCGGGATCACACCAAGAGATACTTCAGGTAACCCCATCCGTGCATTGGTAGAAGCCACGCGAATATGAGAGGCCATGGCAAGTTCAAGTCCTCCTCCCAAGGCAAAACCATTTACAGCAGCAATCACAGGGGTAGTCATGTTTTCTATGAAACTGAAGAGCAACTCCTGTCCTTTTTGCGCCAGTTGGCCTCCTTCTGCAATACTGAAGTGTGCGAATTCTTTAATATCGGCGCCGGCAACAAAGGATTTTTCACCTGATCCAGTCAGGATGACCACGCCTGTTCCGATGTCGTTGTTTGCATGATCCAAGGCCTGGTGCAATTCAGCAATCGTCTCTTTGTTCAATGCATTTAACTGCGATGGTCGATTGATGACAATGATCTGAATGTGTCCCTTTTGTTCTACAAGAATGTTGCTGTACATGGAAAATAATTTTGGAATAAAGATAGCTAAATCTCAATGAAGACCAATTATTGCCCCTTCCGTAAAAGCTTGTACATCTTAATTCCAAGCATGAGCGCAATGGCAACTGCGAAAAAGCCAACGGTACCTTTGATCCAGTTCAGAGAATCTTTCATGACTACAAGAAATACTACAGCAACAAGGATAAGTGTGGCCACCTCGTTCCAGACACGGAGTCCATTGGATGACCAGTTGAATCGGCCTTTGCGCAGATCATTCATGATTTTCTGACAAAGAAAATGGTAGATCAACAGCACGACCACAAAGCCTAATTTCAGGTGCATCCATCCTTGGGAAAGGTAGTATTCAGCATTCAACAAAATCATCCAGGTACCGAAAATTACCGTGAGAACCATAGCCGGTGTCGTGATGATCCACCAGAGTTTTTTCTCCATAAGTTCGAATTGCTCACTGAGAATACGCCGCTCCGATTCGGTCCGAACCTGTGCTTCGGTGTGGTAAATAAAAAGTCGAACCATGTAAAACAGTCCGGCAAACCAGCTGACCACGAAGATGATGTGCAAAGCTTTGACTACGTCGAAATCCACGGGATAAATGTACGAAATCCCTTGGTTTAAGTCCCTAATCGCTCCCTAAATCGAATTTAAATTGCGGTTAAACAGCCTCATTGTACTCTCCTTTGGTTTCATTGTAGAGCTCGTTTTCATCCGCCCAAAGATCGATCAGGTGCTCTTCGACAGCATTTGGTGTGCGGTTATAATTGCCTTTCGCCTGAACAATAGAATCTTGAACTACTTCGATGGTTATGAGTGGAAGTTCTTTATTCTCATGATCTTTAATTTTTAATGAAAAAATATTGGTTTGGCCTTTTGCACAACTTCTTCTATAGGTAAACACACAATGATGAAGTGTTTCTCCCTCAGCATAGAGTTCTATTGGTTTTAAGATTTGTCTGATCACATATTTTTTATTGTCAAACTCGGTTTCAAATACAGGGATATTACGCTTTGGAAATCTTTCTTTAATACCTGTACCAAAGATCTTTTTGAAATTCAATTCATGATGCCAGATGTGTACATTTCTCATGAGATTTTCTAATTTGATATGTTTTAGATCCAGGGTTTCCTGACGATGAAAAACTTTGTCTTGAATGTAGTCGGCTACTTCTCGAATATCGCGGATATAGACCCCCTTCTCAAATAACTGACACAGTGCTTTAATCCAGAAATCGGTCTTCGTTCTATCGTGAAAACACCGCATGGCACGCATGGCATAGATCGGATCACCTATCTTAGAAACAAGCTCACAATAAATGAGTGCATCTTTAACTTCGAGATGTTTGTCGTAGGGTAGTTCACGAAAGGCATGGGCTCCTTTTTTTGTGAGTGTGAAGAACATTCCTTTTGCGGTAATAAGGTTGTTTCCTTTGAGCATGTGATCAAACCATTCTGTTTCTTCCAATTCGTTACTGAAGAATCGCACAATCATTGTTTCCGAAAGATGAAAGTTCTTAAAAAGCGCTTTGAACAGTTTCAACGATTTTCCCTCTGCAAGATCGATTTCCATAAGGTCATCGAAAAGTGCTGGTCGAAGTTTGAATACGTGATAGAATTTGAGCAACTCATATTTTTTAAGAGCAATCAAGTATGCGTCATTGAATTTTTCGTCCATCGTGAAAATGAATTTTTTAAATAATTCATCAAAACGAATGTTTTCGTCCGGGAGGGTGAAATGGCGGGTGTAGACATTTGAAATCTCGAGACCTGATTTGCCTTTTTGGATCATTTGGTCCAGGCGATGCATCAGAAAATTCAAATGATGGTCATCTTCTTTTTTCAATCCTTTTTTCAGCGATTTTATCTGAGACTCTTTCAGACAGGTTTCGAGGATCAGATTTACAACAAAAGAGTAGTGCTCAAGATACTTTTCAGTGAGTATTTTTCGATTTACACAAAGTGACAGCAAATGAATTCGGGCTGACTGCAAATTACGGTCCCCCGAGTTTTTTCCAATATTCAATATAACTGCTTCCCAGAGTTTTTCCGAAGAATTAGAAACATGGATCAGTTTAGAAAGAAGTTTAAGGTCAGAAAAAATAGGAGGATAATTCTTAAAACGTTGATAGAGAGTGATAACACTATTGACTTTAAGCAGAGGGAATTTTTTAGATTCAAGTAGGATGGAATAAGAATGGAAGAACGTTTCAGAGATTTCGAAATGATGCGCTTTGAAAAGAAGTCTCAGAGAATGGACATATTTTTCCGCGAAGGTATTGGTGGTTGAAACAGTAGCACAGGCAGAAAAATTTTGCAAAGCAGAAATTACCTCTTTCTTGAGAGGTGCATTTTTAGAAGAACACATAGAAAAGCGAATTGAAATAGAAAACCGATGCTTAAACGATTATTCAAGTCAATTATAACTTAACTTCGTGTTCTTTTTTAATTATGAAAATTAAGCAGTGGGTTCGCCAAAATAAAGTTACTGTAGCCGGAGCAGTGCTAGGGTTGATTTTGGGATACCTGTACTATCATTTCATTGGCTGCTCTTCAGGTTCTTGCGCAATCACCTCACGTCCCTTAAACAGTTCCCTCTACGGAGCAGTCATGGGTGGATTGTTCTTCTCTCTTTTTCAGCGAAAAGAATCTTGATTTATTTCTCCGGTCAGTTCGATAGTTTACCTTAAGATGTTCACGTGACCCACGACCATTTTTCGTTCGTCGTTTTTGGTTGTTTTGAACTCGATCTTCCAAGTGTAGACACCATCCTGTACCATCTGCACTTCATTGTTTGACCCGTAAGAGCCATCCCAACCCACGGTCGCATCATTGGTTTCAAATACGATTTCACCCCAGCGGTTAAAAATCTTCATATTGAAATCCAACGGATCGAAACCGGAGGTGAAAATGGGCTGGAACGTCTGGTTGAAGTCGTCATCGTCAGGTGTAAACGTATTGGGGACATAAAAAATAAGTTCTTCATACACTTGAATTACACTCTGTGCGGTATCAACACAACCTGCAGGGGATGTAGCTATTAAAGTAACGGTATAATTTCCGACTGCCAACCCGCCAAAATCATGGGTTGGATTTTCTGTTGTGGATGTCTCGGAGCCATCTCCGAAATCCCAGACGTAGGAGGTTGCACCGATGGTCTCGTTGTCAAAGTCAACAATTCCATCAAGCATCTCTACCTGTGAGGATGAAGGACTGAATGATGCTATCGGCTGGTCTTCAGCACAAATCATATCCGGAACGGTGAGTGTGCTAACGCATCCCGTTGCACTTGAGACAGTTAAGGTAATATCATAACATCCACCGTTCATGAATGTGTAAGTTACCGTGCCACAACCCGTGAGCTGGGCATTTGTCCCTCCGATCAACCAGGTACAGTTCGTCCCTGAAGAGGTGTTGTTCGTAAAGTTTACGGTTAATGGGGCACATCCGGTAGTAATATCCGGCGAGAAAGAAACTACTGGTGCTGCTTCAACAACAACATTCACCTGATCTGTTCCGGTACAACCGGCAGAGGTGCCTGTCACGGTATAGGTTGTAGTTCCTGCAGAAGTGGGGGTAAAAGCCACACCATTATTTGCGCCGTTATTCCAGGAATAGCTTGTTGCCCCTGAGCCTGTTAAGGTCACTGATTCTCCAAGACAGATGGCTACGTCTGCTCCGGCAGAGACCACAGGCAATGGATTGACTGTGACAACTACCTGATCTGTCCCTGTGCATCCGTCAACTGTGGTTCCTGTAACGGTGTAAGTTGCGGTAGCGTTAGGGGTAAAATTGACACCATTTTGCACCCCGTTTGACCAGGTGTAACTATCTGCGCCTGATCCATTGAGTGTTGTGGATGTCCCTGCACAGAACGATTGGTCCTGACCAGCCCCAACGGTTGGGTTTGGGTTAATTGTTACTTGAACATCATCTGTGCCTGTACAACCCGCAAGATCTGTCCCGGTTACTGTATAAGTAAGTGTTCCGACAGCAGGATTGAAGGACTGCCCATTGGTTACGCCGCCGGTCCAGCTGTATGCATTGGCTCCTGTAGCAGTTAACGTGATTGGTGTTCCTTGACATTCAGCCTGATCCGGACCTGCATTAACAAGTACACCACTACTTACAGTTACTGTCAGCGACAGCGTATTGGTACAGTTGTTTGCATTTGTTCCAGTTATCGTGTAGGTCGTTGTAGTTCCTGCCGTAAATGTCACAGTTGCTCCCGTGGTCCCACTTAAATTCGTTGCAGGTGACCAGGTGTAACTGCTTGCTCCGGCTACATTCACGTCAACAGAACCGGAATTACAAACACCGACATTGTTTCCTGTAATTGTAGGCAAAGGATTTACAGTTACTAAAACCGTTGCAGAGCCGGTACAGTTCTGCGCACTTGTACCGGTAATGGTGTACGTGGTGGTGGATGCTCCGTTGAAGTTTACAGTTGCCCCGCTGGTACCGGAAAGTCCGGTTGCAGGAGACCAGGTGTAAGTGCTGCCTCCGCTCGCGGTTACTGGAACTGTTCCTCCTGCACACACAGAAACCGGGGTTGAACTAATTGTTGGTAGCGGATTGATCGTTACCGTTACTGAATTGGTTGCGGTACACCCGGCTGCGCTGGTTCCGGTTACGGTGTATGTGCTCGTTGCTGAAGGAGTGGCCGTCACGGACGCACTGTTCGTCGCACTTAGCCCTGTTGCAGGTGACCAAGTGTAAGTGGAACCACCAGTGGCTGTGAGTGTAGTATTAGCACCCGCACAGATCGACACGGGACTGCCCGCACTTATGGTGGGTGTTGGGTTGACAACGACCGTTGTTGAGGCAGTTGCGGTACATCCACTGACATTTACAGTTACTGTGTAAACCCCGGCATTGGCAGTTGTCGCATTAGGGATAGATGGGTTTTGTACATTTGAAGTATAGCCACCTGGTCCTGTCCAGGAGTAGGTTCCACCTCCGGTAGCATTCAATTGAACGGTTGCTCCGGGGCAGTAAGGACCTGTATTTGAAGCCGTGGCAGAACAAGTAATGGGGGTGCATGTTGGGTCATTCGCAGGCAATACGGTAACAACCGAGGTTGCAGTTCCTGAGCCGCACGCTCCAACACCGGTTACGGTATAGGTAGTTGTAGTGGAGGGACTGGCTGTAACTGTAGCACCTGATGCCGAACTCAATCCCGTCGATGGAGTCCACGAATAGGTATTGCCTCCACTTGCCGTGAGCGTGGCACTTTGGCCCGGACAAATAGTCGCTGAATTGACTGTGATTGGTGTGAATGTGGAGCAACTGATTGTTGAAGTGCCGAAAAAGTTAAGCGGTAAGGAGGTAGTTTGAGAACTGTAGTTAGATAAACAAATCAGGTAACGCTGCCCACATGTCACGTTGAGTTCAGGTTCGAAGTCGCCGGCAAGTCCACCGGCGGGCAACGGTGTTGCCATTCCGGTAAAGTTTTGGCAGTTTGCATTCCAGTTGCAACGGATCGGAGCCAATTGATTGTTGATGATTTGTGTACAAGTGGTAGGTCCTGAATAAGGCCACATAATCCAGTCGAGGCAACCAGATCCTCCGGCAGCGCCTACTGAGAATTCAAGTGTTCCTGAGGTTGCAATGTTCACTACCATCCATGTACTGTTTAATTCACCGGAAAGCAGGCATCCTGAATTGCTTGAACCCGGGTTTGTACTTGGATTGGAAACCGATCCAGAAGTAAATTCGGTTACAGAACCGGAACCGCTCGGATCCACCTGGAATGAGGCATTTGTACAAATGTTTACAGCTCCTGAACAATCAGAGGCTATCACTGGTCCTGGTGGTGGGGGTGGAGGAGATCCACATGGAGTGCAAATTACGTTTGCTGCCCATCCAGAATTTTGAACTGATCCATCAGATGTAAAAACCAATGTTAAGCATCCAGTTGTAGATGTAACGTTTCCAGGAGAGGTGGTTCCGGTAATTGTAGCCAGAAGCGGAGCTGTGGCTGACGTTCCGTTGTAAATTCTGAGGTAATCAAAATTACTTTCAAGGTTCACGGAGGTAAACTGTAAAGTCACGCACTGACCGGCTGTACTGGAACAGATAGTCTGAGTACAATTGGCATTTGCAGCGTAACTGCCCGTACCACCCGGATCAAGGTAGGTGCCCCCGCATTGATTTAAAGTACCCCCGCATGTCATCGCGGTTTGAGCCCACACAAGTGAGAAGGTTATTTGAAAAATGAATAGGATTAGAATTCCAAGAGTTCTCATTATAGTCTTTTCGGTTTTATCTCTACGATTGACGACAAAATTCACAAAGCGTTGCCATACGACTTCAACTTTGCTCCTAAATTATAAAAATAGTCGCAAAGAGTATACTCCTGAAAAGAAGAACTTTATGAAATAAGAAATCGTGAATATCTGTTTTATCGGATCACATTCACATGCCCAACCACCATTTTACGTTCGTCGTTCATTGTGGTTTTGAATTCTATTTTCCACGTGTAGGTCCCGTCTTGTACGAGTTCAACTTCGTTGTTCGAACCATAGGAACCATCCCATCCTACATACGGATTTCGTGATTCAAAAATGATTTCTCCCCAACGGTTGAAGATGTAAAGCACATAATCATACGGGTCGAAACCTGATGTGA
>JBEGVI010000028.1:0-7229 GCA_041178485.1 Bacteroidota bacterium | reverse complement strand
CTGTATCCATGCCAACTCAGCGAGCGCTGCGGCTTATGGTGCCGAAACCTATGTATTAGGGCTCCATAGAACTGAATCACAACAGCATGTTGCAGAACGTGAAAATGCCACGATTTACCTTGAGGAGGACAAGGGGGCGAAATACAAAGACTTTGACATGTCTCCGGATGCCATCATAGCGCGGCAACTTCAATTGGCTGTATTTCTGGACCATTCGATAAATTTCGCTGATAAACTTCAGAAAGAATTTAAGCGGTTGGGACGCTATGATCGCGGAGTTAAACAGGCCGGTTTTTTAGTCTTATATAAAACTACTATGCCAAGTGTCTTGATTGAGACGGGCTTTCTTACAAATCCTTCAGAAGAAAAATATCTTGCGGACACCACAGGTCAGAGAAAGATGGCAGGAGCCATGTTCACGGCATTTGAAAATTACAAAAGCGAATTGGAAGGTGTGGTAGTGAAGGCTGATTCCAAAATAAACGATTCACCGGTCGTTGCAATAAAAGATTCTTCTATTGAAGCATCTGGCAGCAATGTAAGCGATGAAATTATTTTCAGGGTTCAAATTGAAACCTCAGAGAAAAAAGTTTCACTCAACAGCGAAAAGTTTAAAGGAATGGATGTTTATGAGTATGTTCAGGACAATCTGTTTAAATACACAGTGGGAATGTTTACAGGCGATTACAAAGGGGCTAATAATTATAAAAATGAGCTCAGGGAAAAAGGATTTCAACATGCATTTGTGGTGGCATTCCAGAACGGGCAACGAATTAATTTAGAAAAAGCTATTAAATTAGCACAAAAATAGGTTTTGAAAATCTCCAAAGAAGTAAAGACAGGTGTTATAGCAATCATTTCGATTGCACTGCTGGTGGCTGGCATCAACTTTTTGAAAGGAAATAGTTTCTTTGGAGGAGATGACAAATACTACGCGTATTTTCCAAATTCAGGTCAGCTTGCAACTGCTTCGAATGTGACCTTAAACGGGGTGATTGTTGGAAAAGTACTCGATGTGACGTATGTCGCGAAAAACCCTGAAGACAAAAAAGTTCGTGTTACTTTTTCCATTCAGAACAGTGACGTGAAACTCCCAAAAGGAACCTCTGTAGAAATTGGGTCGCTCGATTTATTCAGTAAGGGGATGATGCTTATGGTCAGTGCTGATATTTCAAAAGGATTTTTAAAACCGGGAGCTACCTTGCCTGGTCGTTTAGCCGTTGACATGATGTCTCAGGTGAAGTCCTATGCAGATCCAATCTCTCAAAAAGTACAGGCTATGATGACTTCCATTGATAAGATGGTCACCTCCGTTTCAGCTTTTTGGGATGCCACAGCCACCTCAGAAATTGAAAAGAGCATGAAGGAGGTTAAAATTGCCATCGAACGGATTGGAAATGTCGCAAAAGAGGTGGAATTGCTGGTGGGTGAGGAGCGCGTTAAATTCGGTAGAATCATGAATAACGTTGAAAGCATCACGTCAAATTTAAAGCGAAGCAACGATGAAATTGCGGGAATCGTAGGGAATGCCAAGAAGATCACCGATGATATGGTCACAGCGGATTTTAAAGGTGTTGTTGCCAATGCGTCGCAGACATTGAAAAGTTTCAACGATGTTCTTGGTCAAGCTAAAAACGGCGAGGGAACCTTGGGTAAATTGCTTGGTGATGAAAAGTTGTACAATGAGTTGGTAAACACAAACAAAGAGCTTCAGGAGCTGGTTGAAGACATTCAGGTACATCCGGAACGTTACATTCATTTCTCTGTTTTCGGAGCCAAAACCAAGGGCGTCCCATTGACATCTAAGGATGAGGATAAGCTTCGTCAACTGCTGGATTCTACAGGAACTAAATAACTGAACGTATGATTTCTATTCTGGTATTTGCACTTTTGTTTATTTCAGGAACAGGGGTATTTCTCTGGAATGCGTTGAAAATCCGCTCAAACATTTTACTCGGTCGCTCTCTAAACCGTTCTGACAAGTCCTCTGAACGATGGAAAACCATGGTATTGGTTGCGCTTGGACAGAAGAAAATGTTTACCCGGCCAGTTGCGGCATTTTTACACCTTTTAATTTATGTCGCGTTTGTTATTACACAGATAGAATTGATTGAAATCATCGCGGATGGCTTTTCAGGTGGACATCGGACATTCCACGAGGCGCTGGGCGGGTTTTACACGTTTATGATAAGTTTTATTGAACTTTTATCTCTGGGTGCTTTTATAGCTACGATTGCATTTTTATCTCGTAGAAATCTGCTGAAACTTCCTAGATTCAACATGGCAGAGTTAAAAGGCTGGCCCATGAAAGATGCGAATCTGATTCTTATTATGGAAATTGTGCTCATCGCATGTATTTTCACTATGAATGGGGCCGACGAAGTTTTGCTTTCCAAAGAATCGGGCGAGCCTTTGACCTACGGATTTATTCTTTCTTCGAACCTTGGTCCGATGCTTTTTGGCGGACTGGATGTGCATACACTCCACATTCTTGAGCAGATTGGATGGTGGGGCCATATTGTGATGGTATTCGCTTTCTTGAATTACTTGCCGTTTTCCAAGCACTTGCACATTCTTTTGGCTTTTCCGAATACGTATTATTCTAATCTCGAAAAGAAAGGGAAGTTTGCCAACATGGAATCGGTTACAGCTGAAGTAAAACTGATGCTCGATCCAAATGCAGATCCCTACGCAGCTGCTCCTGAGCCAACAGCTGAACCTCAGCGTTTCGGGGCGAAAGATGTTACTGATTTGACATGGAAGAACCTGTTGGATGCCTATTCGTGTACAGAATGTGGAAGATGTACCTCTGCGTGTCCTGCCAACCAGACCGGTAAAAAGCTTTCTCCAAGGAAAATCATGATGGATACGCGGGACAGGCTTACAGAAGTGGGTGAGAATATTAGGAAAAACGGAAAGGAGTATCAGGATGGGAAATCACTACTGGGTGATTACATTTCCGAAGAAGAGGTTTGGGCATGTACGTCTTGTAATGCGTGTGTTCAAGAGTGTCCCGTGAACATTGATCCACTCTCAATTATTGTTGAACTTAGACGCTATTTAGTTATGGAGGAATCCAAAATGCCGACTGAACTTACAGGCATGTTGACAAACATTGAAAACAATGGAGCTCCATGGCAGTTTTCACCAAACGATCGTTTAAACTGGGCAAATGAAGAGTAACGAACATGCGCTCATAGCGCTTGAAGAAAACGGAAAACAGTTGTCTCCGGTACTTCCCGAACATGTCAAAAACTACCTTATTGATATTGATGGCACCATTTGCGATGACATTCCCAATGAGGAACCGGAGCGCATGAAAACAGCCGGATTGTATCCGGATGCACTTGACACTGTCAATAAATGGTTTGACGAAGGACATATCATTACATTCTTTACCTCTCGTTTAGAAGAGCACAGAGAAGTAACTGAGCAATGGCTTCAGGAAAATGGTTTTCGTTACCACGGATTATTGATGGGGAAGCCGAGAGGGGGCAATTACCACTGGATTGACAACCACATTGTCCGTGCAACAAGATTTGAAGGTAAGTTTACTGACCTGGTTGAAAAGAATGTTAGCATCCAGGTATTTGAAAAATAAACTAAAGGAAATTGACTATGAGTGCGTTAAAGGTTCCTACAATGGCCGAGTTCTTTGCAAATGGAGAAACACCGGATATTTTGTTTTGGGTCGGATGCAGTGGCAGTTTTGATGATCGGGCTAAGAAAATCACAAAAGCAGTGGTTAAGATATTGAACCATTGCAATGTGAAGTTCGCTGTTTTAGGCACGGAAGAAAGTTGTACCGGCGATCCTGCAAAAAGGGCCGGAAACGAATTTACCTTTCAAATGCAAGCAATGATGAATATTCAGGTACTTAATGGCTACGAAGTAAAGCGAATCGTAACCGCCTGTCCTCATTGTTTTAATACATTGAAAAATGAATATCCAGAACTGGGTGGTACGTATGAGGTCATTCACCATACGCAGCTTATTCAGGATCTGATCAATACAGGAAAACTTGCTTTAAAGGGAGGGGGGACATTTAAAGGAAAAAAAATAACCTTCCATGACCCATGTTATTTGGGCAGAGCCAATGATGTGTATGACGCACCAAGAGAACTCATAGAAAAGCTTGATGCTGAACTTGTTGAAATGAAGCGCTGTAAGACAAATGGTTTATGCTGTGGTGCTGGAGGGGCTCAAATGTTCAAAGAAGCAGAGAAGGGCAATAAGGAAATCAACATTGAACGCACCGAGGATGTCTTGGAAACCAATGCAACGATTATTGCAACTGGCTGTCCGTTTTGCAATACGATGATGACCGATGGTGTGAAGCACTTCGAGAAAGAGGGAGATATTAAAGTTCTGGATGTTGCTGAATTGATTGCAAATGCAGCTGAACTCTAAAGAAATACTGCCTTCTTTGCCAAATTCTGCGCGCGTTTGGATTTATGCGTCATCTCGGCCATTATCCGCTCAGGAGAAAGAAATTTCGCAGAATTATTTAGATAAGTTTGTTGCGCAATGGTCGACCCATGGTTCTTCAATGACGGCTGGAGCGTGTGTTTTTTTAGATAGATTTTTAATTGTAGCAGCGGATGAAGAAAAAATGGCCGCGTCCGGATGTTCAATTGATAGTTCTGTAAGAACTGTAAAAGAGATTGGTCAGTCAATTTCTGTTGATTTTTTTGACCGACTGAATGTATACATCGATACTTCAGAGGGTATTCGTCGTATTTCTTACCATGATCTCAAGATGTGCAGTGGATCACGGTACTTTAATCTGCTCGTTCATACGCTCGGGGACATTCGTTCCAACTGGCCGGAAGTCATTCCTTGACGCTCAGTTCTTTCGGGATTTTTGAGGAAATCTTTTTCCAGCTACAACCTTTACAGAATAGTAATTCTGCCTGTAAACAAGTTCACCGAATCGAATGGATTTATTGTCAAAATCGGTTATCAAAAAGACAAACCAGGAGGGAACAGAATATCCGCCCATCATCCGGAAATCATAGCGCGGAGCCAAGCCAAGGAATCCTCTGGCATTTCCATTGTTCTCATAAAACTTGGCCTGAACAACGCCTCCAATTCCTGCTATGATAGAAAATTGCCAGTTATTAATCCGGTTAACATAGGCATACCCGGGAACGATTCCCATATCCATAGCAGAATAATAGGACGACAATGTTTGAGGCTTACTGGTCTGTAAAACATCTGGGATTAGCTCTTCTGATCCGTTACTCGAACCAAAAATATTGAATGTCCCCTTAACGTACCATGTATGGACAGCAGAAGTGTAGTGGCCGGTTTTCCCTCGCAAAGCACTCATTTTAAAATTCTTATTGTTGAAATACCAGGTATTTAACGAGTAGGACAGGCTTTGCGTTTCGGGACGAATAAGATTTGGTGAAACCGGAGACAGCGTATCGTTCCAGGTGTAGGCATCCTCAATGGCATATCCCTTGAAAAATCTGAGGTCGGTATCGAAAAAAAACTTTTTTAGTGAGAAATCAAATCCGACATTGAAAGGAGTTGTTTTTCCGTAACGTTCAACTTGTCTCGCATACCCTGGAAGTGGCAGGCTCAGGCGAAGGGAGAACCATTTGTAACAAAGACCGAAGCCAAGAATGTTTCGATAATTGTTTTTAAATTTTAATTGGTCCGTTGAATTGGTGAACGGATAGCGGACAGTGAATGGCGCAGTGCTGTATCCAAGGTCCATGTAGACAACAAGTTGCTCATTGAAGAGGGTATAAGGAACTGAGTCGCTCTGAGCTTTGAGCGTGGAAGAACCCTTTGCTAAAAAAAGCAAGAGCAATAAAACAACCTTACTCCGTAATTCCTTCAAGACCTAAAATGAACGAAAACTCTTTTGCGATCTCCAGGCGTTCCTGGCTACGTCCGGATCCTCCACCATGACCTGCATCCATGTTGCAATCAAAAAGCAATGGATTCGCATTCGTACGATACGCCCTCAATTTTGCAACCCATTTCATGGGTTCCCAATATTGCACCTGTGAATCGTGGTAGCCTGTGGTAACATAGAGAGCAGGATAGTCCATTTTCTTGACATTGTCGTACGGAGAATAGTTGAGCATATACCAATAGTAGTCCTCTTCATTCGGATTCCCCCATTCTTCATATTCTCCAACAGTAAGTGGGATAGATTCATCAAGCATTGTGGTTACAACATCTACAAAGGGTACTTGAGCGATCACGCCTTTCCAAAGATAGGGCGCCATGTTTGTTACCGCTCCCATAAGTAATCCTCCTGCACTTCCACCTTGTGCATAGATCCTGGATGGATCACAATAGCCTTGCATCCCGAGATATTCTGCAGCATTTATAAAGTCCGTGAATGTATTGACCTTTTTAAGGAATTTCCCGTTCTCGTACCAATGTTCCCCCATGTATTTGCTCCCGCGAATGTGTGCTACGGCATACACAAATCCGCGGTCAAGAAGGCTCAGACGCGTGGCGCGAAATACATCAGGCAAGGTATATCCATATGAACCGTATCCATACAACAAACAAGGGGCTTTAGAGAGATCAGTACCTTTACGGTAGACTATGCATACAGGTATTTTAGTGCCGTCATTTGCTGTTGCCCAAATCCGTTTTGATTCATAATTCTCGGGTTTAAAGGTCTTGTCTTTGAGCTGGTTTCTAAACCAGAGTGTGCTTTTACCTGTTTCTACTTCATAGGTGTAGATACTCGATGGAGTAGTCATGGAGTTGTACATATAAAAGAGGGAAGTAGCGTTGTAATCATCGTTTGTTTCCAAGCGAGTAAAATATGTTTCTTCAGGAAATTCGATGTACGAGCGTTTGCCGTTCTTAAATTGAATCACTTCGATCTTGAGCAGTCCGTTCACTCGAACTTCGGCAACAAGGAAGTTCTTAAAAACTTGAATTCCTTCAATCAGACGATCGGCACTGTGAGACACAAATTCCGTAACTGCTTCGTCCTTGGTCAGGGCTTTACAAAAGAGAATCTTTCCGTTCTTCGCATCCATGTTTGAAAGGATATAAAATCCATTGTCATGGTGTTCGACGTCGTAAATATGACCTTTCTGTCTTTTCCAGTATACAAGGGCATCGCCAGATGGTTCGTTCCCGTCGATCATTCGCAATTCTGAAGTTGTTGAACTTGTGCAATGAATAAAAATGTACCGGTCAGAGGTTGACTTGGAAATGTGAACACTGAATTTTTCATCATCCTCCTG
>JBEGVI010000027.1:0-4751 GCA_041178485.1 Bacteroidota bacterium | reverse complement strand
TGTGTTCGTGCACGATGCTGTTCGGCCTTTGTTTTCAGAGGCGACGATCAAACGTTGTTTGCAGGCATTGGAAATTCACCCGGCGATCGTTCCGGTAACCAAAGTAAAGGAAACGCTGCGTCAAATGCATGACGACGAGAGTCAGACAGTGGATCGAAATCTTTATCGATTGGTACAGACTCCGCAATGTTTTCACAGAGAAGTTCTTGCAACCGCCTATGAGCAGGAGTTTGATCCTTCTTTCACAGACGATGCATCTGTTGTCGAAAGAACGGGCGCATCGATTTTTCTGGTAGAAGGCAACGAAGAGAACATAAAACTTACCACGCCACTTGACATGCAGTTGGCTGAACTTTTACTGAAGACGCAGGAAGTCTGATTCAGATTTCGGAACTCCGAATGCGTTATCTTCCACCTTAAGTTTATCTTTGCACCAGTTAATTTTATCCATGAAGGTAACAGAGCACCTCGAGAACGCAGATTCAACATTATTTTCTTTTGAGATCCTACCACCCTTGAAGGGCAAAAGCATACAGTCCATTTTCGATGGAATTGATCCACTCATGGAATTCAAGCCTAAATTCGTAAATGTGACCTATCACAGGGAGGAATTTATTTATAAGGAGCGTGAAAACGGTCTGCTGGAGAAGATTGCGATTCGTAAGCGCCCCGGAACTGTGGGGATCTGTGCTGCCATCATGAATAAATACCAGGTGGATGCCGTTCCGCATCTGATTTGTGGCGGGTTTAGCAAGGAAGAAACGGAGAACGCATTGATCGACCTTCAATTCCTTGGCATCGACAATGTGCTCGCTTTGCGAGGAGACTCCATTAAAACCGAGGCGACCTTTCGGCCTCATCTGGATGGACACCGCTATGCAGTGGAATTGATCCATCAGATCTCGGATATGAATCGAGGCAATTACATGATGGATGATGTTCAACTTGAACCGACAGATTTTTGCATCGGTGCGGCGGGTTATCCTGAGAAACATTTTGAAGCCATGAACATGGCAACCGACCTTCAATACCTTAAGGCGAAGGTAGATGCAGGGGCAGAATACATCGTAACACAGATGTTCTTTGACAATCAAAAATATTTTGATTTTGTGAAAGCGTGTCGTGCCATCGGGATACAGGTTCCGATAATTCCGGGTTTGAAGCCGATCAAGACCATGGATCATATTACGTTTCTCCCTAAGTTTTTTAAAATCGACTATCCGGAGGCATTGTCCAAAGAATTGTTGAAATGTAAAGACAGCAAAGAGGTCGAAAAAATTGGCATTGAATGGGGCATTCAGCAATCCAAAGAACTCAAGGCGGAAGGTGTTCCGTGTATCCATTATTATACCATGTCCAATTCTTCAATGGTGAAGGCCATAGCCAGAGAAGTGTTTTAAAACCTGTTTGAAATGAAAAACCACTTAACTGCTTTGCTCCTGTTTTTTGCAGCCACCCTCAACGCCCAACTCAGTGAACTTCATCTGAAAAATGCACTCGTTGTAGGTCAGTTGGACAAACCTGAAGACAGGTATACGATAGAGATCAACCTTACGGAGTTGCTTTCAGATGCAGGAATTAAGGCCATCCCATCGCTCAACATGATGAAGTTGGGAAGCGATGCTTCTATGCTCGCAGGAGATTCGATCCAGCGTCTTGTTGCCGCCAAAGGAATTGATACGTACATTATCGTGTCTGTTAGGGGCTTCGATAGAAAATTTAAACCCTCAGAACGAAAAGACGACCTCAATACGACGTTGGGTGCAGGCAGTTTGTTTCCGATCTTTCGTGAAGAGGTGGTGTCGGTGAGTTTTGAGTTCTTGTTCTTCCGAAACGGGCAATTTATAGCCAGTGACATTGTAAAGTGCGGCAACGTCTCCGAGCGAGATACAGTCATCAAACGGTTTCGAAAGAAAGTAGCTCAGCGAATTGAGAAGAAGTGGAAGTGAGGCTTCAAGGCTTTTAAGGATTACTTCGGCAGGACTTCGTGGTGCAACATCTTGTTAGCTGGTTCACCAATTTTTTACAAAGGATTGCAAATCCTTCGAAGCGATTTAATTTCTACACTGTTCCGCAGGATTTGTAATCCTGCTGTGTGAGCTTGCAAATTCTTCAAAGGGAGAGTTGTACTCAGGAGCTAAACGCGCTGAAAAATTCCTGAGTATTCCCCTGAAAGTTATTTGCCAAGCAGTCGGGCTACGTATTTCCCTATGATGTCAAATTCCAGATTAACGGAATCGCCTATGGAAATGGTGTGAAAATTAGTGTGATCGTACGTGTAGGGAATGATGCAAACGGAGAATTCGTTTGGGTTAGAATCTACCACAGTTAAACTGGTCCCATTCACAGTGATCGAACCTTTTTCAACAGTTACCTGATCGGCCGAATAGTGAAAAGTGAATTTCCAACTGCCGTGCTGATCCTCTATTTCAGTGCAATGAGCAGTGGTATCTACATGTCCCTGAACAATGTGGCCATCCAATCGGCCATTCATGAGCATGCAGCGCTCCAAATTGACCTTCGTGCCTACTTGCCACGTACCCAGATTCGTTTTTTGAAGCGTTTCCTGAATGGCGGTAACGGTATAGTGAGATCCTTCGATGTGCACAACCGTCAGGCAGCATCCGTTGTGGGCAACACTTTGATCGATCTTCAATTCATGCGTGAACGCGGCTTCGATCGTAAAATGCTTGTTTGCACCTTCGGTTTGAATGGATTTAACAACCCCAATCTGTTCAATGATTCCGGTAAACATCAGTGTAAAGTTAAGGAGTGTAATTGAAATGGGTTCACTCAGTGCAGACCTTTACTTCGCGGGCTTTACATGTACGGCGTTCCAGCCTTTAGGTCCTCTGACCTTTTCAAACGTGACCAGATCATTCTCAGAGATCGTACCTAATACGCCATTTATATGTACGAAAACTGTTTCCTGGGTTTCAAGATCTTTAATAAATCCATACCCCTTCGATTCATTGAAATGCGTGACTTTTCCCTGGCGTGTCTTTTCTTCCGGTTCTTCTGTTCGCTTTGGTATGGCAATGTCAATGGATTCCGCATCCACCTTTTTTCTTGCTGAAGGATCGACAGGCGTGTCGGTGATATTTCCATTTTCATCGATGTACGCCATCATATTCTCTAAACCGCCGCCCTTGGAATTTGCTTTGCGCTCCTCTTTTTTGAGCTGTTTATCCTGACGCTTTTTGATCTTGTTTTTTTCTTTGTCTTTTTTACTGAATGTTTCCTGCGATCTACCCATTTTTACGTATTAGTTATTTAGTTCTCAAAGAGAGAATGAAATGGAAGTCGAACAAGATTAAATGATTTTCCGGAAGGAATATTATTGAAACCGAGTTGCTGGTGCACCCATTTCAGCAAAGGTAGGGATTTTTAGCGAATTTTCGCCGAACGTCTATATCGAGCCTTGATCTTTTGTTTCTTTTGTACTTGTGTTGAGTTAATCGAAACATCAAGGTAAAAGAACAGAATAGTTGAGTTTGATTTTAATTCGGCACTAATGATTTTCTGTAAAACCACTCAAAAAATGCCGGGCTCCGATTTTGTTTGAATAATTTTGACAAAACGAATTTTTCGTGCGAATACTGTATCTTTTTCTTTCGGTGGTTTCCTCAGTTTTTCGCTGCAATGCGCTGGAAAAAGGCATACGCGTTCTTGAAAAACACATGAACCTTCGCGGTATCCGGTCTTATCACTTTAAAACAGATCACTTCGACTTGAGGTACTGGAAAGGCGGCAATGGTCCGGTGATTCTATTTTTGCACGGATTCGGAGTGGATGCTTTGCTGACCTGGAGAAAAGAAATGCTTCATTTCAGTAAAACACATACGGTAATTGCTCCGGATCTTCTGTGGTTTGGGAAAAGTTCGTCGAATTTAAAACCGGAATTAAGTGCTCAACGCGAGGCTTTGCTGGCTTTGTTGGCATCCTTAGAAATTCCATCTGTAACCCTGGTTGGGCAGAGTTATGGCGGGTTCGTTGCCCTCGACCTCGCCGCTTCAGGAATAGTGAAAACGGAGAAATTAGTAGTTGCCAATTGTCCGGGAACCACTTTTAATACCTCAACTTTAAGGAACGTGTGCATGCAGTTTAAGGTAGATAAGATCGAAGATCTATTTGTTTTTGAGTCGCCTGAAGGCCTTCAGAGACTTATGAATCTTTCTGCATACAAAGATGTCAGGGTTCCTGCAAACGTATTGAAACAATTCTACAGATTATATTATTCAGACCATCACGAGCAATTGAGGGAGCTCTTGCGTTCCCTTCCGGAAGAGCAGAAACGTTACCCGGACCCATCTGTTTTTCACGGGATGAAAATGCTTGTTTTGTGGGGAGAACATGACGAACTTTTTCCGCTTCAAGAAGGGATCAGATTCGCAGAGGATACCGCAGCAGAAATGACCATTTTAAAAGGCTGCGGACACATGTCACAACTGGATGATCCCGTTGCATTTTGCACGGCTTTAAATTCTTTTGTTTTTCGTTAACTGAAATAGTTGTATTTTTAAGGTCTAAAACCACATAGAATGAGAAACTTACTACTCTCTTTTTTCCTGTTATGTGCTCAATTTATTTTTTGCCAGGATATCTGGACGAAAGAAGAATGCGCTGTCCTCGAAATGTTCGGACTCGACTCAACCGACCATAGGGGTGTCATTTTAATTTCATCGCTTCAAAACGACGCTCCTGATTTGGCTTCAGCAGTCGATGGATTTTTCACCTCAGCTTCAAAAAAA
>JBEGVI010000026.1:0-26997 GCA_041178485.1 Bacteroidota bacterium | reverse complement strand
ACGGTATACGTGCCTGCCGCACTCACGCTCGTTGTGGCCGTGGTAGCGCCATTGCTCCAGCTGTATGTGCCGCCTCCGGTTGCTGTTAAGCTTATGGATGTGGTAGTACATGTAAGTTCTGTTGTCGATGGAGCTGTAATCGCTGCAGGTGGTGCAGTGATGCTTTGAGTGATTCCAATGCTTGATGTAGCTGTACATCCATTCGCTGCTGTTACCGTCACGGTATAGCTGCCTGCTGAAGTTACGCTCGTTGTGGCCGTGGTAGCGCCATTGCTCCAACTGTATGTGCCACCACCGGTAGCTGTTAAGCTTATGTTAGTCTGTGAACATGTGAGTACCGTGGTTCCAGAATTGTTCGTAATGCTTGCAATAGGAGTAGTAAGCTGAGCTGCTATGCTAAAGGCAGTACTCGCCGAGGATGTACACGTACCATTGCTCGTTGTTACTGTATAACTCGTGCCGATAGACATCCCGCTGATTGCTCCGCCTGCACCAACCGTAGGTCCGGTTGGAGTAAACGTATACGTCTGTGTACTCACGTAATTGCTGATTGAAGCCGAACCTGCTGCAGAACATGTCGGTGCTACTACGCTCGTTGTTGGTGTGGCCGGCACCGTAAGCTGTGCTGCTATACTAAATGAAGCACTCGCCGAAGACGTACATGTGCCATTGCTCGTTGTTACTGTATAACTCGTGCCAGGTGTCATCCCACTGATTGCTCCGCCTGCACCAACCGTAGGTCCGGTTGGAGTAAACGTATACGTCTGTGTACTCACGTAATTACTGATCGAGGCTGTACCTGCTGCAGAACAAGTCGGTGGTAAAGTTGATATGGTTGGTGTCGGAATAGAATTCACAACGATTGTAATCATTGATCTGATAGCAATACAACCGCTTGATGTTGTTTCTTGAAGATAATATGTTGTGGAGCCTACAGTGGCAGTAGATGGGCTAAATGCAGATCCTGAGGCAAGTTGACTGCCGCCAGATGCCGCATTCCACCAAGTGTAAGTGGATCCGGAAGCTCCTGAAGCGTTGATTGTTAAAGGAGCGTTTTGACAGACATTGTAAGTACTCCCAGTTACATAAGTAGTAGAATTAATTAAAAAATCGGGCATGGGGGTAGCGATTGTTGCCGTGCCCGACCATGCCAAATTGAAACTTCCACTACTCGGCGTCCATTCGTTTATCAATAAATAGTAATGTTGCCCCGCCGTTACATTAACCGTTGAAACCCAGCCATTTCCTGTAACAGTCTCAGATGCATCTGCTGCCCCATTTCCCATCCCTGTGGCACCCGTCACGCCCGCATATGAACATCGGATCGGAGAACCGAGAGAGCTACAAGAATTTGCTAAAAACAAAGAAAAATCAAAGTCACTTGATGCCGGAGTTGGGGTTAGTGTGAAGCCCAAAGTGCCTGATGTAGCTATCGTAAACTCGTACCAATTAGAGAAGTTTTCACTTGTGACACATCCAGAACAACCATCAGAAGAAAGTCCCGGTCCTGTACTTAAACCTGTGAAAGAATACCCGTTGTTGCAAATTCCGGTTGCATTTATACAATCCGCATTGCTTGTTGAACTGGGTCCTCCAGCCATAGACACGCATGACAAATTTGCCTGCCATCCAGTTCTGTTGACGGTGCCATCAGACCAAAATCTGAAAGTTAAACACCCGCTTGGGTGGGTTGAAGTAAACGTCATTCCCTGTAAGGAGGTTCCACAGCCTGAGGCAATTACTGTTCCATTTTGAGTTGGACCATTAATGACCTGAAAGAAATCATAACAACCAAGTAATCCAGGGTTTTCCAGACAAAAAACAGAAAAGTTGACACGAACAGCTGTTCCGGGTGTACTTGGGCAGAACGTTCTTAAAATTCCATTAATATTGTTGCTATAATTACCTGCAACACCATTTGAAGTACAACTGCCACCTGTTCCACCATTATCGTAATACGTGCCTGAACAAGTATTAACCATACAAGTTCCGGTATACGTGCTTTGTACTCCAGTTGTTGGATGAGTAAAAACCTGCGCATAAAGGCACATTTCGATACTCAAAAAAAGTAAAGCGAGGACCTTTTTCATTCTGTAGAAATTATTTTAATAATTGCTTCAAAATCTTTCTTTGAAACCAAAAAATGTTGATTTTTTATTAATCCCGATTGAATTTCTCTTTTAAATAATTCCTCCAATGCAGTTAATTTTTCTTTTAATTCAATTTGTTTTTGTGGTTCTAATGAATAATAATTAGTTCGGGTAATTTGTAGGATTTCAAATTGCTCTGCATTTAGCATGTCCGTAAATGATTCATGGTTCTTTCCGTACAGATCTATAAACTCTTCCATATTTTCATGAATCGAATCCGGACTTAAGAGAATTTCCGGAAATTCATCATTTGGAGCTTTCAAAAGGATGCACATCAAATCACCTTTTTCAGGTGTTGAAGAAACAGACAAATTTTCAGTTACAGATTTGGATGTTTGGGCATGTACATTCCGTGCCAGTAAAATTAAAATTGAAAATTTTAAAGCACATAATAAGTAGTATCGCATGGTATTCAAGAGGTTAAGAACTTCAAATATACGATACTTTCACTTCAAATAAAAGAAAAGTTTTGGCCACAAAAAACGGCGCCCATCACTGGACGCCGTTCCCCCTCACGATATGCAATTAGTCTTGCAACATTGGCACTTCTGCGCCTTCTGCTCCAAGAGCTTCTTTAATTCTGGATTCAAGTTCTTCCATCAGTTCAGGGTTGTCCTGAAGGAGCAATTTTACAGAGTCACGACCTTGTCCAAGGCGTGTTTCACCATACGAAAACCAAGAGCCACTCTTTTTCAAAATATTCAATTCCACACCCAGATCGATGATCTCACCAATTTTAGAGATTCCTTCTCCATACATGATGTCAAACTCAGCTTTTCTAAAAGGTGGTGCAACTTTATTTTTTACAATCTTAACCTTCACTCTGTTTCCTGTTACTTCCTCTCCTTCCTTAATCTGAGCCGCCCTTCGAATATCTATTCTGATTGAGGAATAAAATTTCAGCGCATTTCCTCCGGTTGTTGTCTCAGGATTTCCGAACATCACGCCGATCTTGTCGCGCAATTGATTAATGAAGACACAGCAACACCCGGCCTTATTGATTGAAGCTGTGAGTTTACGCAAAGCTTTGGACATTAAACGAGCCTGAAGTCCCATCTGCGAATCACCCATTTCTCCTTCAATTTCTGCCTTCGGAGTAAGCGCCGCAACTGAGTCAACAACAATTAGATCTATCGCGCCTGAGCGGATCAAATTATCCGCGATTTCAAGTGCTTGCTCTCCATTGTCGGGCTGGGAGATCAACAAATTATCGATATCCACCCCAAGTTTTTTAGCATAAAACTGGTCAAATGCATGTTCGGCATCAATAAAAGCAGCTATGCCACCTTGTTTTTGAACCTCAGCAATTGCATGAATGGCTAACGTTGTCTTTCCGGAAGATTCAGGGCCATAAATCTCAATAACTCGTCCTTTCGGATACCCATTGACTCCAAGAGCCATGTCGAGTGTGATAGATCCCGTGGGAATTACTTCCACTTTTTCCACAGGCGAGTCACCTAATTTCATAACAGCACCTTTTCCATAGGTTTTGTCAAGCTTCTCCATTGTTAATTGAAGCGCTTTTAATTTTTCTGAGTTTACTTCTTTATTCGTTGACATATCGTTTGTTGTTGTGCTCCAGTTTAACCTGAAGCGGTTTATAGTGTATTAATTGATACAAAGGTAGAGGGGAAAGATCGTAAACGATTTACGATGATTAAAATTATTTGAAAATTTCTAAAATTTCTTTTGCGTGATCTTTAGTATTCGGTTTATCAAGGATCGCAACAATCTTCTGTGACTCATCGATTAAAAAAGTCGTACGGTGAATGCCATCATACTTTTTGCCCATAAACACCTTCGGACCCCAAACACCAAAAAGTTCGATTACAGCTCGATCGACATCTGCAATCAAAGGAAAAGGCAAATTGAACTTTTCAATAAATTTCTGATGGGATTTCTCAGAATCCATGCTCACTCCAACCACTGCAATTCCGCGTTTCTTAAGGTCCGTGTCATCATCTCTCAGACTGCAAGCCTGCGCTGTACATCCGGGAGTATTGTCTTTAGGATAAAAATATACTGCCAGTTTCTTTCCTTTAAAATCCCCCAGACTCACCTGGTTGCCATTTTGGTCCTTTCCGGAGAATTGCGGTGCGCTATCTCCAACTTTTAAATGTTTCATACGTCGAATTATTAAATAGATTTTGACGATTTATTAATCAAATATAAATCGAATTTCGATATAAAACAAATAAAATTTAAAAAATGTTTAAAATTTCGTCAAAAAAATGACCCGATTATTCCTCTGGAGAAGAAGCCAAAGGAGCATATTTTTCCTTCAAGGTTTCGTATTTTTTGATCTTTTTACGACACTGATCCGCCAGAGCTACATCTTTGTTCTTTTCATATTCTTCTATCTGAACGTTTAGTTCTTCGACTTTTTCGTCAAACCCTGAAACAAGGTAGCCTGCATTCTGCGGCAGGAACATTTGGGTATAAAATCCCCCATTCTCAGATAGATAAACATACAGCTCATGCGCTTTTTCGATGATCTCCGGTTCTTGTCTCGAGACAAAATACGTCAGTGAATTGAGCACTCCCAACTCATCAAATCCTTGAAGGACACCCCCTTTTAGGGTGCTCTCAAAAAACTTCAATTTCTCTTCCTTTCCAAAGGACCCGTAAAGTTGCGCAATGCCTGAGATCATCTTTGAGGAACGTTCTGCCTCCAGTAATGCTGCCTTTTCCATCGCCAAATCAGCATTCAGTTTGCCCAATTGTTTAAGGGCTGTCGAAATGACCGAATAAGACCGGTCCTTTTCTATCCGGTCTTTGGTGATCTCCAGCACTGTCGCCTCATCCGCATTAGCACCAAGGTAATTCAAGGCCGAAGAACGCACCTGAGAATTCACATCATCAGTGGCAAGTGTTCGAATTATCGACAATGCCTTGATTTTGTTCTCTTCGTTCAATTTAGACACCTTTTCAATGGCAGACAGTCGAATGCTCCAGAACGGATCTTTCAGTCCGTCAAGAATCAATTGCTGTATTCTAGGGTCTTTGCCTTTCGTGCCAAAATTCAACGCATTCTTTCTGGCCTTGTAACGCTTCCCATTGTAATACTGATATATGTACTGATCGACAGGTTTGTCTTCTCTGATCTTGGCGAGCACCGTCTGCTGGTCATCAAAAAGAACGCACTTCAATTCCCCTTTCACCGGCAGATTAAAAGACTGCTCCAACTGGTCGACGACAATTCTTTGAACATGCTTGCCTTCACTGTCGAAAATGGCAACATCGACTGGCAATTTAAAAATCGGAGAAATTTCCAGATTTTGATTTTGCTTCACTGTCAGCGTGACACTGCTTGTGGCGGCATCATATTTTTGCGAAACGTCCAATACAGGGTGTGCAGAACCAAGAAACCACTGATTAAAGAACCAATTTAAATCTTCACCACTGACCTCTTCAAATGCAAGTCTCAACTGATGAAATTCAGCAGGTTTAAACTTATTTGCTGTTAAATAAAGATTGATTCCTTTGAAAAAGGCCTCATCTCCTAAATAATTCCTGAGCATGTGTAAAATACGTCCGCCCTTGTTGTACGAATGGCCGTCAAACATTTGTTCTTTGTCCTCGTAGTCGAACCAAATAAGGTCATGGTATCCTGCACCCTGTGCACTTTGAAAATATCCATCAGCTTCTCCTTCGGCCTGATAATCTGCCTCATCCAAACCATACCTGTACTCATCCCATAAGTATTGGCTATAATTTGCGAAGGATTCGTTCAGAGGTAAATTCGACCATGATTCACACGTCACCAAGTCACCAAACCAATGGTGGAAAAGTTCATGGGCTATCGTGGATTGGTCGTTGCCATCGAGCAATTCCCTGTCGTTCTTGTAGACAAAATCGCCAAAAATTACAGCACCGGTATTTTCCATTGCGCCGGAAACATAATCCCGTACAACAATCTGATGGTATTTATCCCAAGGATATTCTACCCCTAGTAATTTGGAAAAGTAAGCAATCATGTTTGGCGTCTCTCCAAAAATTGCTTTTGCATAAGGCTCCCACTCCGGTTCAACGTAATAATTTACCTCCATTTTTGTTCCGTCGGGACGCGTGTAAACGTCTTTCACTATTTTAAACTCTCCCACACCCATCATGAATAAATAGGGAGCATGAGGTAAATCCTGCTTCCAATGGTCGGTGCGGGTACCATCCGCGTTTTTCTTTGAGGAAATCAACTTCCCATTCGACAAGGTGGCATATTTATCTTCTACAGTAATGAAAATCTCCTGAGTGGTTTTAACATTGGGTGCATCGATGGTAGGAAACCACACCGAACTGGCCTCTGTTTCTCCCTGGGTCCATATTTGCGGCATTTTAGATTTTTCTTCTCCCTTAGGATTGATGAAATACAGCCCTTTGTCTGATGTAATGGCAGAACTTCCGCCGGTTGTGCGTTCTTCCGGTTTCGCAACATAAGAAATAGCCACCGTATATTTATCGGCGCGGGTAAACATTCGACCCAATTTGATTTTCAGGAAACTGCTGTCATACGTATATGTCAAATCTTTACCCTCCAATTGCACTTTGAGAATGTCCATTCCTTTTGCATCAAGAATCAAGCTGTCTGAAGGATAAAAGTGTGGTTTCGCGGTGATTTGCGCAACGCCTTTCATTCTGGACAACTTCCAGTCAAAACTCACTTCCAGTCTGGTGTGAATCAAATCTGTCAGGATGGTCTCCGTTGCTCTGTAAACGGGTCGTTCCGGTGTTTCCTCCTCCCATTCTGCAATAGATAAAGAATCTGTATTTAACAGTTCAACATCTCCGGATACCGGATCTGACTGCTTTTTGGGCATGCAACTCGCCAATAAAACTGCCGTTAGGATCACCAAACTCTTTTTCATCCTTTTAATTTTTATCTGAAACACAAAACTGAGAAATTATTTTCGAACCACAGCTGAAAAAAGTACGGGGCAAGAGGAATCTCTTATTTTTGCATAAAATCCAAGATGAATGGCAAACAGAACCTGGTACTTTGACGGAAAAGAAGTTGTTGGTGCGGATGGAGCAGCTCTAAAATGGGATGATCAGCGATATTTTACAATTACCTACAAAGGGAAGAAATTCAATGGTGAAATCCTCGAAAATGCTTCGGAGTCGAACACCCTGGTCATAAAAATCAATCACCGGACGTTCACTGTGAAAAAGAAAGGAGCACTGGATGATCTCATTTCTGCCATGGGTCTGGACAAGCCAAAGGTGAGAAAACTTAAAGAGCTTGCTGCCCCAATGCCGGGTAGAATTCTTCAAATAAATGTTGAGGTGGGTCAGGAATTAAATCCTGGCGATGCAATTCTCTCTTTAGAGGCAATGAAAATGGAAAACGTACTGAAAGCAGAAGGTATAGGAACGGTTAAATCTATTCTCATTCAATCGGAACAAGTCGTCGATAAAGGAACTGTACTAATAGAATTCGAATGATTATTCGTTAAACAAACTTCTTCTTGATGACCTGGTAAATTTCCAACGTCACCTTGTCGTAAACGTAGATCAATAAATGCATATTCTCCGCATTGTGACCGGTAGAAGCTGCTCCTTGCGGAACAAGTTGATCAGGGATAATACCTGAATAATCCAGATAATACTTCCCATTTGTAAGGACCTCTGAATCCAATGTTCGGCCCCACAAGCGTCCATCGGCTGTGCCGCGGAAAATATCTCTATGAACATACTCAGGTGTGAATACATTGCTCACATTCTGCGGACCGACAAGAGAATCTTCAATCATATAGACCACAATAGCGAGGTCGTTTTGAATGGTATTGTCTAATTTTTCGACTTCTGTATGCAGGTAGTACCCGTGCTTTGGTGTTTCGTAATAATTCACTTTCGCTTTAATTGCAACTTTTAGAGGCGACGCAAGTACGTTATCAACTTTTGACTGCCAAAGACCCGATCCGGCAAAATACTCACCCCCTACATTCGTTCGGCTTACCGTACCAGCGGGATTCCCAAAAAAACCTGAGTTTACTATGGAATTTCCAAAGAAGGCCCCCAATTGTAAGGACTCACTGTTGTAAAATTGAATTGTATACCCTTGTGCCACATTCACAGATTGAAAAGAAGACATGCCATCGGTTGTATTTGAAGCGTGTATACTTGCCACAAACACATGGGTAGGATCTGCCTCATGGATACTGTGAGCCACTTCTCCGGCAGCCGGACAAAAGCTGCAATTGTGTCCTGTGAAATCCTCAATCAGGGCGTTTCTGTTGGGGTCTTCAAGAGGTAAGGCGGCGAAATCGGGCCATTCATTGGCTACATAATCGCTCCAGTTCCCAGGATAGATCGTAGTGTCAAGATCGACACTGATGGCCTTTGGAAAAGGATTTTCTACCTTGTCGCAAGAACTAAATGCGAACAATCCAAAAACGAAATATAATACTCGAACAATTCTCATTAGATCAGAAACTATGCGTAAATGAAAGCGTTAATCCATTGGATGCAGGAACCGGTCGGCATACACCGCCTACACAAAACAATCCTGCTCTTTGACGGCCATAAGAAACTGTGACCCTGGTAGCTTCGTGGATATACCCAACTGTAAGATATGGATGGTGTGCCCGGTACTTTTTCTCAGGATTTCCAAAATTATACTGATCCATCACGCTCACAAACCAATTGGAGTTGATGGTGTATTCCAAAAGCAGAGTTGCCCAAGCGCCTTTGTCTACAGGAACCGGAGCCCCCATTGTATAAAACGGATAGTCTCTTTCTACCGTGGTTTGCTGTAATGTAGCCGGATCAAAGACATCAACCGAGTCTCTTTTGTTCACAAAAAGAAACTGCAACTCTGTTCTCAACGACTGTACCGGACTGAGTTTGTGTTGCGTCTCTAATACGAATACATTTGAGCGGATAAAGCCATGTTCTTTGGTTACCGTTGCAACGTCATTGTTGAGAGTAATGTTAAAGTAACTCAGAATCACACTGAATTCTTTAGAGAATTTTTTCGTGATATTGAAATTTATATCCTGCCAGTACAGGCTGTCACTTATGTCAAAAAGTCCTGAGGTGTAAGTCACTCCCGTTGAATCAAGCGGATTTATGGCGGAGGTGTGTCTCATTGGACGGAAAGCGCTGGAGTAATTCAGATCTATTGTGGTTCCGTATTTCCCCCCAAGTTTTGAACCTTTTTTAAATGTGTACAATACCTCTCCCTGGAAGGCCATTTCTCCCACGGGTTGCGTTGCATAAGGGTAAAGCGAAGCGACAAGATTGTACGTGTGTGTTTTATTGAGTGACGGCAAGAAATTGATTAATACGTTTTGCAGTTGCTTGGTACGGTCTGCACGGTAACTCATGTTGTCTACAGATTTTGCAGAAAGTATGATGCCCAGTCCTTTCTGAGAATACCCGAGATTAAACACTGCAGCATGACCGGGATTGAAATTGTATTGATTGTCCTCGGACGGGTCCTGGCCTTTGAAAACGTATTCACCGTCAAATGCAACTTTGCCATATTTAAGTCGGAGCCTGCCTCCGTAGCACCCTACATTTTCGGGCAGGATCAAATCCTCATTGTCGTCTCTTTGATATTTACTTACAAAAGATCCGCCGATGGTTATGTCCAGTTTTTTGGTTGCCCAACTTTTAAATACTTCATTCACGTGTAACTCACCGTCAAATCCCCTCACAATTCCATCGCTGTGGACGATGCGGCCATCGAGAAAGGCATAGCGCAAGAGGCCATATACCCCTTTTACTGTAAATCCTTTTTTCGGAGTGATTTTCAATCGTGCTCCATCGAGCTGACTGTCGTAACCAAGCCCCATGTTCTCATAGGTACGAAGCGATAACCCGGATCCGAATTGTTCATAGATAGATCCAACCGTTACATCTACAAAATCATTCGCATACCCGACATAACGCATTCCAAGTCCGGTACCATCAAAGGTGGAAGGATAGCCCTGAATTCTTGGAAGATAGGATTCAAAACGCATTCCGGCCCTGAAATTCCCATGTGTATAAAATACATTCATGTAAGAATTGAGAAGTCCCTTGGAATCCGGTTGTGTTGCTCCGATCAGAGAGTCCGCATTAAGATACTGAAACGTTGATTCAATATTCCCGGTGAATACTCCTGCGTTTCCTTGAGTGAAGGAAGTTATTGAAGTTGCGCTGAGGAGAAGTAGTAAAAATAGTTTTTTCATTCAAAAATTTGGGCTTGGCAAACTCATTCCTTTGCCTTTGATTTGGCAATTTTCTTAATTTCTTCGTACAACTTAGTTTCGTCACCCGGAGCGTAATTATTGTGTGAATACACAATATTTCCTTCCGCATCCACTAGAAAAGTATGCGGAACGTTGTTTACTCCCATAGCTCTTTTGAAATCTCCATTGGGATCCATCAGTACCAGATAATCCCACATCTTTCCGTTCACGTATGCCGGAACCTGTGCCGAGGTCTTCGTGTCATCAATAGAAACTGCCACAAGGTTTACTCCTGTTTCCTCCTGCCAGTCCTCATAGAGGTCATGAATGGTATTCAATTCACGCTTACATGGCGAACACCAGGTAGCCCAGAAACTAATTACAACAGGGCCTTCAAATCCCAAAGATCCGGTATTGAATGATTTGCCATCCATGTCTTTTAATGCAACATTCGGCAATTTCTTAACTTCGAACGGGTGATTCTCTTTAGCAGTTGTCTCCTGTGAAAAAGAGAAGAGAGTTAGATTTAAACTTAAAAAAAGAAAGAAGAACTTTTTCATTATACGTTGAATTTAAAAATTTTCACGGCAATAGCAATGACCTTGCCGAAATCAAAGATAGGCTTACGTAAATTTCCTCACAAAGATACAATGACTGAAATTCTTGAAATCCTAAAATGCGTTTCACGAAAATATTAACCATGGGATTTCAAGTCTTCCGTTGAAATGTGCACAATAATTGCTATATTTAGCGGTAATTTTAAAACCGAAAATTTTGTGGTTATGAAAAAGGGATTCGTTTTAGTAGCAAGTTTCGTGATTTCTGCCTGTTCTCTGTTTGCTCAAAACAGTGGCTTAGACATTCGTTACGATCCGGACGGAATGGCGGGACCTCTTCCTGTCTCGGGTTCAAACCTTGGCGGTGGTACGCACAGTATCAATCTGTATCCTTCCAGTCCTGATCTTACTGCGGGTATTTATGAGCCTCATTTCCAAGTGACAAATACAACAGCAACGGATATTCAGCTCAAAATAATTCGCAAAGAAGTAAATGTGCCTACAGCATGGATCGATCAAATTTGCTGGCCTCCGTTGTGTTACAATGCTTCCGGTGTTGAATATTCAACTCCTAATTCAACTTCATACCCTGCACCTATAATTACAGCAGGAACAGCAATTACCACCACCAGTTTGGATGCCGAACTAAAACCGAGAATTACTCCTGATCCGAGTTCGGCAGGATACGGATTGTACAGGTACTATTTTTACGATGTAGTGAACAATGCCTATGTTGACTCACTGGACCTGGCGATAAGTTATGTACTTGGGGTTGCGCAGCAGAAAAACACTCCATCTGTTACAATTGCACCAAATCCAGCAGATGAGAATGTAACGATCACGCTGAATACTGACCATTCTTCATCGGTGAAAGTGGTTGATGCGCTTGGAAAGACAGTGCTCAATGAAACCATTTCAAACGGAACAAAATCTTTAAATACCTCCGACTTTAAAAACGGGGTATATATCGTACTTGTGGAAAGTGACGGAAAGACATTCAACCGAAAACTGATTGTCAGACATTAACTTTTCAACACTAACCCTGAGAAAAGACCGCGGTTGCGGTCTTTTTTGTTTTTGGTGCTTTTCTATCTTTGAACAGTAAATCGGAATGTATTGAACGTTAAAGTCCATTTTTTGAACTATCTACTGCCCCTGATATTGCTAAATCTGTGGTTCAGTTCAACATACTACGGTCAACACAACACCCTTTTTATTCATCAATTTTTCAAAGACAATTTATACAATCCACAAATAGTCAACTCTTTTCAAGGGACAAGTCTGTTGCCGTACACCGAAAGTGAGGTTGACCTTAATAAGGCGATACGCGATTCTTCCAAGCAGTATTATACATTCACAGATATTCTATTGAAAAAGCATCTTTTCGAGCTAAAGGGAGAGGACTTTTCAATGAATATTTCACCGATAGCAGATTTAAGTCTGGGCCGAGACCTTTCAGACACCTCCGGAAGAAAGCTGTTTCAAAATACTCGAGGCATCTATATCGAGGGTGATCTCTTAAAAAAGTTTTCTTTTTCCACCTCTATCCATGAAAATCAAGGTCGCTACGCAGCATATCAAAATGCATTCTATTTGTCTGCGGGTGAACTTTATACCCAGCAATCATCAGGATCCTACTCCCAACAAAATGCAGTAATTCCGGGTGCCGCAAGAACTAAACCCTTCAAAACTGACGGCTTTGATTACGCCTATGCTACCGGAAATATTATTTACCGCCCCAACAAGGCATTGCAATTCATGGCCGGAAACACACCGCATTTCGTAGGAGACGGATACCGGTCGCTGCTCTTGTCTGACAATTCGGTTCCTGCGCCTTTTATTCGAGCCGTATTTAAAGTCACAAATAAAATCGAAGTCAACTATATTCGGATGCGGTTGTTCAATTTGATCCGAAGACCTGTAAGTAGTTCGGTAGAATCTTATTACGAATCAAAAGCATATTCTGTGAACTACATTACCTATAAACCCGTTAAAGGTCTTGCACTCAGTCTTTTTGAAGGCGTGATCTGGTCGAGAGGGGATTCCATCGTTTCACATCGTGTACACCCGTTGTTTTATTCCCCTGTACCTGGTTCAGCACTACCGCTCCTATCAAAGAACGAGCTGAACTATTTGCTCGGCATTAACGCTGGGTATACTTTCCTGGAAAAATACCATGCCTATGGCCAATTAGCATGCAGCAACGGAAACTTTAGTAACCCAGCATTCCAACTAGGGATTCGAGCATATGGAATTGCCGGACAACGTGACTTAATGATACAAACAGAATTCAATCATGTGCCGACTGGAACCTATACTAACGGAAATCCAAGGCTCTCCTACAGCCATTACAATTTGCCTCTAGCAACGGTCCAAGGTGAAGGGTACAACGAGTTTATTTTGAGGAGCACTTATGAATGGAAGCGTTTGTATTTCAGTGAAAAGTTGGTCGTTTACTCTCTGAAAGGGTTTGACGTTGCCAACTGGCTTCCTGTTCATTCATCAGAAGAACATATAAACGGCAAAATCAATCTGAATGAACTTGAATTGGGATACCGGTTCAATCGAAAAATGAACCTTTGCTTCTTTGGAAGCTGGATCTACCGGAAGGACAACCTATCAAACAATCCGACCAGTTTGTTCCATGTGGGAATTCGAACAGGCACTCTGAACCACTACAACGACTTTTAATGCATAGATTTATCTACATATTTTTTCTGGCAGGAGTCTTTACCGCACTTTCGCAAAGTAAAACTGAATTCATTTTGGAAGAAATGCCGAATGATACTGTATTTGTGGCTTCACTAAAAAATCATACCTCTGTTAAACCTGCACTCGCGTCAACAATTAAATTCAGCAGTAATCGCATCCGGAAAGAAAGCGGTAGTTTTGGAATTCAAGGAATTGCAGATGTTGCTCTTTTTTCTGCTAATACTCTAACTTATCGTGCAGGTGCGGGAGTGCTTTTGGAGTGTTCACCAAACCAAAAATGGTATGCGCGTTTATCCGGAATTCAAGGCCTGACAAGCAGCACCGGGAACCTATTGCCTCAATCGTACCTCTCTTCTTCTGAAAAAAACTTCAATACATTTACGGATCTTCGCGGAAGATTGTCTTTTTCTCCAAACAGCATATTCAATTTTCAGGCAGGACTGGATAAAAATTTTGTTGGCGAGGGTTCACGTTCCCTGTTTTTGAGCGATTTCGGAAAAGCATATCCTTTTGGGATGATTCGAACAAAATTCTGGCGTATAGAGTACAGTGTGATTTATCAATTTTTCAGGGAGGAAACTAACAAGGGCTGGCTAAGCAAGAACGGCGCAACGCACCACATCAGTTTTAATGCAGCTAAATGGCTCAATTTCGGAGTCTTCGAGTCTGTAATTTTTCTTCCCAAAGACACCATGCTAAACCGAGGTTTCGACGCTGAATACCTCAACCCGATTGTTTTTTATCGTCCACAAGAATACAGCATGGGATCCTCAGACAATGTCTTGCTCGGAGCCAGTTTTAACGCTAGATGGAAAGAAAACACATTTTACGGACAATTCATACTCGATGAATTCTTCCTTGCCGAGATCAAAGCGAAGAGTGGATGGTGGGCCAACAAATACGGGGGACAACTCGGAATAAAAGGGCGTTTCAGAAAAAAGGACATCCCTTTGTTTTACAGAATTGAATACAACTCCGTTCGTCCGTATACCTATGCTCATTTGAATTCGGGGCAAAACTACGGGAACTCGGGTGCCACCTTAGCCCATCCCATGGGATCCAATTTCATGGAGATACTTGGAGAGCTCAAAGGTCAAAAGGGGAAGTGGAATGCTAAACTTTTCGTAAGTTACTTCCTGCAAGGACTGGATAAAAATGGATTTAGTTATGGGAGTGATGTCTATCAGCCCTACACGAATCGGCCGTATGAATATGGTCATTTTATTGGACAAGGGAAAGGAAACAATGGATTAAGGGCTTTGGTACACGTTGGATATTGCCTGCACAAAGCAACCAACCTCCATGTTTTTATTGAGAATCAACTTCGTTATGATTCCGCTTTTGAAAATTATTCCTATATCGGCGTATTAGGAATCCGAAGTCAACTCTGGAACGATTACAGGAATTTTTAACCCTATTCCATCGAAAAATTGAACGGGAGCATCCACTTCGTTCTTACCGGAATGCCATCACACTTCTGAGGTATCCAATTAGGCATGAGGGCAACGATCCGGATGGCCTCCTCATCCATTTCGGGTGATAGTCCGCGAATCACATCAATATTAGATACCGATCCGTCTTTCTCAATAACAAACTGAACATACACCTTTCCCATGACTCCGTCCTCTATCGCTTTAGATGGATAATCCAAGTTTTTTACAATAAAAGAAAACATTGCTTGGTGACCTCCTGGATATTCAGCGAGTGAAATTTTAGTGGTATCACACTCCGAGGCCATTTCCAGTGAATCCGCACTGTTGCTATTGTGGACCTTCTTCTTTGACTGAACAAGCTGTTTTTCTTTTTCCTCTGTGAAACGAAGTGAAATATCCATGGAAACATTACCGGATTTCTTCCTGAGGACCTTAAACATGCGAGCTCTGTAGATTCCAGACGGATCTGTTGCAGTAAAATGTATTTCTTTTGCTTTTAACCCCTTGAAATAGACTGTTCCATTTTCATCTGTAATGCCTTTGATTTCCACATTGCCCTTTTCGATAATTCCTACAACACTGACGCCTTTGACATCTTTGCCGCCGTAAACGGAAGAAATATGAATACTAAGATCAAAAGATTTTGCATTGATGTTCAATAGAAAACCAAGCATGAAAAAAGCTGTTAATAACGGAGTACGCATCGTTTTTTTAGTGAAAATTAGTAAAAAAAGAACGGCCACCTTTCAGATGGCCGTTCCGGATTGCATATCAGAGAATGGTAGGTCAGGTATTAGTGCAATCCAATAATGTGCTTCAACTCAACTTCCGTGATATTGCGCTTTTGTCCCTCTCGGTTTAGATAGGTTCTGTTTACAAGGCGACCGTGAATGGCTACTTTTTTACCCTTTTCTCCGTAGGACTCAATGAATCCCGCCAACTCGCCCCAGGCAAATATGCGGTGCCATTCAGTCTCATTGTAGATTTTTCCATTGTTTGCGCGGTAAGACTTATCGGTAGCCAGACTGAATCGGGCAATCTTTTTTCCATTTTCAAAACTGGTAACTTCCGCACTGGTGCCAATGTTCCCAATAAGGGTAACGTGATTTCGAATTGTTGTCATAAGCCTATTTTTTTGTTTGTGCTGTTTTTTCGACGTAGCGGATCAATCCTGAGATGATCTTGTACACTTCCATGGTCTGTGCATATAATTCCTCTGCCCGCTCCTTGGTGATATATTCCAATTGACCCGAGAGAATCAGTTGTGAGGAAAGTCTGGCAGAGGCCCCTTTCGCATCCTCCAGGTCAACGATCCGGTTGGCATGTGTCCGCTTGCTGATTCCTTCGGCAATTTTTGACACGATGCGTAAGGCCGATTCTTTCATGTATTCAAACATCACAGGGTCAACATCATTCACTGTTTTGAATACTTCGAGCGTCAGTTGGTTGCTCTTTTTCCAAGCTACCAGATCTTCGTGTTCGTATGTTCTTTTTATAAGTCTCATAATTTAAAGGATTACCATGTCATTAATTTCTACTTCTGTGATAAACTTACGTTCGCCCTGAGCCTGGTAAAAACGTGTTACCAATTTTCCTTCAACGGCAAGCTCCATTCCTTCCCGGCCCAATTCTTCGATCACATGTACCCATTTTCCCCAGGCCATAAGTCGGTGCCAATGTGTTTTATTCTTCGTTTTTCCGCTTGCATCGAGGTATTGTTCCTTAGTAGACATTGTGAATTGTGCGATCTTCTTTCCATTTGGCAATTCTACCACCTTCGGGACAGAACTAACTTTTCCTATTAAATTGACGTGATTCATTTTGATTTTAGTTAATGAAGGGGCCGGTCGCCCAACCCCCTCTTGGTTTAGGTTAGGTTATTTATTGTTGATAGATTCAGGCTTTTGCGAAAGCAGTAAAAATTCTGTTGCCTCAATGACTGTTCCGTAGCGTTTTTCACCGGATTTGGTTTCATAGGTCTGGTGAACAAGTTTTCCTTCAAGGATGATTTCCTGTCCTTTGTTCAATGCCTTTTTCACTCGCTCGGCTATTTTCCCCCAGGCATTGATTGTATGCCATTGGGTGTTGTCCTGCCAGTTGCCCTCTTTGTCTTTAAAGCGCTCATTCGTGGCCATGGTAAAACGTGCCAGCGTTCTGCCGGTATCAAATGTGGTTACTTCGGGTTGTGCACCCAGTCTTCCGATCAAACTTACTTTGTTGCGTAAGGTGTTCATGTTTGAAAAAATTAAAAGTTTGATAAATTGATCTTGTCTCACTGTCAGCAAATGTTCGCTGAATTCGACTCTGCAAAATTCTATCTGCTTCAAAATTTTTTTCGACTTTTAAATGTTTTCATTCGAATATTTTTCGGTTGTTGTCGGTTAAAGTCAATAAAATAAAGGGATAGAGCGATTTTAAACCCGATTAAAAAAACTTTAAAATTATTTGATTACACTAAAACCAGAAGGTCAATGCTGTGGTAAAAAGATTTAAGGCAGGCTGGATTGTGCCATCCGAAAGTGTGTATAGCTTTCCATTTTGAGCATTAAGCATTCGATACTCAGTACGAAAAAGAAATGTTTTTAAAATAGGATACGTGTAGCCCAGTGAAAAACCAAAACACCGGAATTCTTCATTTTCTATCAACGGAGCAACTACAACATTTTGCGGATCATAGAAGTATTCCGCGCGCACATTGAATGCACCATATTTTTTTGTGTTGTAACGCAGAGCTCCATTTATTTGTCCCCACTTTGCACGCTGATTGTTGGCTAAGTTTTGCACGCCCATATAACCACAGGAAATAAAAGACACATTCGGTGAGAAGTCATGTGTCCAAAATACATCAAGGAAATAGCGCATGCCGTAATTCTTCGATCCGGCGACACCCTCTTTCCCCAGAAAGGTATTACAATTAAATTTGTTTTTTGAATTCATTGTCAATTCAACCTTTGAACCGAAAGACTTCGAGGTGTTAATGTCGTTGATCTGCTGCCAACCATTCAGAAGGTATACATGCCAGATAAGCCAATTTTTATAAGCTCCGGACAAACGAATACCGGCAAGATAATACGGCACATATTCTGCAGAAAGAGAACGGGTAAGTATCAATTGATCCTTGCTAAATGGACTTTCGTTGGTGTACGGCGAACCAAAAACTCCGGCGTCTATCCAAAGATTTCTTTTCTGAAATGGTCTGAAACCCAGATTGGATTCGAGTAAATGCTTGAAAATTCCCTTTTCAGAAGCACTGTTTTGTTCCATGAATGTACCCATTGCCGGAAGAAACTGACCACGCCAACGCCTCCTCTGATACTTTAAATCGAGGTAAATAAGGTTGTTATTCCATTCGTTTGAATGGCCAAATGACACAAACAAAGGAAGATTAGTGCCAGGTGCAGAATATGAAGTGTAAGAATAATACCATTCGAAACCTAAGTGCAATTCAAATGCATTCGTCGAATCCTTTTTAGAAAGTGTGTCAGCTGGGTGTGTCCAGACATAGGAACTAAATAAGAAAATGTAAAGCCCTAAAACGGCATGCATTCTGATTAAAATCTTACTCGGTTGATCTTTTTCGCCTGACGGAATCCACCTCCATCGCCAAAATTGTATCGCAAAAATAACTCAAATCCTCCTACGGAATTTGTGGCTGATGTGAAATCAGACAAGTTGGCATCATAGGCAAATCCAAGAGAAAACATATCATACTCAAACATAGTTCGAGCAACAAATGCATCGCCAAGTCGATAAAACAACCCAATGTAGAAAGTCAATGGTCGAGTAAATCCGGTTGAGCGTGAACCTTCATGTAAGATATAGCCGTAGTTCGTTCCAAACATGATCTCCTGATGTCCTCCTTGTCTGTTGTAATAAATTCCCGGTTGAAGAATGCCCCGTGTATTCTCTATTCCCAAATCTCCATTTACGAATACCGTATATCGAATAGCAAGGCGTTCGTCCTCATTGTCAATGAAAGAATAATATGGCTTGTTCAAATGAAATGCAGTAAATCCAATATTCAGTCTTTTACGCTTATTCTGGTTCATATAGCCGCTTTTTGAGGTGTACGCATAGACTGCACCGGCACCAACATCAAACATGCTGAAGTTTGGAGAATTAAACTCCTCACCACTCACATAAGCTGAATTAAAACTAATCCCATCATATTGACTCATCCATTGGTCTCCTGCTGAAGAAAATCCTCTTTGGCCATAACACCCATATAAGCCAACACCCAAAGTGCTTTGCCGATTTAAAATAAGGTGATATGCCAGATTGAGTGTAAACTGATTCGTTGAAATTTTTCGAAAACCTGCCTTGTCATTGTAAAAGTTTACGCCCATCGCAAAGATTCCTGATTGACCTCTTTTCGGCTTGCTTATTCTGGAGTCAAAACTGGCAGCCATCGTTTCAAAAGGAACACCTGCCGTACTCCACTGCTTTCGATAATTGACAACCGCTTGCATTTCAGAATTGGCTCCGGCCAACGCTGGGCAAAGTGTCATCGGTGAAAATTCCCACTGAGAAAAATGAATGTCCTGAGCCTCGACAAATGTATTGAACAGTTGCGCGAGAACAATTAAAACCGTTATGTGAAGTGTTTTCATAGAGTGACCTTCAAATATTAATAAACTACCGTTAGACTACCCGAGATGTCGATGATTTCGCCGTTCTGCTTGGTCGCATAAAATTTATATGCAAAAACCCCTGTACCGACAGGCTCTCCACGCCATTTTCCATCCCAACAGCTATATTGATCGAATGATTCAAATACCTTCTCTCCCCATCTGTTGAATATTTGGAGGCTAAATTCAATAAAACAACTTCCTGCAACACAATACGTATTGTTCGCTTCCGGTCCGGTCCCATTCGGCGAAAAGATGTTAGGAATGAAGAAATCATCGCAATTCTGAATTACGAAAATTGTAAGGGCTGTTGTACCCGTACATCCATATTGATCAGAACCGGTTACAACATAAGTGGTTGTCTGATCTGGTGTTGCAACAGGATTTGCACAATCATTACATGACAATCCCGAAGAAGGAATCCAAACATACGAGGAAGCACCTGTTGCTGTAAGATCTACCGATTCGCCCTCGTCAATCTCTGTTGCTGACTGGGTGGTCGTGATGTCTAAAGAGCCCGTCAAGCCAACATTAAAGGATGCAGAAGCGGAACATCCATTTTGGTCTTCGACCGACACTGAATATATTCCAGATGACAACCCATTCAATGAAGGGGTGCCTCCTCCTCCGGGATTCCAAGTGTATGTGTATGGAGACTGTCCACCTGCGACGTTTGTCGAAATCTGTCCAAGCGACTCGCCACAAATAACATTTTGAACGGATCCTGTAACAATTAACTGTTGTGGTTCTGTTAATGTATAAGAAGCGGTTGAGGAGCATCCAAGGTCGTCAAGCACTGTCACAGTATAGGTGCCAGCTGATAAATTAGAAAGAGTTGTTGCCGTCGAACTAGTTGGTGACCAGGTAACATCGTAAGGTGACTGTCCCCCATTGATACTTATTTCAATGGAGCCATCGGAAGTGCCAAAACACGTAATATTTTGAGAGCTTACCAAACTTATGTCCGGAGAGGATGGCACGTCATTAACAGTAAATGAAGCCGAATTGGAAATACACCCTGTAACCGTGTTTTGAGCTGTAAGATCGTACGTTCCTGCTGAAAGGCCTGTAAAAGTAACTGAAGATTGGTAGGCCCCTCCGATACTGTATTGTATACTGCTTCCCAAAGGCGCAGTAACAGTTATTGAACCGGAAGGAGTTTGACATGTTGGCTGAGAAATGACAAATGTTGGACTGGCTAGTGAAACATCCTCTGTGATAGTGATCGATTGAGTGTCTGTACAGCCATTTGCGCCCGTAACCGTAACTGTGTAGGTTCCTGCAGATGTCAATGATACAGATGCAGTGTTCCCCAGAGAGTTGCTCCAACTGTATGTGCCACCTCCGGTCGCCGTAACGTTGATCGAAGTCTGTGTACATGTCAAAACTGTTGCACCCGTGTTGTTGGTAATACCCGCCGTAGGCAAGGCAACATCCTGAGTAATGGTAATCGATTCAGTGTCCGTACAGCCATTTGATGCCAGAACTGTCAAGGTGTATGTTCCAGGCGTGTTAATGGTAAGTCCCGACGAAATGCTAACGGTGGAACTTCCATCACTCCAGCTATACGTGCCTCCTCCTGAGCCACTCACATCTATCGATGTGGTAGTACAGGTCAATACGGTCGTACCTGTTGAATTTGTTACGACAGCCACTGGCAATGATGGGTCTGAAGTAATCACAATCGATTCCGTATCCGTACAGCCATTAGCTCCAGTAACCGTAACTGTATAGGTTCCTGCAGATGTCAGTGATACAGATGCAGTGTTCCCCAGAGAGTTGCTCCAACTGTATGTGCCGCCGCCAGTCGCCGTAACGTTGATCGAAGTCTGTGTACATGTCAAAACTGTTGCACCCGTGTTGTTGGTAATACCCGCTGTTGGCAAAGCCACATCCTGAGTAATGGTAATCGATTCTGTATCTGTACAACCATTAGCTCCAGTAACCGTAACTGTGTAGGTTCCTGCAGATGTCAATGATACAGATGCAGTGTTCCCCAGAGAGTTGCTCCAACTGTATGTGCCGCCGCCAGTCGCCGTAACGTTGATCGAAGTCTGTGTACATGTCAAAACTGTTGCACCCGCGTTGTTGGTAATACCCGCCGTAGGCAAGGCAATATCCTGGGTAATGGTGATCGATTCAGTGTCCGTACAGCCGTTTGATGCCAGAACTGTCAAGGTGTATGTTCCCGGTGCACTAATGGTAAGTCCCGACGAACTGCTAACGGTGGAACTTCCATCACTCCAGCTATACGTTCCTCCTCCTGAACCACTCACATCTATCGATGTGGTAGTACAGGTCAATTCGGTCGTACCTGTTGAATTTGTTACGACAGCCACTGGCAATGATGGGTCTGAAGTAATCACAATAGATTCCGTATCCGTACAGCCATTTGCACCGGTAACCGTTACTGTGTAGGTTCCTGCAGATGTCAATGATACAGATGCAGTGTTCCCCAGAGAGTTGCTCCAACTGTATGTGCCGCCTCCGGTCGCCGTAACGTTGATCGAAGTCTGTGTACATGTCAAAACTGTTGCACCCGTGTTGTTGGTAATACCCGCCGTAGGCACGGCAACATCCTGGGTAATGGTGATCGATGAACTTGCTGTACAACCATTCAAAGCGGTTGCAGTAACTGTGTATGTTCCAACTGCCGTTATGGTCACATTCGAACTTGTACCTAAACCACCGCTCCAACTGTACGTGTTTCCACCTGTAGCCGTTAAACTGATGCTCGTTTGTGTGCAAGTAAGCACCGTTGTGCCGCTATTGTTTGTAATGCCCGCTGACGGTATCGTAGGATCCGAGGTTATCGCTATACTTGAGGTGGCCGTGCACCCAGTGGCGCCTGTTACGGTAACTGTATATGTGCCAGCTGAAGTGACAGTGGTATTCACACTTGCACCTAAACCTCCACTCCAACTGTATGTTCCACCACCAGTAGCTGTTACGCTCACGGTGGTCTGAGTACATGTAAGCACTGTGGTTCCCGAGTTATTAGTGATGCCTGCAACAGGAGTGGTAAGCTGGGCTGCTATACTAAATGAAGCACTCACCGAAGATGTACACGTACCATTGCTCGTCGTTACTGTATAACTCGTGCCGGTAGACATCCCGCTGATCGCTCCGCCTGAACCAACCGTAGGTCCGGATGGGGTAAACGTATACGTCTGTGTACTCACGTAATTGCTGATCGAAGCCGTACCTGCTGCTGAACATGTCGGCGCCACTACACTCGTCGTGGGTGTAGCCGGAACCGTAAGCTGTGCTGCTATACTAAATGAAGCACTCGCCGAGGATGTACACGTACCATTGCTCGTTGTTACTGTGTAACTCGTACCGGTAGACATCCCGCTGATCGCTCCGCCTGAACCAACCGTAGGTCCAGATGGGGTAAACGTATACGTCTGTGTACTCACGTAATTGCTGATCGAAGCCGTGCCTGCTGCCGAACATGTCGGCGCTACTACACTCGTTGTTGGTGTGGCTGGAACTGGGTTAACTGTAATCAAGGCAGATCCACTCACAGTCTCCGGACACGTTGAACCATCATCATTCATGGTAATCAGAGTATACGTTGTCGTTGTAGATGGAGAGACATTAAATGAATAAGGAGAAGTCACATTATTCACATTGGTGTTGGTTGACCCATTTGAATACTGAAAATCATATGTTGGTCCCGTTCCGGAAAATGTTACTGTAATCGCTGCAGTATTTCCTGAACACACAGTCGTTGATCCACTTATCACAGCACTTGAAGGCGGAGAACTGGATATAGTTATCTGATCTGAGGAGTTTCCACAAGAATTAGTGAGGTTCCATTGAAAGGTATTGTTTCCTGCAGACAGTCCAGAAACAGTAGTGTTGTATATTGAAGCATCCGCAAAAGTTCCGGAGCCACTAATTACCGTCCATTGACCATTCGTTCCGGCTCCAGGGTTATTCCCTGCTAATGTTGCAGATGTTGCGCAAACGTTTTGATTCGGGCCAGCATTGGCCGTCGGCGGGCCGATGATATTAATTGCCACGGAACCTGTTCCTGTGCAACCGTTGTTATCTGTTGCCGTTAGGGTATACGTCACAGTTGATGGTGCCGTGAAGCCAGATGTGGATAAGGTTGGATACAAACTGGTTGTGGAACTCAACCCGGTACCAGGTGACCAAGAATACGTGTAGGGCTGAGCGTTTGGATCGGGCGTAGCAAATGTTATTGACATTTGTCCAGCAGTTCCCGTTGTGGTAGGGCTTGCGCCGTTATCAATTACCACCATGTTCCAGGTGCCATTTGTAGGGTCGCCATCGAATCCTGCAGCGCCATTTAAAGTATTTGTACCAGCAGCGTTGTATGTTCCTGTGTAGGGAGGTGTTCCTGCGGCTATGTCAACTGTTCCATTGTCATTGAAAAGCGTGTTGACCAGATCGTCTCCAGCGCCACCGGAGTTGTTAAAGATCAATACACATCCGACATAATTTGGGGCAGCCGTTGTTCCGCTGTTGGTTGGTGTTACACCGGGAGGACACAGCCAGATTTCCACCTGGCCAATTCGGTTGTGGTCCACATTCACGCCTACAGAATAAACATCTGTTGTACCTACAGTTGTATTGGAAACCCCTGAAACATTTATAGGAACAACCACGCCTGCGCCAGAATTATCCGGTATATTGAACGGCCCGGAAGCAGAGGAAAATGTTTGATAAGTCGTATCCGGTGGAATTGGTGTCCCTCCGGTCACGGTTCCTGCAAGGTCATTCAACAAGCCCACACAAATTGGATTGGTAGCAGCTGTTGCCGTGACCGTCGGTGCAGGAGCTACAGTAAATGTTACATCATCCGATACCGCAGTACAGCCACCGGAAGTACATGGTGTCAAACGCAGAGTAATCGTACCCGTAGATGTGGGTGTAAATGTGGCATTCAGGGTATTGGCGTTTGGGCTAAACGTTCCCGTGCCGGCAATGACAGACCACGTTTGAACTGGGGAACAACTTGCAGGATTGGTCACGGCTCCAGCTAAAGTAAGTGTTGACCCGACGCAGATTGTTTGATCAGGGCCGGCATTGGCCACAGGTGTTGTATTGACTGTAACGGTTACAGCAATTCTGGGACCAATACATCCAGTAGTGGAGTTTGTTGCCTGCACATAATACGTTGTAGTAGCAGTTGGGGCCACCACCAAGGGGTCTCCTGTTCCCACCTGCGTTCCTCCTGTTGAGGCAGTCCACCAGGTAATAGTTAAACCAGTAGTTGAGCTTGTGACATCCAATGTGGCATTCTGTCCTGCACATATTGGAGCAGGGGTGGTGACAACCGGTGCCGCAGGCAATGGGTTCACGGTGATCACAACCGCATCTGTCTGAGGAGCGCACCCGGGCAGAGTGGCAGACACCTGATACGTCACAGTTCCACTTGCAAGAGAAGTTGTTGAAACCGTTGGATTCGAGTTTGTCGTGGAGGATAGGGAGGCATTTCCTGTCGTTGCGTTTGTATTGTCTCCAACCGTTTCTGTCCAGGCATATGTTGATCCTGTCGGTGCGGTTGGTGAACCCCCAATAGTTACCGCTCCGCCGGCACACACTTCCTGATCCACTCCTGCATTCGGAACGATATTCCCAATCGTTACTACTACCTGGTCGGTAAAGACACATGGGCCATTCGTCACAGTCACCTGATACGTTTCTGAACCGGTACCTGAAGCCCCGATCGTCGCTGTTGGGTTTGCAGCCGTAGTAGAGCTTGGGCCGGTAATGCTGGCATTGTTGGTGCCGGATACCGCCCATGAATATGTTGAACCTGCCGGACCCGTGGGGCTTCCACCCAACGTTACTGTTGCACCATTACAGGCTGTAACATCCGCCCCGGCATTTGGCGTAAATTGTGGAGTAACTGTTACCACTACCTGGTCTGTCACACAACAAAATCCGGGGCCACCATTACATGCTGTCATGGTGTATGTAGTGGTAGAGGTTGGCGTAGCTACCGGATCAGCACATGTTGTACAGCTTAATCCTGAAGTAGGTGACCATGAATATGACAATCCGGAACCGGAAGTTGCCCCACCGCTGACGGTAGAATTAATCGTAACAGAACTTCCCGCACATACCGCAAGATCGGCTCCTGCTGTGAACGTGGTTGGGTTGGTACATGCAGGAGGACAAACCACATTCACAGTAAAAGCACTACACGTTGCTCCTCCGTACCCGTCCACTTGAAGCCAGGCGCAGCCACCAGGAGGTATTGTAATGCTTGTAAAAGAAAATCCATCTGCAGATCCTCCGACATTGCTGCCGTATTCCTGATACTCTATGTTGCTACAATCTATGTCATATGCGTCTGTGCTTCCCGCTGCCGAAGTTCCTTGAGTAACGTAGACCGACCCTTGCAGATTACAATTGTTATTGGTTTCATCCACAACAAAATCTATGGTTGTGGAAGCCGTCGATGAAGGATTACAATACCTGTACCAGTTGGTGTTTTCCACTGAAAATGTGACATCAGCATCTCCATCCCCATCTAAATCTGAATTCTGGTAGCAACACTGTCCGCACGAACCAGCTGTCGATGATGCATTTCCTCCCGTAAAACCATTGCTGGTAAGTGACTGTGAGGATGACACACCACAACCTAACGATGTTGCATTTATGTTTTGTGCTGTTACAAAACACAGATTCCCTATCAAAAGTATTAGTATTAAAAAATATCTCATTTGGTTTGCGTAAGGTATAACTTAATAAGCTGGTGAATATCCAGAGGCTGCCCAAAATAAGGCTGGAGGTATTCTTCGTTTTTAACAGGTATTTCTGTTAGGTCTTTTTTTGAAGCTGAGGTGAAAAATCCATCGACTGCTGAAGCCAAATCAGGAGCGTCGTTTTGAAGCGATGAAATTAAAACGACACCCCTATGGTCGGTTGAGTCGAGTCCGAACATTTCGAGGATAGCGCGTTCTTCTTTCGTCCAGATGTCCTGGCAAAAGATAAATTGAGCACATAACAGAAAAAAAGAGAGTAGTAAGTTTCTCATTCTATGTGGTTTTAGACCTTAAAAATACAACTATTTAAGCTACCGAAAAATAAAAGAATTTAAACGAGCACAAAACGCCTTCGGATTATCCAACTGTGACATGTGTCCGCAGCCTTTTAAAATGGTCATTTCTGCTGCGGTATCCGCTGCGAATCTGATCCCTTCGTCAAGCGGAAAAAGTTCGTCATGTTCGCCCCACAAAACAAGCATATTCATACCGTGAAAAACAGATGGGTCCGGGTAACGTTTCTGCTCTTCCGGAAGGGAACGCAAGAGCTTCCTCAATTGCTCGTGATGGTCTGAATAATATAATCTGTAGAATTGTTTC
>JBEGVI010000025.1:0-3985 GCA_041178485.1 Bacteroidota bacterium | reverse complement strand
CATGGAAAGATTCATTGTAAAATTCCTCGAAAAGGTCAGAAGAGCGAGATTGAGTGTGAGAGCGAAGAAAAACAGAGTGGAGTTTATCGCTCTCGCTTTTCACTCTCACTCTGTTTTAGTGGTCTCAACAGGACTCGAACCTGTATCTAAAGTTTAGGAAACTTCTATTCTATCCCTTGAACTATGAGACCAATGAGGCAAATGTAATGATTTCGAACATGTGTTACTTTTTCAATTTTCTGAATTCTGAGGCTAAATTTTTTCATGAAATCACTCTTACCTCTTCTTTTAATATGCCTGTCTTGTTCACAGTCACCCAAAAAAGTTTCGGACCCCGGCATCAAATCCGCTCAAAAAGATTCAATACATTCCAAATCTTACATCGATACCAGTGCCCGCACGATTGAGAGCAGATACCAGTGTCCGGATGGCTTTGAACGAATTGCTGCAGATAGCCTGTCTTACGCTGCGTTTCTAAGATCCCTTAAATTAATGCCATTTTCACATCCGGTAATGACCTACGACGGCAAACTAAGACAACCACAATGGGTATCTTGTGGTGTGCTGGATCAAGATATAGATCCACAAAATCTTCAACAATGTGCGGATGCCGTAATGCGCCTGAGAGGGGAGTACCTTTTCAGCATCAAAGCGTTCGACAAGATCAGTTTTAATTTTCTTTCTGACGGCAGACCGCGGCCATTTACTCAATATACCACCGAACGCTCCTATGCCTCCTTCAGGAAATATATGTTGTACATTTTTGACAGGGCAAATACTGCATCCTTGAAACAGCAACTTCAATCTGTAGCGTCAATAGCGGATATTCAACCCGGCGATGTGCTTATTCAGTCTGGAAATCCGCACGGTCATGCCGTGAACGTTATGGATGTAATTCGGAATTCAGACGGAAAAACGTATTTTCTCCTGGCTCAGAGTTACATGCCCGCACAAGAGACACACATTTTGATTAATCCCAACTTTCCGGAAATTTCACCCTGGTACGAGGCAAAAGAAGGAAAGATTGTGACCCCGGAATGGGAATTTAACTCAACCGACCTGCGCCGTTTTCCATAGGAAATACATTAAATTACTTTTTCGAACGCCCTTCTCGGAGTGCCCCGGAACGTAACTTCACCGCAGTAATGGTATCCGCTTTTTTGGAAGATTGAGAGCATGGGCTGGTTGTCATAATTTGTATCCGCCTTGATACTTTTGATATTGTTTTTTTTTGCGAACTCTTCAATGAAATGAAAAATTTGCTGAGCAAGCCCTTTGCCCAGGTGATTCTCCTCAATGGCTACACGGTGAAAAACGACGAAATCACCGTTGGTCAACCATTCCCCTTTCAATCGCGAATATTCAGGTTCATCGTTGATCAGAAGTGCGACGTACCCTACAACCTCTGAATTCAGTGTAAGAACATGTCCAGCCCCGTTTTGAATATCTTTTTCAATCACATCCGGATTGGGATACCCATCCTGCCACTGGATACTCCCATCTGCTTTTCTCCTGGCGATGGCTCCTTTCAAAATGTTCCAGATGGTGTCACTGTCTGAAAAATCTGCTTTTCTGAATTTCGGGGTTATTGACATGGCGTTTTAGGGATCGCAGAGTCAAAGTTAACGATTGATTCTTTTGATGCAGTAGGGAGTGTTATTATTCTCAGAATTCTCAGTATTCCGAAAAAACACATGCTATGAAAAAATCATTTACGAATTCAAGAAAAAAGTTATTGTTCACCTTTGGCCTCCTTCTTTCACAGGTAAGTTGGGGTCAGAAAACATCTGTGTATTTCGATAAAGACAGCTACGAACTTACACAATCTACCATGCATTGTTTAGACTCGCTGATCAAGACCATTCAAGATCCAATGGAAGAGCTGATGCTCGTAGGTCATACGGATTCTGACGCAGACCAGGCATACAATGAGGCCCTTTCCGAAAACAGATCGCGCGCGGTTATGGATTATTTAGCTGCAAATAAGGTTACCAATCGGATATATATGGATTTTGAGGGGGAGAGTAAACCTCTCAACAGCAATAAAAATGAGGCGCAGAAGACGTTGAACAGAAGAGTTGAGATTGTCCGCAATTTTCATCCCGACCATCCAACTTTTGAAAGTTCGAAAAAGACACCACAAGTATTTTACATTTCACAAAATACGGACACGGTCCTGATGGGTAAAGAAGGTACCGAACTTTGGCTGAAGGCAGGTTCCTTTAAGACAACCGACGCCAATGGAACAGTTCGTTTGGAATTGACAGAATTTTATGATACCAAAGATTTTATAATTCATGGGTTGTCTACTTCAACACTTGAAGGCGACATATTGATTTCAGGAGGAATGATTCATGTCGAGGCATTCAACAGTGGCGATAAGGTAGAATTAAAGGATGGCAGTGAGATTCAGATCAAATTTAGGGATAAAAAAGAGGATGACGGAATGCAGACTTTTTACGGTGCACAAGGTGGATCAGAGGTTAAATGGAGCGAGAATCCTGAACTGTTGCCCAATACACCGGTGACTCTGTTTCACGATAAGATGTTTAAAATTCGGAACGCAGCAGATACCATGCAGATTGTAACGACAAAAAGGGAAATTTTCCAGGGTTCTGAACGACAAATTGTTATTCGAGAGAAAAGAGGAGATCCAAAATATCCATTTCACGTTACTTCAGATACAGTGTTTGTTCCGGAGAAGGATGTGGTGGGTTCACTTTTTTTATCGTCCTCCAAAATGGGATTCATAAACTGCGATAAATTTGATAAGACACGAGGCCCGCGTCAGGACATGATCGTTTCCGTTGATAGCAAATTGAAGCCACAGGTGTATCTTGTTTTCAAAGGCATGAATTCAATTATGTCTTACAGTTCCATGGAAAAAAATAAATGTATCTTTCAGAAAATCCCGGTCAAACATGTATTTGATGTGGTGGCTATCGCGATTGATTCAAAGGCTCAGGTGTATGCACAGATTCTTACAAATCAGAGTTCACTGAATGGCACTCTTCAAATTCAGTTGAGTCCAATGGACCAGAGTGAACTCTTTGCAAAACTTGAAAAATTAGGGGTGAACTAATAGATGTAAAGCGTTGCCTATATGGAGAGAATTAATTTCTCTCCATTTTTATTTTGTGACCCACAACGAAGGATTCAACGTCTGCACTGTGGAGCCAATCACCTGATGTATTTCAAAATGAACAATGCTTTCGCCGTCCTTTATGAGCAGGGTCCCGATGGATTGCTTCGTCGAGACTTTCGATCCTGTTTTGACATACGTTTCCTGAAGGTTGCTATACACTGTCCGGTAATTCCCGTGTTTAATAATTACCACTTTTCCGGCTCCGGGAATGTTCAGAATACTGGTGACTTCTCCTTCGAAAACAGCACGAACAGAAGCGCCTTTCGGAGTGGTGATGTCTATTCCATTGTTGTTGGTGTAAACATTGTCAAGCGTGGGGTGTGCATTTCGTCCATACCCCTCTGTCACGGAACCTTTATCCACCGGCCAGGGCAATTTTCCTTTGTTTCCTTCAAAGCTTTTACTTAAGGCGGCAGACTCTTTCGTCTCGGTATAAACGACCTCTTTTTTCTCTGTTGTCGTCTCGGATTTGGTGGTTGTTTTTACAGGAGATTCTTTAGCGGTTGAACCCGTATTTTCTTTCGCCGCCTCGGCTTTTTTCTTTGCGGTTGCTGCTGCAGCTTCCGCTTTTCTCTTTTTTTCTTCGGCCAGCGCGATCTCCTTTTTGATGGCAGCACTGATTTGTTGCTTCAAGACTTCTTTTTTACGCTCATCTTCCTTCAGTTGTGCAAGTAGTTTTCCTTCTTCTTTTCGGAATTTGTTGTAGATCTCTTCCTGTTTCTTTTTGTCTTTTTCGATGGTGAACTTCTCCTGTTTTTTCTGCTCAAGTATTTCCGCCTTCAAATTTCTGTCTTCACTCATCTCTGTGATTTGCTTACCAAGCAAATGCTGATGCTGGCG
>JBEGVI010000024.1:0-5017 GCA_041178485.1 Bacteroidota bacterium | reverse complement strand
ATTCTAATTGAAGTTGGTGGCAAAAAGATCGTGGTAGACACCGGTCCTGATTTTCGACAACAGATGTTGCGCGCGGGAGTAAAACAACTTGATGCAATTCTTTTTACGCATGAACACAAAGACCATGTGGCCGGACTGGACGATGTGCGCGCATTCAATTACAGGCACGGCAGGGCTATGGATGTATTTTGTACGGAAAGGGTAGGGGCCGCCTTGAAGAGAGAATTTCATTATGTTTTTTCGAACGAAAAATATCCCGGAATCCCTGAGCTGAAGTTACACACAATTATCAATGAACCGTTCAAGGTGCATACTGATTTGGAGTTCCTTCCCATCGAAGTGCTGCATTATAAAATGCCGGTGTTTGGTTTTCGGATTGGTGGGTTGACCTATATTACAGATGCAAAAACAATCTCCGATCGGGAAGCAGAAAAAGTTATTGGAACGGATGTTTTAATTCTCAATGCTTTACATCATTCCACCCATTTATCCCATTTTAATTTGACTGAGGCTTTAGAGTTTATTGATCGGGTGAGGCCCAAACGAACCTATCTGACTCACATTTCACACCTTTTTGGCCGTCATGAAGAGATCGAACGCATTTTGCCTCCCAATGTTTTTCCTGCGTTTGACGGCCTTGAATTGGAATTGATTTAAGCAGGAAATCTATTCGTTGGGTTTTTCAATTTCTTGGATGAAAAGTCTAATCTGGCTTTTAGTCGAAACCTAATTTCGGGTAAAATTCTACCCAACATGGCACAGAAGAAGAGCTACAGAATGTACAATAATATCTTTCTTGAGATACTCTCATTAAGCAGTCCTTGGGTGATGATCCCCTTTCATCTCGTGTTAATTTTAATTCAACTTTTTGTAGGTGTGAGCCATAATCCGAATTGGGGTTTCGGACTCTTCCTTGCCGGAATGTTCTCATGGACTCTGGCAGAGTACGTTCTTCACCGATGGCTCTTTCATTGGGAACACAAGAATCCATTGATAAAAGCATTTCATTTTGCCATGCACGGATACCATCATCTGCAACCAAAGGATACCAATCGTCTGTATATGCCTCCTGTACCAACATTGCTTTTTTTAAGTGTGTTCTGGGTACTGTTTTCCATGTTCTTTGGCATGGGCGTTTGGTTTTTTCTGGCAGGCTTTGAATTGGGCTATTTAATCTATTCCAGCATTCATTTTCTCGTTCATACGAGAAAGGCACCCAAATATTTTACATGGCTCTGGAATCATCATCTGATCCATCATTACCGACAGCCCGAGCGAGCCTATGGGGTGTCCTCACGTTTGTGGGACCGTATTTTTCGTACCATGCCACCCAATAAATGAGGGCTTAGATTTTCCAGTCGAACCGTTTTTCCTTGAAAGGGAACAGGTCGTATAATTCACCACTGTAGTAGAATTGGTAGCCAATTGCTCCGAAGGAGTATTTTTTGTCTTTCACCTGTATCGTTGAGCCTCCAACACGTGGATTTGCCTTGGGTTTTGACTGAGGGAAGCCGACGTTAAACAAGGTAACGAGAATTTCAGGACGGTCATCGATCGGAAAACCGGCACGCTGCCAATGCATCTTTACCTGTTTCAGAAAAACAGCGGCATACAAATAGGAGTAGTAATGATTTCTGTATGAAGTTAAACGGGCTATCCGCTGATTGCTTGAATCTACACTCTCAATGTCCAGTAGGTGTTCGTACTTCTCACCAAGGTAATATACGCTCGAACGGTCTTTCAACAGCCGTTCAATTTCCATGGCTGTATGTTCTTTTATGCCCGTCACACCGAAAGAGAATTGGGATTCTACGGACAGTATTTTCAAAGGTCCAATCCATTTTTTGTATGCTTCGCGTCCTGAATTAAATAGACGAATCTGTTCTCCAACGAGACACGCTACGATAAGTCTGGGCTCAACACCGGTCACATTCGCTGCCGAATCGATGAGCTTTTTGTCCTTTGCAACTGCTTCTTTGAAGGTTTGCCACTCAGCAATGTTCATCCATTCAAAAACACTTTCCATGCGGTAGTTCTTGCGGAATTTATTTTTGTTTTTAAGATAGTCCTTGACCTCTTTTGTATAGCTTGCATGGTCTTTCAATTGAATGTCAACGGCATCCAGCATGCGAAGCACTTCGTCAGGATTATGGTTTTTCGTGTAGGCATGAAGGATGTATTCAGCATTTTTTGGAAAGTATTTATTCAGGATGAGAATGCGGTGAAGTGCCTCGTGATCGTTGTAATTAATGGTGTGCTTCACTTTTCGGAAAGATTGATTGTATTTATCCTGCATTTCAGAAAAGTACCGGTTGTTGGCGTCGACAATCCCCGATTCATTGGTCCATCTGAATTGGATAGCCATGTAACTTACTGTCAGAAAAAATCCGATCAGTGCAAACCCAACCAGAAAGGTGTAAAAAGGAATTTTAAACCAGCGACTGCTAAGGAAACGTTTCAAGATTAATTGTTTGATTCACAAATTTAAACAAAGCAATTGAAGCGAATCGATCGAATTACGCCAATTGCCCACTAATCCCTGAAAACAGCGTACATTTGAATTGGAAAGTAATCGATAGCAATGCAACCAACCCATCTCAGATGTTCTGTTTGGCTAGGATCTCTTGTCATAACTGTGCTGGTGGTCAGCCTGACTTCCTGCCATCCAGTAGCTTTTTACCGAAACAGATTAGTGAAAAAACTGGAAAATCACCAGATTACAGCACATTTTATCGAAAATGAGAACCTAAAGATCAAGTACTGGAGCGGTGGTAACGGACCTGTTTTACTCTTTCTACATGGATTTGGAGGTGATGCGCTTACAACCTGGAAGTCAGAGATGCTCGAACTATGTTCAACGTACACTGTAGTTGCACCCGATCTGCTCTGGTTTGGTGAAAGTTATGCTTCATGGGATGCTAACCTTGAATCACAAACGCGTGCGATTGAAATTTTGCTGGATGAGTTGGGTGCAGATACAATCTCTGTGATCGGTCAGAGTTACGGCGGATTTATAGCTACAGACCTGCTAATGAAACACCCAGAAATGATCAAGCGTTTATGCATTGCCAACTCGCCGGGTCCAGATTACAGGCCTGAACAACTGGATACAGTTTGTCGCTCTTTTGGCGTCAATACCATCGAAGAGCTGTTCATTTTTGAGGATCCTCAGATGGTTCAGCGCATTTTTAATCTGGCCTCCTTCAAGGACAGAAGAATCCCTAAAAGTGTGCTAAATGAGACCTATTCCCTGTATTTTGACCAGAATCATAATGAATTGAGGCAATTGATGCAAACGCTTAAGTCGGAGCCAATCAGATCAGAGGTATTTAACTTGATGAAGAAGATGGATATGATGATCCTTTGGGGAGAGAAAGATGAACTTTTCTTCCTGGATCAAGGTAAGCACTTTGCCTATGAGGCAGAAGCTGAACTGATCGTCATTGAGGGCGCAGGACATGCCCCGCAAATGGATAATCCACGACGTTTCACCAAGGAAGTCGCGTCTTTTTTCGGAACGAAGGATTGAGTAGTTGATTTTTCCGGATATGGATGGAAAAAGAGTTTACTTGCGAAGTCTTTTCAGACAAAAAATCGTCATTCAGTTGTTCCTCAAAGGTAATGTTCAAAGCGCTCAGAACACAATTTGTCGTTCATAACTCTTTCCGGGCTTTAAATTATTATTCTTCAATATTTCTAACTTTGATCTAAATATTACCATCATGGCAAACAACTTACTGAAAGGAAAAAAAGGTATCATTTTCGGCGCATTGAACAGTCAGTCCATTGCCTGGCATGTTGCTGAAAAGGCTCATGAACAAGGAGCGAAATTTGTGTTGACGAACGCTCCGATCGCTATGCGGATGGGAGAGATCAATGGACTGGCAGAAAAAACCGGTTCGAAAGTAATTCCCGCAGATGCAACCAGTGTAGAAGATCTTGAAAAGTTGATAGCAGAGTCCATGGAAGTGTTGGGTGGAAAAATCGATTTTATTCTTCATTCTATCGGAATGTCTGTGAACGTTCGTAAAGGAAATCATTACACCGATGAGAATTACGATTACACGTTGAAAGGATTGGATGTGTCTGCATTGTCATTTCACAAAGTAATGCAAACTGCCATGAAACTTGATGCGATGAATGAATGGGGTTCGATCGTTGCACTCACATATATTGCTGCTCAGCGTGTATTTCCTGACTACAACGATATGGCAGATAACAAGGCATACCTCGAATCTGTGGCTAGAAGCTTCGGCTACCATTATGGAGTTGCTAAAAAAGTTCGCGTGAACACTATTTCGCAGTCGCCGACGATGACCACAGCAGGAAGTGGCGTAAAAGGTTTTGCTGAATTCATCAGCTTTTCTGAAAAAATGTCGCCGCTGGGTAACGCTGATGCCACTGCGTGCGCAGATTATTGCATCTCCTTATTTTCTGACCTTACGAGGTATGTAACGATGCAGAACTTGTTCCATGACGGAGGATTCTCCAATACCGGTGTGACGACAGAAGTGATTGAAAGATTCGGAAACTGAATCTTCGATAGAATATAATTAAAGCCATGCATCGTCATGGCTTTTTTAGTTGAATGCAATACTTCGAAGTTTCTGACGTTGAAGGAAAAAAAACGTGCTATGAAACACTTGCTCATTTTTCTCGCTTTCCCGTTGTTCGGAATTGCACAGCCACTGAGTTTAAAGGGAAACCAGGGAGGGATTTTTAGCCTTGGAGTAAGAACTACTGTTAGTGCTTTCAATGACGGACTGAATGGAAACTCCGGAACCGGGGTAGGAGGACAGTTTCGGTTGCAATTTGCAGATAAAGTAAACTCAGACTGGTTTTTCGATTACATTACAAGTGATATCGGTGAGTATGCAAGCCGAACAGATTACCACATTGGATGGAGCGTACTGTTTTACCCGGGCAAAGAATTGACTCCAAGATGTAGGCCTTATATCCTTGCCGGACATTGTTTTGATTATTCCCGACTTGAGGATAACTCAAACAGATCTAATTT
>JBEGVI010000023.1:0-8518 GCA_041178485.1 Bacteroidota bacterium | reverse complement strand
GGGAAAGGCTTCAAACTGCTCATAAAAAAATCATAGTAGCCTGCATATTTCTGTCAATCCGTTCCTTACTCAGCACCTAATTTCGTTCGCTCCCATACTTTTTCTACTTTTGCTGCGTTTTAGGCAAGGTGAAGAATTGGGTTAAATACATTTTACAGCGTGCACTCGGGTTTAACCGCTACCTGTATGTGTTTGCTCTTTTCAAGATCCGAACGCTTCACAACGACACAAAAGAAAAGGACTTTTTTCATTTTCTTTCTCTTTTGGAAGACGGCAAGGGGGATGTACTCGACATCGGTGCCAACGTCGGAATCATGACGGTTCACCTTGCGAAAAAACTTCCCAATTCAACCATTCATGCGTTTGAACCAATTCCCGAAAATGTATCCGTGTTGAAAAGAATAGCCGAAAGATTCGCATTGAAACGTCTCAAGATTCATGCAACTGCACTAGGAGACTATGAGGGCAAAGTCAAAATGGTTCTTCCGGTGCTTGGTGGAACCAGAATGCAGGGGCTCAGCCACGTCAAACACGAGAGCATTACTGAGTTCAACGAGGGCGACGAATATTCTGTACCATGCAATACGCTGGATAACCTTATCAATGGTCAACCGATTCAGGGAATTAAGATCGATATCGAAAACTTTGAGTATTTCGCATTGAAGGGTGGCCGGCGTGTCATTGAGCAAAATAAGCCCGTAATCTATGCTGAGCTCTGGGAAAATGAAAACCGATCCAACTGTTTTGAACTCTTGTCTTCATTAAGGTACGAACCGCACGTTATTCAAAACGGAACGCTGATTCCATTTGATGGTGCCGTACACCGTCAGCAAAATTTTATTTTTATCGCCAACTGATCGGTCCTCCGACTTTGCAACGCATGCAGAAAAAATTCCTGTCCAACTTAGTGCTGATCATTTTACTGAACCTTCTGGTTAAACCGCTTGCGATCTTCTGGATTGATGCAGGTGTCCAGGAGCGCGTCGGGACAGAGAACTATGGGGTGTACTTTTCGTTGCTCAACCTTTCTTTCCTGTTCAATATCCTCAGTGATCTTGGGCTCAATAATTTTACCACACGTTCCCTGGCGCGCCATCCAAAGGTCTTTACGAAGTACGCCGGGCAAGTGATGGGACTGCGCTTACTTCTTTTTGTGTGCTACCTCACAATTACATTGCTCACAGGTTTGCTGGTGGGATACAGGGGGGAAGCCATTTATTTTCTTGCGGTACTTGCATTCAATCAAATGCTTACAGTGATGATCGCTCATTTGCGGAGCCACTTTGGGGGGCTTCACTTGTTTCGAACGGATGCTTTGATTTCTGTGCTGGACAGGGCGCTGTTGATTGTAGTGTGTGGCAGTATATTTTATACAGGCACTTTCCGGATTGAATGGTTTATCTGGCTTCAGACGGCTTGCTATGCTGCCACATTTTTGATCGGAGCCATCCTTCTAACAAGACATATGGGCATCCCGAAAATTCAGTTCCGAAAAGCGGTTTCATTGACGGTGCTTCGTCAGAGCTTCCCTTTTGCACTGCTGGTATTACTAATGATGTTATACACCCGCAGCGACGCTGTTCTTTTGGAACGTCTGCATCTGAACGGAGCCTTACAGGCAGGAATTTATGCGAAAGGGTTTCGTCTGCTTGATGCCTTTTTTATGTTTGGGATGATCTTCGCAAACCTTTTGCTGCCAATGTTCTCGCGCGCTCTTAAAGATCAAAAAGAAAAGATTTTACCGCTCCTTCAAACAAGTTCCAGAATGCTCATTGGGGGTGCTCTTCTCATTGCAATTGTCAGTTTTTACCATGCCGAAGTTCTGCTGGGATGGATCTATGACTTTGAGATTCAAGAAGCTGCTTTTCCGTTCAGGCTTCTTATGTGGGGATTTGTCGGCATGTGCACTACACTCATTTTTGGAACTTTACTTACGGCAAACGGGGACCTGAGAGCATTGAACATGGCCTCTGCCTTTGGACTTGTTTTGAATATTTCTCTCAACTTGTTTTTGATTCCCCAACTTGGTGCCAAGGGTTCATCCATCGCGTTTCTCTGTACTCAGAGTCTCATGGCATTGATTCAAATTAGTTTTTGCATGCGTCGTTTCGGAATTACATTTTCTAAACTCACTCTGCACAGATACCTGCTGTTTTCAGCTTTTGTATTCGGAATCCATTTCATGCCGATCCCTCCTCAACTGGAATTGCCGGTTTTGCTGACCGCAGGGGTAGGAGGCCTCTTTTTGTTCAAGTTGATCGATGTTCAGGAAGTAAGCAAAGTTTTCCGGGAAAACGCATAAATCTACTTTTGAATAAAATAAAAGCTGTACTGCGCAGTTATTCATTCCCGAAGAGCAATACGCTCCGCTCAATTTTACCTAATTTCGCAACGCAAATTTAAAGACATGGTCGAAGAGAAGAATGAACTGAATGCCGAACGTCAAAACTTGTTGGTGTATATCTGGAAAAGGAGAAAAGTATTGTTTCTGATTTCCGGAATTGCAGCCGTGCTCTCACTTATCGTTTCGTTGCTCATGACACCTATCTTCCGTTCAACGGCCATTGTTTTTCCGGCGGCAACGAGTACGGTATCCTTTTCTGAACAGAGAAATGCCAAAGCTGCGGCGATGGACTTTGGAGAGGAGGAACAAGCCGAACAGCTGGTACAAATTCTTTCTTCCTCCAGGATCCGGGACAAGGTGGTCAATGAGTTTGATCTAATGAACCATTACGACATTGATCCGAACGATGAGAACAAGTATTACAAACTCTTGAAGAAATACAATGAGCATTTTCTTTTTGTGCGGACGCGTTACGGTTCAATACAGATCGATGTGCTCGACCGCGATCCAAAGCTTGCAGCAGACATGGCCAACAAGATCGTAGATCTGATAGATACCGTAAAGAACCAGATGGTTCGGGAACGCACCTGGCCTGCCTATGAGATCAATAAGCGGAAGAAAGAACAATTGGAAAAGGAGCGCGACGACCTCACGCACCGCTTAGATACGTTGAGTGCCATGGGGGTAATGTCCCTGGACGGTCGAACCGAACTTTTTCAAGCGTATGTGAATGCGGGTGGAGGTGAAAAGGCCGAAATAAAACGCATTATTGATGTGAATATTAAGTACGGTTCTACGTTTGACGCACTTGATTTCTCATTGAAGGAAAAGATTACACAGCTCGAACTCTTTAAGAATTCATACGACCAGGCTGAATCCGATGCTTATTCGGTGTTCAACCACAAATTTGTTGTGGAGAGAGCTGTAGTTGCAGATAAAAAGGACAAGCCTAAACGTCTCATTATCGTTCTTCTTTCAACTATGGGTGCTTTTGTGTTTGGCTTGTTTGCGTTGTTGATCAAAGACCGTCTGAACGAGTTGCAAAAGATCTCCTAAATGAACTTTGTGCTTCAATACCGCTCAACGTTCCTTGCGACGCTCATCTATCTGTTGCTTTCAGTTAGGTTTATCTGGCAAGATCAGGCATATTTATGTCTGTTTCCTTTAGGGCTGCTAGCCATCTACTTTGCGATTTATGAAACCGAGAAGACCTTTCTCGCGCTCGCTTTTTTCACGCCACTTTCCATCAACATTGAGGAATGGACGCAGAGTTTTGGGCTGTTTATTCCTACCGAACCTTTCTTGCTCGGATTTACCTTGTTGGTAGCCATGTTGCAGCTTCGAAAACGTATTTTGCCATCAGAGCTCTGGCGCCACCCCATAGTATGGAGTGTTTTTGCTTATCTGGCTTGGGCCTGCATCGCCTCCGTTACAAGTTCGGACCCACTGGTTTCCCTGAAATTTCTGTTGTCAAGGATTTGGTTTATTGTTCCTATGTTGTTGCTTGGCACTGCCATCTTCAGCAATCCGAAAAACATTCATCGGTTTTTCTGGCTTTTCAGCGCGGGCATGGTCATAGCGATGTCGTATACACTGGTTCTGCATGCAGGTTATCGCTTTGGTGAAAAGGAAAGCCATTGGGTGATGTGGCCTTTTTTTAAGGATCACACGATCTATGGTGCTATTGTCGCATTGGTTATACCAATGATCTTTGGGGTGTTTTTGGCCAAAAAACATCCACCGCTTGTGCAGGCTCTTGCGCTTGGATTTATTGTGATCAGTGTACTGGGATTGTACTTTTCCTATACGCGGGCTGCCTGGCTGAGCATTGTTGCTGCGCTGGGTGTTTATGCCCTTATCAAGTTCAGAATTAAAATGAGCGTCCTTGCCCCGACCGCTCTGATTACCGGGTTGGTGTTGTTTTTTTACTGGGATGCCATTCAGATTGAATTGTCGCGCAACAAGCAGGAACATACCACGGAGGAATTTGGTGAACGTCTTCAGTCTGCAACGAATGTTACCACAGATGCCTCTAACCTTGAGCGGATCAACCGATGGAACTGTGCAATTGATATGTTCAGAGAGCGGCCTGTATTTGGCTTTGGACCGGGTACCTACGCCTTTGAGTATGCCCGTTTTCAACGTCCGGAGAATCTGACGATCATTTCCACCAATTTCGGAGATCTCGGCAATGCCCACAGCGAATATCTGGGCCCACTCGCGGAAATGGGCCTTATGGGAATGTTGCTTATGGTTTTGATTGTTTCAGTGATTTTTTATAAGGCGATCCGTCTGTATTACGCGTGGCCCTCAGGAGACAGAGAAACGCGCACACTGATCATGGCAATTATTCTCTCTTTGTCCACTTATTTCGTGCATGCCTTCCTCAATAATTTCCTCGACACCGATAAAGCAGCTGTTCCTATCTGGGGAATGTGTGCTATGTTGATAGCTCTGGAGATTCGATTGAGGAGAGGGTTGACTACGGCAGAATAGACTTACTCTTCCTGATGGAAAATTTGAATTGTGACGTCCTTTAAATGAATTGGATGTTTCACAGAATGCTGCAAATACAAATGCAGGAATCCACCTTTTTTCCAAACGGCAATGTCTTTTGGTTTGAACTCAAGACTGTATACCACATGATTTCTGTCTTTGGGCTTGAAGTTTCCTTTGATGCGTGGTTTCACTAACCTGAAGATGGTCCATTTTTTAGATAAATAATGCGTTTTTCTGGACTGGACGACCAGATTGGGGGCATCATTCAATTCACTGATCTTATTTAAATACATTTGGCAATCCACTTCAATTCGAATGGTCGAATGTTTCGTTTTCAAGAAATGACTTTCAAGAAAATTCATTCCCGGTATTGCATGCAGCGTTTTTATTTGCCGCTTTTTTTTACGTTTAAACTCGAAAGTTTTGCCTACCCATCGCGTATAGGAAATGGAGTCAATGAGATGGTCCTGGATCAGCGTATAACGTGAAAATGCCTGGTACGCATGCAGTTGTTGTTTTACCCATTTCTCCAATTTCGGCTGTCGAAGAGGCTTGAGATTTAACGTGGAATCGACCATGAACAATTTCCCACCAATCCAGGCATACTTGTCCGAGAGAAGGTCTGTTGTTCTGAGTTTGTTTGTGGTGAATACCAGTTTCCTGTCAGGCTTGTATGAATTACTAATCTTGAGTTCTTTCCCAACGAAAGCAACGGTATCTGGAAGTGGCAGTTTATAAGCAGTTTTCAGGTAGTTGATGAGCGTAGGCGCAAGGTCATTGTGAGAGACAAATGCCTGAGATATTCTGGGTGTTTTCAGCAAAGGCGAATAGATCATTAAGGGCACATTGTATTTTGAAAGTGCATTTCTCCTGTAAAGCTCCGTGCCATGGTCACCTGTGATGATGTAGATGGTATTCCTGAAATCAGGTTTTTGAGTTTCTTTTGAAAAAAAGGACTTCAACACCGAATCGACATAGCAGAATGAACCGAAATCTGCTGCTTGACTTCTTGCCAGAGACTTGAGTTTAATGTCCTTGATATTTTTGGATTTCTCTAAAACGGTATTTTTCCATTTTTCTTTATTCGGGTAAATGAACGGATCGTGCGAACTGATGGTTAAAAACACCTTGAGGGCGGGATGTTTCAAGTGTGTGAAGCGGACGGAATCGTCGAAATGTGCCTGCTGGAATACGTCTTCATCCGGAAACCCCCAGCTATTCCCAACCATGTCCTTGTGTTCGAGGTGTTTTCGGCTCCATGTTTTTATTTGATAGTCAGTGTCGTAATGGCTCATCAGCCCAACCATGTTCAGATACGACAGAGGCACACCGCAATAAAACTGCGTATAGTAGTATTTATCCAATAAATTAAACAGCGAATAGTGCTTGGGAAATGGAAGCTGTTGAAACACATTTCCGTCGATGGTATTCGGAATGGAGGCAAGCACGGCTGGCAATACATTGTGCGTCCGCTGATAAGTGGAGAATCCATTGGGAAAATAAAGCGATTTTTTCGAAAGAGAATCAAGAAAAGGCATGAGCACGCCAGTATTGTTTCCGCGCTGACCGAACAAATCCGAAGACATACTTTCGACAATGATTATTTTTATTTGAGGTGGTGTATTTGTCGATGTGCGATGGAGGTATTCAGCCAGCACAGAGCCGGATGAAAGAGTGTGTGCCAGTGGGTTTCCCGGTTGGACATGTTGATGCCCGCCATAAAATTCGGTGTCTAAGTCTCTAAAGTCAGTGGGTTTGACAATGTTTTGAGTATCACGGTTCGAGAGTGCAATGACACATCGTTTAACAAAATAAGCGAAGCGGTTTTCAGCCAAGCGTCCAAGGTCATTTGATACAGGGAAGAATCGCACCATGCTAAAAAGAGACACGAGAGAGATCAATAAGACAGGCGAAGGGCGAGAACGTCTTAACCAATAGTAAAGCCCAAACGGCAGGCTCATCACCAACACTATGGCTGCGGCACTCCACACATTCAGACGTTGAAGCGGATTGGCAATCATCCAGAGTTCACTCCATTCAAAGAGAAAGACCGCCTCGTCCAGGCGTTCATGAGTGATGAGCACATATTGGTCGCAAATGAGGGTTCCCGGGATACCCAGATAGAGGAGGATAAAAACGGTCCGTCTGATCCATGCATGCAACGATTCCGGTGAAACGGCCATCAATAGCGATACCCCCAGCCATATCAGGCCGATGTTGCCCAGGATAATAAGAACTGATACCAACGTTACGGCAGCGAGTTGAGCGGGATGAAGCAGCTGGAGAAAAGCAAGTTGCAGAAGGAGGTAGCATACGGCGAAGCCCGCAAAAAGCGGAAACAATTCCACAAAACGTACCGTCCATGATCGCATCATCAAAATTAAGCAAAGGTTAAGCAAAAATGAAGGAAGCAGAAATGTTAGATATGCTATTTCTTTACCTTTTGCAGTTTCGAGTAGGTTCAGTGGCCATTCAAGAAAAAGTTCACTAAACTTTGGAGATATAATCTTAGTTCGTAAATTCGATACCTCAACCTCAACAGTTTATGAAGAAACTTCTTGTCATTTTTTGTGCCTTTTCTTTTGCGCTTTTCGGTCAAACCAAAAAAGAAGAGACGGCATGGATAGGCACTCAAAATCGGATTGAGAATCCCGGAGCAGAGTCAAACTCCGACGGATATCCGAATAAGTGGAACTCCGATTATTACAACAGAGGAGAGGAGTCGAACTGGGTTTCAAACTATGGTGCAATGTCACATGAATGGAATCATGGCGATAAAATGTTAGGGTTGCCTAAAAATCCCGGAAACAACTATTTCAGATTAACGGTTACCCGCAACGACGAGCAGCGAAAGATCAATTTGCGTCAGAACATTCTGTTAGACGATGTCCAAAGCATTTTGAAAATCGATACGGTCATGGCATCGTTTAAGGTTTCTATCGGATCCGTTTATTACAATCCGGCAAACTGTTCGTTTGCCGAGGTAAAAGTCCTTTTTAAAAGCGCAAATGGTAAAACACTGGATTCGATTTATGTTCGTAAAACACCGGCTGAGTTTCGGGACCTCGATGCGGGCACACCTGAAGCCGAGGAGCGCGGATTCAGTGTAATGCACGAGTTTAAAACTTTTGAAAATGGAATGCGTGTTCCGGTTGAGGCGACGAATGCGGAAGTAAGAGTTTATTGTGAATTTCCGTGCAACAAATCCGTTAACGAAGAGGATGACGCCAGCGACAGTGAAAATGCAAACACCTTCTTTTTCGATAATTTCTTTCTGGGATTTTATAGGAAGTGAAAATACAAGCCTCCGACCTCATAAGAATAACGGCGGTTGGTCAAGGATTAAATTAATTTGCCTTGATTTGTTGTAAAAGGCCAAACAATTTATATCATTTCCAATTTCTCAATGCATTGTTCAAATGGACTTATATATACAAACCCAAGGTAAATTTTTTCAATATCTGCGAGAAGTCTAGGTATTTTATAAACTTTCTAAAAGCGCATTTCTGACAATCTGATCTACTCGAATACGATGGTCAACCCAGGCGATAATTCGGTTGTTGCCAAGCACTTTTTCCATCTTGGATACCATTTCGCCATTAATGAGAACGACCAGTTTGGATTTGATCCACTCTTCCCCTCCTGAATAGAGTTCGCCATCTACAATTCTAATAC
>JBEGVI010000022.1:0-5212 GCA_041178485.1 Bacteroidota bacterium | reverse complement strand
CTGCCGTTAAGAAATTGATGGAGATTCGTTTGCGTGAGGTATTACGTGAAGAAAAGAGCGGAGTATATGGTGTTTCTTGCAATGCTTCTCCTAAACATTATCCAAAGGAGAATCTTGAGTTTATGATCTTCTTCTCGTGTTCTCCTGACAACGTAGAGATGTTAACTAATGCTGCTTTGGATGTCATTAAAGAAGTGAAGGAGAAAGGGTGTGAGGAAAAAAACCTCACCAAGATCAAAGAAACCTTTATTCGTGAACACGAGACTCGAATCAAGGAAAATCAATTCTGGCTGGGAACAATTTCAGGAAATGCGCAGAACCAGGAAAATATATTGGAGCTCACTAAATACAATGATTGGGTGAATTCATTGAAAGCAGACGACATCAAAGTGTTTGCCAATAAATACCTCAAAACAGATAATTACGCCCGCTTTATTCTTAATCCAGAAAGTAAATAGTAGCCATCGGGCAGTCATAAGAAAACGCGGACTAATAATCCGCGTTTTTTATTGGACTTATTTTTCGATACTATTACTTTCTATCCAATCGATTATTTTTTCAGTTTCTTGAGGATCGAACAAGGTATAATCGGATTGATTTCTGAACCAGGTCAGTTGACGTTTGGCGTAGTTACGAGTATGTTGCTTTATCTTATCGATGGCTTCTTCCAGCGTGGTTTTACCATCAAAATAATCAAAGAGTTCCGAATAGCCAACGGTGCGCAATGCATTGGCTGACCTGTAGGGTAGTAGCGACTGGACTTCCTCTACCAGTCCGGTTTGAATCATCTCATCAACGCGCTTATTGATTCGGTCATATAAAGTGGAACGTTCCGGAGAGACAGCCATCAAAAGTGGCTTGAAATCTCTTGTGTTTTTTTTCTTTCCAATAAATGAGGAGTAGGGCTGTCCGGAGGTTCTACAAATTTCAAGTGCACGAAGTACTCGAAGTGGATTGTTTAAATCTATTCTTGCAGATGTTTGCGGATCTCGATCTTTAAGCTCAAGTTGCAATGGCTGTAATCCTTTTTCGTTCAGCTCCTGCTCCAATGTTCTTCGAATTACTTCATCGCGAGGTGGTAATTCATCCAAACCGTGAATTACAGCTTCGTGATAAAGTCCACTTCCGCCGACCATAATCATGATGTTATGTTGACGGAATTTGTCTTTTAATAGTTTTAGAACTCCATGTTCAAATTGTGAAATATCATACGAATCTTCAACACCTAGTGTATTGATGAAGTGGTGAGGTATGGATTCTAGTTCTTCTTTGGATGGTTTTGCAGTGCCGATATTCATCTCGCGATAAAATTGTCTGGAATCGGCTGAGATTATTTCCGAATTATATTTCCTGGCCAACGTTAATGCCAGACTGGTTTTGCCCGCTGCTGTAGGACCTCCAATAACAATAAGGTAGTTCATAGTATCAAAGCAAAAACCCCTCAAAAGAGGGGTTTTAGGAGTAAAATTAGTTTAGTATTCGTCATTGTCCCGGCTGTCCTCGTCTGCCATATCTTCGTCAGCCGATTCGAAGTCTTCATCCTCTTCCTTCTCTTCCTCGTTGGTGTTCAGTTCTCCCATATTGCTGACATCTTCGACGCCTGCAATCAAGGTGTCAACACTGTCATCTTCCGGTTCATCTTCATCGTCCTCCAACATTTCGTCCATTAATTCAGGATCAAAGTCTTCAGGAGTAGGTAATGCTCCGACAATGAGATTGCCGAATTGTTTTGGAGCTTCTCCAGCAGATTTAATACAGCGCGGATAAGTAGCTCCGGCTTCTTCCTGAACAATAATTTTTATTAATTCAATACGAAAACTCCATTGTGTTTCAGGATCAAAAATATAATAGATCTTTTGGTGTGGATCTGCGATAAAATCACATAGTCTTGATTTTCGTAAGGTAACTACTTTTTCAACTTCACTTTCTTTCAATTCACGGTTTGAAATTTCATTTCCTTTTGTCCAGTGATCATCACTCATATAAAATGAGGCTGGCTTCGATGCATCAAAACCAATTGCACTATGAATGGCATGATGGAAGTCTTCAAACGTCTGAGCGGAACGAATTTCAATGTCCCGCGATACATCGTCGTAATCTTCAAAAGTAACTCTGAACCGATAGATGGCCATAATTTGTTTTTATTTCCTTTTCAAAAATAAAAAGAAAATTCTGATTTCGTATTTAGCAATTGATAAATTAGGGGTTAGAGATAAATCAGTCCTTGCCTTTTAAACCGAGTTCAACGCCTTTTCGCAGCATGAAGCTAAAGGCTTCTTCATAATCATTTCTGATTTCACCTTCAAGTATAGCTTCGCGAATCGCCGTTTTAATTAATCCAACTTCTCGGCCGGGGCCAATAGAAAAGTAATCCATAATATGTTCTCCCGTAATTGGGGGCTGCCAGTTCCGTATACGATCTTTTTCCTCTACCTCTTTTAATTTCTCCTGTACTTTCCGGAAGTTGTCCTTATACCGGCGGATTTTATATTCGTTTTTAGTGGTAACATCGGCATGACATAAGATCATCAAGGCATCGATGTCTTCGCCGGCATCAAACAATAATCTTCTGATTGCTGAATCCGTGATATGATCCTGTGCCAATACGATTGGTCGCAAATGCAGCATCACCAGTTTTTCCACGAACTTCATTTTTTCATTCATGGGTAATTTGAACTGGCGGAAAATATGTTTTACCATGCGTGCGCCCTTGTCTTCGTGGCCATGGAAAGTCCATCCGTGACCTGGCTCAAACCGTTTTGTGGCCGGCTTGGCAATATCATGTAACAATGCTGCCCAGCGTAACCATAAGTCTTCACTATGCATAGCCACATTGTCTAATACTTGCAATGTGTGGTAAAAATTATCTTTATGACCTTTTCCATTGACGTACTCTACGCCGTGCAATGCTTGTAATTGCGGGAAAACTTGATTGACTAGTCCGCACCGAAACATGAGATCAAGTCCGATCGATGGCTTTGGAGAAAGAAGGATCTTGTTTAATTCGTCGGCTATCCTTTCTGCAGATACAATTTCCATCCGGTGTACATTTCTTCGAATGGCTTCGAATTCACTATCGGCGATGGAGAAATTAAGTTGCGACGCAAACCGGACTGCACGCATCATTCGCAAAGGATCGTCCGAGAAAGTAATATCCGGATCGAGCGGAGTTCGAAGGGTGCCATCTTTTAAATCGTTTATCCCGTTGAAAGGATCAATCAATTCACCAAATCCGGGTTCGGAAAGCCGGATAGCCATTGCATTAATAGTGAAGTCGCGGCGTTGCTGATCGTCTTCTAGTGTGCCGGTTTCTACAATTGGTTTTCTTGAATTGCTTCGATAGGATTCTTTTCGTGCACCAACAAATTCAATCTCAAGTCCATCGTGATTGATCATGGCGGTACCGAAATTTTTGAAGAAACTGACTGAAACATTCGGTCCAATTTTTTCAGCGACCTTATGCGCTACATCAATTCCACTGCCCAAGACAACAATGTCAATATCTTTGGATTCTCGTTGCAGGAAAATGTCTCTGACATAACCTCCAATCACAAACGCGGACGCATTCAACTCCATAGCAGCATCGGCTATGATGCGAAAAATTGGATGTTGAAGGTGCTGGATCATTAGAGGTATTAGCGGAGAAAAATTATTTGTCCGTCATTTTTTAATCGCACAACATTGGATGGCGGAGTTGACATTTTCTCTTTGCGGCGCAAATTTACGATATAATCCACTCCGTTAAGAACCTCCGGTTCTATATCGTCATAACAATTTGGGAAAGGTCGACCGCTTAAGTTAGCCGATGTGGATACAATAGGTTTTTTTAATTGCTCTACCAATTTCTTGCAAAAATCGTCTTTGGTAACTCGTATTCCAATAGATCCATCGCTTGCTTTTACACTTTCGGCAAGTCGTTGTGCATGATCATAAATTATCGTCAATGGTTTTTCAGAAAACTCAATAAGATCCCAGGCGTTGTTGGGGACTTCTTTGACATAAGTTTCCAATCGACCTGCAACATCCAGCAAAACAATGAGTCCTTTATCGGATACTCTACCTTTTATATCCAAAATCTTTTGTACCGCAGTTTCATTTGTAGCGTCACAACCTATACCCCAAATAGTGTCGGTCGGATAAAGGATTATTCCTCCTTTACGGAGTACTTCTACAGCATTTTTAATTTCTTCTTTACTATTTTCCATTGGTTAATTCCTTCCCATTAATTCTGCCGGTTCGATAGAATTAGCACATTTAAAATGCCCTTCCGGACATTTTCGGTGTCCGTGAATTCCACAAGGTCTGCAAGGTAGAGAGAGTTTTGTTTCTGCGATTTTTGAATTGTCCGACAAAGGTCCAAAGCCAAAACCTGGAACAGTGGAGCAGTAAATGGCGGTTACCGGAGCATTCATAGCACTTGCAAGATGCAAGGGTGCTGAATCGTTGACGTAGTTCATCGTAGCACCTTCCATCAATGCTGCCGACTCCAATAGCGACAGTTTGCCGCTCATTGATCGAACGTTTGCACCTTCACCTGCTGCGGCGATTCTTTCACACAGCGCATTCTCTGAAGGGGCTCCTAATAGATATATAATAGTAGATGGACTTTTTTGCTGAAAGAGTTGTATGAGTTCTATCCATTTTTGCTCCGGCCACGTTTTGGTAAACCAAACTGAACCGGGAGCAATACAGACGTAAGTCGATTTTTTTAACTCCTCAATTTTTTTGTAGTCGTCTTGTCCTGGATATAATTTTGGAAGTAAGGTCTTGTCAGTAGTAAAATGTGCAATCAATTGTTGATTTCTCTCCGTTTCGTGTCTGCCATCACCAATAACATGTTGAACTTTTCGGCTGAATAAAAAAGAGATAGGATTTTTATCAAAACCTATTTTTTCATTGGCACCTGAAAAAGCGGTAAGAACTCCGGAAGTGGCAAAACGATGAAGGTTGATGGCTTTGTCGTACTTATTTGCCCGGATAGTAAAAAGCATTTTCAACAGGTGGAGCAGCTTGTTTTCTTGTTTGTTCCAAATAAGGACAGCGTTTAAAAAAGGATGATTAACAAACAATCCTTCGTTTCCTTTTCTTACCAATATATCTATAGTTGCCTCCGGAAATTCCAGATGAAGTTTTTCCAATACTGCAGTCGCCAGGATAGCATCGCCCGTGAAAGCAGTTTGTATGACAAGGTATCGCTGTTTCATGTTAAACC
>JBEGVI010000021.1:0-3453 GCA_041178485.1 Bacteroidota bacterium | reverse complement strand
CTCTGTTTTTTTATTTCTTAATGAAACGTCTTTTTGATATTCTTTTCAGCGCTGTTGTACTGATCCTTTTCATGCCTTTTGGTATCTTGATCGCACTCTGGATTTTAGTTGAATCTAAAGGGGGAGTATTCTATACGCAGGAGAGAATTGGTCTGCATGGAGTACCTTTCAAAATGCTTAAGTTTAGAACCATGCGCCCAAATGCCGAGCAATCCGGCAGGTTGACCGTGGGTATGCGAGATCCTAGAATTACGCGTTCAGGGGTAATTTTAAGGAAATATAAGATGGACGAATTTCCTCAGTTCTGGAATGTACTCAAGGGCGAAATGAGCATTGTAGGTCCGAGGCCTGAGGTTGCGGAATTTGTTGCGCTTTACACCCCCGAGCAGCGCAAGATCCTGGATGTAAAACCAGGCATTACGGATTATGCATCTCTGGAGTATTTTAAGGAAAACGAACTACTTGGGCAATCTGAGGATCCACATCGGACATATATCGAAGAGATTATGCCGGCAAAGATTTCTTTGAACATGAAATACATTAAAAATCCCGGATTGAGACAGGACATACGAATTATCTGGCGAACGTTTTTAAAGATTCTGAGTTAGTTCACAAGAAGCGCCAGTCCTATTCCCGCAATCACAGCACTTAGTTTTATCAGATTGACCCGATGATTTTCTGACGTTTCAAAAATGATTGTGGTGGAGATGTGAAGAAACATCCCGACCACAATTGCCAGAATAATTTGAGGATTCAAAAGGGCACTGTTCTGAGGAGAGACAGACCCGAATACAACTCCAAGCGGAGTCATGATACCGAACAAAAGAAGTATGAGCCAGGATTGCTTTAAATTTAAATTTGAATGAATCAGCAGCGTCATTAAAGCAATTGAAACAGGCATCTGGTGGAACAGTATTCCCAGGAGCAGGGAATGGCCGTGCTCGTGTGCGTGCGCACTTGCCGACATAGCAATTTCGTTTCCTAGAGGGATGCCTTCGAGAACCGAATGCACAGAGAGCGAGATAAATAATCCCCAGGGCATGCGCTGTCCTTTGTGTACATGGACATGACCGTGCTCAATTCCTCCGGAAAAGAACTCTAATAAAAGTTGGATCAGAAAGCCCAGCAGAATATACATTCCGATGCCTTTTTTTCCCTCATGATACAGTTCCGGAATAAAATGATTGAAGGCTATCGATAATAAAAAACCGCCACTGAATGCCAGTAATATTTTGATGAGTTGAGTCTTGTTTGCACGATGCAATGAGGTAACAAAAAAACCTCCGGCAACAACAGAGAGTAACAAGCTTCCTATGACTATGAGCAGGTACATCAAATATTTTTTGCTACAACAATCAATCTGTCCGAGGTTTCCGATACATACGGGTCCAGATCAAAGTTGCCAAAGGTATGTAAAATTTCAAATCCGCTATTGTTCAGAAGTTCCGAGAAATCACTCAAATTGAGCGCCTGAACGCGTTCAGAATATGTGAAATCAGTATTGTCAGCGTTGAATTTGATCTCTTTGGTAATGTGCGTTCCGTCATACATGCGACGAATGGAAAAGTCAATGCCGTCTACAGACTTAACCTCCTGAGGGACAAGTTCACTCACGACTCGTTTTGCATTCATGAAATCAATTATAAGAAGTCCATTTTTGCGAAGCATCTTTTTGGCTGAATCAATCACCTTTTGATTGTCTTGAAGAGAATCAAAGTATCCAAAGCTTGTAAACAAATTGAACACAGCATTAAATGTATTTTCAGTAAAGGATTCGCGCATGTCACGAACTTCAAACCGTACATCGCAATCAGTTCCGGCTGTTTTTTTAGCGGTGAGTATGCTGTTTTCGGAGAGATCGACACCTGTAACCTGATACCCGAATCTCGCCAAGGTAAGCGAATGTCTTCCTTTTCCACATGCTAGATCGAGCACTTTTGACCCTGCCGGAATGGAAAGGAAGTTTACAAGGTTTGAAATGAATTTCTCTGCTTCTGCCTCGTCTCTGTCTTTGTAAAGTATGTGATAGTATGGGGTGTCAAACCATTCGGCAAACCATTCTTTCTGCATAGTGCAAAGGTACAGTTCTTTTTATCATGTGAAGAATTACTTTGAATCAGTTGCAGTGACTTGAACAGCAATTCCTTATATTTGCATAGAATTCGAATGCAGCTGTCCAGTATTTACAGTTTATACCGAACAATGGAGGAAGAAAATGTTTTACTTTCTTTCAAGGGTGTCGTGACCTCTGAATTGTTGACGACGGTACTGAATATTATGGAAAATAAGATGCATACTTTGCAAGAATCCCCAAAGCGTCAAAAGAAGGTTTTTAATGTGTTGGTGGAATGTCTGCAGAATTTGTATCATCATATTGATCTGCAAGGTGCGGATTCAGATGAATTGAGGCAAAATCTGGAACGAAAATCTGCAATCATCCTGATTGTAAAAGAGTACGAACATTTCCTTATTAAAACAGGGAATTACATCGATTCGGTAAAGGTTCGGGATCTTAAAAAACGGCTTGAAGTGATCAATTCCATGGACAAAGATGCCTTAAAACAATATTATCAAGACAGCTTAAGTGAAGCTACTGTTTCACCCAAAGGAACCGCCGGATTAGGAATGATTGACATTGCCAGAAAGTCCGGAAATAAATTGGATTTTGAATTTTTAAACGTTAATGAACAAACAAGTTTTTTTTGTTTGAATGTAAAAATAGACTAACAGTTAGACAATGGAAAATTTACACCTTGCTTCATCTGCGAAGACTCCTGAAGTAACTTTCGATCTTCAAAATGGAACACTACTATTGAAAGGACGTTCTATTCCAGAGAACTCTATTGAATTCTACAAACCTTTATATGATTGGGTAGATGCTTACGCTGCGCAGGCAAAAACTGAAACTACCATAGATGTAAAACTGGAGTACTTCAATACTTCTTCATCAAAGTGCCTGCTCGACCTTTTTAAGAAACTTGAACGTTTGAATACAGGTGGATCTTCGGTTAATGTAAACTGGTACTACGAGGAAGACGACGAAGACATGGCTGAAGCCGGCGAGGATTATCAGGCGATCATAAAGCTTCCGTTCAAAATGATTGAGATCAAAGAGATTTGATTTTTGAAAACAATTGGTATAACCGGAGGAATTGCCTCAGGAAAGTCTTTTATAGTCCGTATTATTCATGAGTTAGGTTATCCCGTTTTTAATTCAGATCTTGAGGCACGCTCCATTGCTGACAAGGACGAGGAGGTGAAACAAGAACTTCGGAAACTTTTTGATACTGACATTTATTCCTCGGGATCTTTAGATCGGGTTGAGGTTGCCCGCAAAGTATTTCAGGACGAGGTTTTGTTAGCGAGCATGTCAGCTATTATCCATCCGAGAGTTAGGAGTGCCTTCGAGCGCTGGTGTCAAATGCAGACTACACAATTGGTGTTCAATGAGGC
>JBEGVI010000020.1:0-4478 GCA_041178485.1 Bacteroidota bacterium | reverse complement strand
GTTGTTCTTCAAAATAAGCGGCACCGAGACGCCAGTCCAGTTGGAGCTGATCGATCAGGTAAGATGCCACATTCTGTCGTCCACGGTTACTCATGAAACCGGTTTGTTTCAATTCACGCATATTGGCATCCACAAAAGCATCTCCGGTTGTACCATTAATCCAACGTTGGAGGAGTGCTCTTTCCTGACTTTTTCCCGGAGGCACCAGTCCGTTAAATCCTTTAAAATTAAATAAACGAGCTCCATGCTTTTTCATCATGAAACGGAAAAAGTCGCGCCAGATGAGTTCGAAAATGAGCCAATAGGTAGAATCATTCGCTCCGTATTTTTCTTCATACAGCTTGACTTGAGTATAGATGAAACGTGCTGAAATACAACCTTGCGCCAGCCACGGTGAAAACTTGCTTGAGTAATCTGCTCCGATCAGTTCGTTCCGCGTTTCTTTATACCGTGACAAGGACTGACTTTCGAAAAAATAATGTTCCAATCGTTTCAATGCTTCCGTTTCGCCGCCAACAAAGTTCAATACAGCCCTGGAATCGTTGATCGGCTCCTCAAATCCTAATTCAGTCAGTGAAGGCATGTGTACGGCTGGAATGTTTGGACTTTTGATCTCTTGTGGAGTTTCAATGCACGTTCTGATTGGTGATTCTTTCTCAATCCGCTTGCGAAAACTTGAAAACGATTCAGGAATGTCCTTAATACCAAAAGGAAGATCCAACGCATGATACAAGGTACTTGTGCTGAAATCTTCCAACACACAATTTTGCTTCCAGAGTGCTTTTTCAAGTGAAGCTTGAATAGTTTTCTCCTCGATGGCCACTTCCTTTTTTGCGAAGACTTTGGTAACTCCGTATTGTCGCGCCAACTCCGGCAACACTTCTTCAGGTTTTCCGATCCGAAAAATGAGCCCCGAACCTAGTTTACGTAAAGAGGTATCCAGATCAGCGATCGATTCCAGCATGAATTTCAGACGAAAGGCTCCGATCCGTTTGAATCCCATGAATTCCTCTTTCAAGAGTCGTTCATCGAGACAAAAAACAGGAATCACCTCATCCGAAGCAGCCATAGCGCGGACCAATGTCTCGTTATCGGTAAGCCGTAAATCTGTTTTAAACCAAACGATCGATCTTTTCATATCACAGTTCATTTATGCGTTCGAGGTTTTTTTCAGCTTGTTCGAGGATTGCTGTCCGATCCTGTTGGGACATTCTCTCCCACACCTTGTACATCATTCCAATGCGTGGATTGCGTTTCAATTTATCGGCGTGACGGTCATAAAAATTCCAGTACAGACTATTGAACGGACAGGCACGCTCACCCACTTTTTCTGACTTCTTGTAGTAACACGACCCACAGTAATCACTCATCTTATCGATGTAGGCCGCTGAACTAACATACGGTTTCGTTCCCACAATCCCACCGTCAGCAAACTGACTCATGCCACGCGTATTGGTAATTTCCACCCAATCCAATGCATCGATGTACATACCCAAATACCATTGATCGACCTCATCAGGATGCACTCCGGCAAGCAAGGCAAAATTTCCAGTCACCATCAAACGTTGAATATGATGGGCATATGCATGGTCGAGTGATTGTCCAATGGCATGTTTCAGACAATTCATTTTCGTTTTACCGGTCCAGAACCATTGAGGAAGTGAAACATTGTGCTCCAAGAAATTGAGTTGATTGTATTCTGGCATCTTCGCCCAATAAATGCCACGCATAAATTCTCGCCAACCCAGAATCTGGCGTACAAAACCTTCCAATTGATTGAAACTGATCTTCTCTGAATCCTTTTCCCAAGCACGGATTGCTGCAGCAATCACTTCTTGAGGTGAGAGCATTTTCACATTCATCGCAAAAGACAAGCGCGAATGGTACACAGACCAAGAATCTGTGGTCATCGCATCTTCATAAGTTCCGAAAAGCGGTAAACATTCTGTTACAAAATGTTCTAAAAGACAAAGAGACTGTTCCCTATTTACCGGCCAGATAAAGCACTTCGGGTCAATCCTACCAATGGTTTTTATGCCACTCGACTGAACAAGATGAGTGAGTTCGGTTACATCGTTCTCAAACAGTAAGGGAGCCGTCACCACATGTCCTTTGGGAAGTTTCTTGCGGTTATCGTGATCGTAGTTCCACTGTCCGGTTAAAGGTTGATCACCGTCCATCAACACCCCATGTTTCTTGCGCATTGCCCGGTAAAAACTTTCCATGAGGTACGTCTTCTTCCCACGAAACAAATCTGCCAATTCATTTCGAGCGGTAAAGAAATGTTCACTCGTCACCGCAGAAAATGGAATGGTCAAGGAATGCGTGAAATCTTTCAATTGTTTGTCAACCCGGTATTCATCCGGTTCCTGGTATTCGAATTTTTGGATGTTTAACGAAGCGATCAAGTGACGGCAATTATCCGCAAAGGAATGTTTGTTCTCCGTGTCATCGAGCTTCATGTAATGAACCGTATGTCCGGCTTTTTTCAAATCAGCGGCAAAATGTCGCATCGCTGCAAAAAAACCAACGACCTTCTGAATGTGATGAGCAACGTAGTCGGTCTCGCTGCGGAGCTCCATCATCACGTAGGTTACTTCTGAGTTTTGATCACGAAACCAGGAATGTGCTGCATTCAACTGATCACCAAGGATCAACCTAAGTGTTTTGGGGTCATGCTGCGCCATTCGTCGGACGATTAGAGCGACAGCGGTCACTACAATACTTCACCTCTTCCCACACTTTCTCCCATTTCTTTCTCCACGTAAACGGACGTCCGCAACTATGACAGATCTTTTCGGGAAGGTGCTGTTTTTTGACCGATTTCATCACCAAAAGAACAACTCATTCAAGGGGAATGTTCAGTTGGTCAGTGCCTTTTTTCTTGACTTTATTTCGCGGATTACTCACATGCTTCTGCAGAATCCGTTGACCTTCTTCCTTGACGAGAGCCCCTTTGCGGAAAGCATATACTTTATCACTGGCCTTCTTACGTGATTCTTCCAGATCGACAATTGGAGCAGGATAATCCACTGCGATGCGGCAATTGTAAAATTCCTGTTCGATGGGACTCAACTTCCAGGGTTCATGGATCAAATGATCGGGAATTTCTGAAAGTTCGGGTACCCATTTACGAATGAACACACCTTGTGGATCGTGGTCTTCGGAATTCTTGATCGGATTGTAGATTCGGATCGTATTGATTCCCGTCACGCCTGACTGCATTTGCAACTGCGGATAATGGATACCTGGTTCATAATCCAGAAACTGACGTGCGAGAAAATGCAGGTCGCGCCAATCCTGCCAGAGGTTGAACACAAAGAAAGAAACGAGCATGGCACGCATTCGGAAGTTGAGGTACCCCGTTTGGACCACACAGCGCATACATGCATCAACGATCGGAACACCGGTCCTACCCTCCTGCCATGCACGGATGAACTCCTCGTTGCGCGTTTTAACCAACTGATCATAGGCGCGGTTGACGTTTTCAAACTCCATCCGGCATTCATTTTCGAACTTCTGAATAAAATGACAGTGCCAATGCAAGCGCGAGATGAAATTCGACAATGCTCGTTTGTTCTTGGCTTGATCGTAGTGTTGCATGGTGTAACGGTACACCATCCGCATGGAGATGTTTCCGTAAGCTAGATACGGCGATAAGCGACTACATCCTTTGCGACTCAATTCCGGTTTGGAAATGTGCTTACTGTAATTTTCATAACGCCCTTTTAGAAAACTATCCAAATAGCGCCATGCGAATGTTTCTCCCCCTTCTTGAAAGTTGGTATTTCTTTGTTTGATCTCTTTTGGAATGGGCGAACCAGCGATTGTCAGGGCTATGTCTTCCGGTAATGTGAGGTAATTAGAGAACGTTTCATCGACCAGTTTAGGAAAAATGGTCATTGTTTCTTTCCATCTTTTGTCCCAATCCCTGCGGCTTCGAAGTTTTCGGATGATCCCGTTGGTTTGGTATTCTTTCCAGTTCCATTTATTTTCGCGACAGAAGTTTGCCACTGCAATATCTCGGTCGAACGTAACTTTATTGCCGATCTCCTGATGCGAAAAAAGGTATTTCACATCAAACTGGTCATTCAAGACCTGAAAAACGTCTAATAATTCTCCGTGGCAAATGTAGAGTTGCGCATTCTTGGTCTCAAGTCGCAAAGCCATATCTTGCAAAGATTCCCACACGAAACGCCAGTGGCGTATATCGCTGTCATCATAGCTCATTACCGATGGTTCGAAGCAATACAGTAGCAGTACCGGCAAAGCACTCCGCTGTGCTTCAAAGAGAGGCTCGTGATCGGTAAAACGCAGGTCACGCTTAAACCAGACGATACTGATGGGAGGTCGCATAGTAGTCAAACAAGGAATACGTCAAAATGTTGGCTAACTAATCTGACCTATCTTAATCCCATGCAAATAAAAAAGTTTGACATCGAGGCCTTGGTTACTGCTGCAAATTCATAGCATCAAAA
>JBEGVI010000019.1:0-8289 GCA_041178485.1 Bacteroidota bacterium | reverse complement strand
GAACTTCTTAAACAACATCCTGATTTAGAGGTAATCCTCCTTGACGATGCGTTCCAGCACAGAAAAGTATCCGCCGGCTTGAATATTCTCCTTACTCCGTATGACAAACCATTTCATAAAGATTTCATTTTGCCTGCAGGAAATCTGAGAGAAGGAAGCTACGCAAAAAAACGCGCTGACTTGCTTATTGTGACTAAATGCCCCCAACATTCCATGGAAGACAATAAAAAATTACGTGATTCGCTAAAATTTAATGAAGAAAACATCCATTTCTCTGAAATTAGCTACCAAAAACCTGTGCCTTTTGGCGAGGCCAAAGTTGATTTCAAAAAAGTAGTGTTAGTCACAGGGATCGCGGATCCAAAGCCCCTGGTGAAACATCTGGAAACAAACTTAGAAGTGACTTTACTCTCTTTTGGCGATCACCATGAATTTACATTGAAAGACATTCAAAAAATTCACGGGAAATTTGATACTTTTGCACGTGAAGATGCCATCATTTTAACGACAGAGAAAGATTTCATGCGACTTAATGATCGCTGTGCCGTGTGGAAGCTAAACGATTATCCCTGGTACTATCTGCCTATCTCCGTCAAAATAAGGAATGAAGAACAATTTTTAAAAAGTATTCGAAGCTATGTTGACTCAATTTAATCAATCCGTCGATTTCATTAAAAGCAAAACATCTGTTGAACCAACCATCGGAATTATCCTTGGTACCGGTTTGGGTGGACTTGTTAAAGAGATTCATGTCATCGACGAGATTCCGTATCAGGACATTCCAAATTTTCCGGTATCTACTGTTGAAAGTCATTCGGGCAAATTGATCTTTGGTGAACTGGGAGGGAAAAAAGTGGTAGCCATGCAGGGCCGCTTTCACTTCTACGAAGGGTACACTATGCAGCAAGTGACATTTCCAGTGCGTGTGATGAAACTGCTCGGAATTCAACGTTTGTTTGTATCGAATGCCTCAGGCGGAGTGAATCCTGACTTTGAGGTTGGAGAGATCATGATTCAGAACGATCACATTAACCTCTTTCCTGCTCACCCGCTGATCGGAAAAAACATCGATGAATTAGGTCCTCGATTCCCGGACATGAGCGAACCTTACGATCCACAAATGATTGCATTGGCTCAACAAATTGCATCAGAAAACAACATTAAGGTTTCTGTTGGAACCTATGCGGGACTTACCGGTCCAACACTTGAAACTCCGGCAGAATACAAGTATGTTCGAGCGATAGGAGCTGATGCTGTTGGCATGTCAACAGTTCCCGAAGTAATCGTTGCACGTCACATGGAAATTCCCTGCTTTGCAATTTCGATCATTACTGACCTCGGGGTTCCCGGAAAGATTCACAAGGTATCCCTACAGGACGTAATTGATGTTGCGAACCGTCAGGAACCAAAGATGACGCTCATCATGCGCGAATTGATCGCCAGAATTTGATATGGAGGCAACGATTCGAGACAAATATGAAGCTGTCATTGGTTTGGAGGTGCATGCTCAGATGCTTACCTATTCCAAGGCCTATTCTTCCGACATCAATGAATACGGGTCTCATCCGAATACGAATGTGAGTGTGATTACACTTGGTCATCCCGGTACGCTTCCGGTGATGAATAAAAAAACCATCGAATTTGCCATTCGACTGGGCTTGGCTTGTGGCAGTGAAATCGCTTCGGAACAATATTTTGCCCGTAAAAATTACTTTTACCCTGACCTGCCTAAAGGATATCAGATCACACAGGATAAAACGCCGATTTGTATCGGAGGAGGGATTTTTATCCGACTTGAGAATGGTGAGGAAAAAAAAATCGGCATTACCCGCATTCACATGGAAGAAGATGCCGGAAAAAGCATTCATGATGTGGACGTTTACGATACCTTGGTCGACCTCAACCGCGCCGGTGTACCCCTCCTGGAAATCGTCTCAGAGCCTGACATTCGTTCGTCACAGGAAGCCTACAACTATTTAACGGAAGTCAGGAAACTTGTTCGCTATCTGGACATTTGTGATGGAAACATGGAAGAAGGTTCTTTGCGTTGTGATGCAAACGTATCGGTTCGATTGAAAGGAGCCTCTGAATTTGGAACCAAGGTCGAGGTAAAAAACATGAATTCCATTCGCAACGTTCAACGAGCCATAGAATTTGAGATCGAACGGCAGATCACAGCAATTGAAAATGGGGAAATATTGACACAGGAAACCCGTTCTTTCGATGCATTGAAAGGAATAACGATCTCCATGCGATCCAAGGAAGCCGCAAACGATTACCGCTACTTTCCGGAGCCCGACCTGCAGCCAATTACGGTAGATCAAAAACAAATTTCCGTTATAAAGTCGGAAATGCCTGCGCTTCCCCGTGAACTTTTCATTAAGTACACGAAGGAACTTGGGTTGTCTGAATACGATGCTTTTAACATCACGGACCAGAAAGGTTTGGCATTGTACTATGAAGCCATCATAGCACACACAAACAATTATAAATCCGCAGCCAACTGGTTGATGGGTGACATTAAATCCTATCTCAATGAATTTGGAGTGGACATCGATCAATTTCCCCTGGAGGCACGATCGATTGCCGAGGTAATTCAACTCATTGACCAAGGCAAAATTTCCCATTCAGCGGCATCACAGAAATTGTTCCCGGAATTGTTAAAATCGACCGAATACAGTCCAATTGAATTGGCAGAGCGGCTCAATTTGCTTCAGGACTCAAGTGAAGATTCAATTATGGGCTATATTCAGCAGGTAATGGACGAAAATCCCAATGAAGTATTGAGATACCGCAACGGAGAAAAACAGCTTACCGGATTCTTTATGGGACAACTAATGAAAGTGTCCAAAGGGAAAGCGGACCCTAAGGCCGCCAATGTATTAATGCGCAAAGCACTCGAAGAATAATTATGCTACGATACCTCCCCCTCTCAATTCTTCTGTTTCTTCTGAGCGCCTGCGATTCGGGAGAATCCAATGGAAATGAAGAATCAAAAGCTGCTAATTTCACCATTAAGGGCACTGTAGTAGGAGCTCAAGAAACGAGCATTCTTCTCGAAGCCATGAGCCCCAACGGTACCATTAAGGTTGCCGAGACAGTCTCCAACAGCGCGGGTGAATTCGAATTGGAAGGAAATATTCCCGGATTGGGAATTTACCAGCTTCGTATCGGACAATCTCAGGAAAAGGTAGTTCCAATGACACTCTCACCGCAAGAAAATGTGACAGTAAAAGCAAACATCAAGGATTTTGCTACCAATCCACACCTCGGAGGTACCGAATGGGCAACCCCGATGAATGGATACCTTCGCCTTTTGGGCAATTTCATTGAAGGTCAGATGCAATTGAATGCTCAACGGGGCCAGCTCAATGAAGAACAATTGATGGCAAAATACATGGATCTGCGTAAACCCATCGATGACTTTGCCATCATGCAAATGAATAAAGATGCTGACAACCCGGTGAACATTGTTCTCGTAAATTCAGCGACACCAGCTATGGGATTCGAAAATTGGGATCCTAAAAATCTCGATCTTTTGAAAAAAGTGGCTGAAGCATACAAAAAAAGATTTTCCGAATCTCCGATTGCTTCAACGATGGAAAACCAGGCGTTTCAGATTGAAAGTGCTTACAATGAGTACCAGCTCAGCATCAATGGAACGTCTTCATCTTCACAGATGGCACCGGAGATAAGTATGCAAGATCCAAACGGGAAGAACAGAAAATTATCCTCGTTACGTGGTAAGATCGTTCTGATAGACTTTTGGGCTTCATGGTGTGGACCATGCCGTCGGGAAAGTCCGAATGTGGTCAAATTATACAACCAATACAAAGACAAAGGATTCACTGTATTCTCAGTCTCTCTGGACAACAATGCTGCCGCATGGAAACAAGCGATTGCTTCAGACGGTTTGATCTGGCCTGACCATGTCAGCGACTTGAAAGGCTGGGAAACCCCGATGACCGGTTTGTATGGCTTTAACAGTATCCCGCACACTGTTCTGGTTGACCGGGAAGGAAAAATTCTCGCCACAGGATTAAGGGGAGAATCTTTGGAACAAAAATTGAAAGAACTGATGACCAAATAATTTTAAGAAATGAGATTTATCCTTTTTACCTTTTTGATTGTAAGTTTTTTAGGTTCAGCTCAAAAGCCTATTAAAATTACAATCACCGGAAATGTGTTCAACTCCAAGCTGGACTCCATTTCTATTTCACAATTTTTCGGCGGAGCAAATTACAAAGACTACATCAAATCGCCATTGAGCAAAAAAGGAGACTTCGTTCTGAAGGGTACCCTGCCCAATCCGGATTATTATGTTCTTAGAGTTGGGGGTTCTCATGTCAATCTGATTCTTCGAGACAGTTCGGACATCAAAATCTATGGCGACGGTTCAAACATTTATGCCTTCTGCAACATTGTAGGATCGGAAGAAAGCAAAAACATGAATGATTTCATCAAGCAGATGACGGCATGGAACTTCAAACGAGACTCTGCCATGGCTTTAATACAGAAAGAACCAGCAAGACAGGAAGAAATAAGCAATTCCATGACTACAGCCTATTATGCGTTCCAAAGCCAGATGCAGTCTTTCATTGCGAAAAATCAGAATTCTCCGGCACTTATGCCAGTCATTTCACTGATCGATAAAGAAAACGACTTTGCCACTTACGAGTCGATTGTAAACCAAATTTACAGTGGATTCAGCGCCTCTCCGTCTGTGAGAGAACTTTACAACAATTTTATTGCTTTGAAAAAACAGAAAGAACTCGCCAATTTGCTTGCTCCGGGAAAGGAAGCTCCGGATTTCGAAGAGTTGATGCTGGACGGAAAAACAAAAATGAAGCTCTCTGATTTACGTGGCAAAGTAGTTCTTATCGACTTCTGGGCATCCTGGTGTGGCCCATGCAGAAAGGAAAACCCAAATGTGGTCAAGACTTATGCGAAATATAAAGACAGCGGATTCACAGTGATGAGTGTCTCTCTTGACCGTGACAGAGCCGCATGGCAGGCAGCAATTGAAAAAGATGGACTAAGCTGGCCCAACCACGTGAGTGATCTGGGACACTGGTCGAGTAAAGTGCCACAAATGTATCAGGTACGAGGCATCCCTTTCACTGTCCTAATAGACAAGGAAGGCAAAATCATCAAAACGAACCTTCGGGGAGAGGCACTTGAGGCAGAGTTGAAACAAATCTTTGGGTTCTGATTTGACTGCATCCAAAAAGATATTCTTCGCATCTGATTTTCACTTGGGTGTACCCTCGTACGAGAAAAGCCTGGAAAGGGAAAAACACGTTGTCAATTGGTTAAACTTTATTGAGCCACAGGCGTCGGAAATCTTTTTAGTGGGAGATATTTTCGATTTTTGGTTCGAATACAAACAAGCCATACCGAAAGGGTTTGTCAGACTGCAGGGGAAAATCGCTGAACTTACAGATAAAGGCATACCGGTGCATCTATTTACCGGCAATCACGACATGTGGATTTTCGATTATCTGCCAAAGGAATTGGGTGTTCAACTTTACCGAGATCCAATAGAAAGAGATTTTTTTGGCAAAAAAGTATTCATCGGACATGGCGACGGATTGGGACCGGGCGACAAAGGATATAAATTCTTAAAAAAGATCTTCAGAAATAAGTTTTGTCAATGGGCATTTGCCCGCCTTCATCCAAATTTTGGGATCTGGTTGGCCAACAAATCCTCAAAGACGAGTCGTGCTGCTACCGGGATGAAAGATGAAAAATTCCACGGTAAAGAAAAAGAATGGCTTTATCTTTTTTGTGAGGAAGAACTAAAATCCTCCCATTTTGACTTATTTATTTTTGGCCACCGACACTTCCCTATAGACATCGCAATCGGGGATAATTCACGCTACATTAACCTGGGCGACTGGCTGAATTACTATACATTTCTGGAACTCGGACCGGAGTCCTTCGAACTTAAAACCTGGGACGGAAACGAAGCAAAGCCGTATTTTTTCGAAGGATAAATCTCATTTTTCATTCTTCAATTCACTCCTACCTTCGTAAAAAATGAGTGAATGAAACAGGAACAACGACCGCACTGGAATTTTGAGGAATTCCGAATATATCTGCTCTTATATGCCGCACATGCGGATTTTTCAGAAACAGAACAAGAGAAGGAAGCAATTCTATCTACTTGTGATGCAGAACTTTACAAAAAAATGCACCGGGAGTTTGATGAAGACAACGATTACCGTCAGATTGAAAAAATCATCGTTCACCTGCACGAATTCCAATGCACCAAAGAAGACATAAAACAACTTCTCAACCAAATGAAGGCAGTACAAATGGCTGATAAAGCGCCAGATTTGCTGGAAAAAAGTATGATGATGTTACTGAAGCGAATCTTTGAACAGGAAACTTCGCTTTGATTACATGCCGGGCATTCCTCCCATCCCCTTCATTTGTTTCATCATACTCATCATGTTCTTGGGATTGCTCATGAGTTTCATCATTTTCTTGGTATCTTCAAACTGCTTCATGAGCTTATTCACCTCCTGAATATTTGTACCACTTCCCTTCGCAATTCGATTTTTCCGTTGCCCGTTGATAATCCCAGGATTGGATCGTTCTTTGGGAGTCATTGAGAGTATGATCGCCTCGATATGCTTAAATGCATCGTCCTGAATATCGACATCTTTCATGGCCTTTCCCATTCCTGGGATCATTCCCATCAGGTCTTTCACATTTCCCATTTTTTTGATCTGCTGCAACTGACCAAGGAAATCGTTGAAGTCGAACTGATCTTTTTGAATGCGTTTCTGAAGTTTTCGGGCTTCTTCTTCGTTGAATTGCTCCTGCGCACGCTCCACAAGGGACACTACGTCCCCCATTCCCAAAATACGGTCGGCCATACGCTGAGGGTAGAACACATCCAGTGCATCCATCTTCTCCCCTGTTCCGACAAATTTGATGGGTTTATCAACGATCGCCTTGATAGAAAGCGCAGCACCGCCTCGGGTATCTCCATCCAGTTTTGTAAGAACTACTCCATCAAAATTGATCCGGTCGTTGAAGGCTTTTGCAGTATTTACAGCATCCTGACCGGTCATGGAATCAACCACAAAGAGCGTTTCGGTTGGTTCAATGGCTTGCTTCACCCTGGCAATTTCATCCATCATTTGTTCGTCGACAGCCAGACGTCCGGCGGTATCCACAATAACCACATTCACACCCTTGCTTCGCGCATGCTGTATCGCAGCCTGAGCTATCCGAACAGGATCCTTTTCCTCCTTATTGGAATACACTTCTATATCCAGTTGTTCACCAAGCACATGCAACTGATCGATCGCTGCAGGACGGTAAACATCACAAGCTACCAACAAAACCTTCTTCCCTTTTTTCGTCTTGAGATAATTTCCCAACTTACCGGAAAAGGTGGTTTTACCCGAACCCTGGAGTCCGGACATTAAGATGATTCCCGGATTGCCTTTGATATTGATCTCAGCCTCGTTACCGCCCATGAGTTCAACAAGTTCCTCATGACAGATCTTAATCATCAATTGTCCGGGTGAAACAGCCGTAAGTACGTTTCTTCCGAGCGCTTTCTCCTTAACGGTAGTCGTAAAATCCTTGGCCGTTTTGAAATTGACATCCGCATCCAACAATGCGCGGCGCACCTCTTTCAAAGTTTCAGCAACGTTGATCTCGGTTATTTGTCCTTGGCCCTTGAGTACTTTAAAGGCTCTTTCGAACTTTTCGGTAAGATTTTCAAACATTCTTCAGAAAATTTAGCGTGCAAAGTTACATAATATACGTGATTTTTTGGACAAGATGAATCAGTAAACAGCAGAAGTTCATAGTCAAAAAGTCCGTCCCTGAAAGTTTCAGGTTATATTTGAACAGATAAAACCTGAATTATGTCACTTTTCAGAAAAAAGACGATAGACCGCATAACGCAGGATGCCTCGATTGACGAGCATCATGACAGTGGTTTACACAAAGTTCTTACTCAACGTGATCTAACATTCCTTGGCATTGCAGCGATCATTGGCGCAGGAAGCTTCAGCTCTATGGGATCAGCCTGTGCATCAGGAGGACCAGGCGTGATCATATTGTTTATAATTTGTGGAATTGCTTGTGGATTTACAGCTTTGTGCTACAGCGAATTCGCCAGTAGAATACCTGTAAGCGGAAGTGCCTACACGTATGCCTACGCGTCCTTCGGAGAATTGATCGCCTGGGTAATTGGATGGGCACTTTTACTAGAATATTCCATTGGAAACATTTACGTAGCATTTTCATGGTCTGATTACTTCA
>JBEGVI010000018.1:0-14582 GCA_041178485.1 Bacteroidota bacterium | reverse complement strand
CACTTGGAATTCCCACAGAAATGTTTACGGTAATGTTTGCGCTTGGCCGTCTCCCAGGTTGGATTGCGCAATGGAAAGAAATGACCGAAAACAAAGAACCAATTGGACGTCCAAGACAAGTATATACAGGATATACTCCGAGAGATTACGTCGAAATATCAAAAAGATAAATGACTAAGAAAATAAGTTAAAGAGCACGCATAGCGTGCTTTTTTTTATTCGGTGACCTTTGATTCTTTCAGGCTGCCTTCAAAAATTCGGTAACATCTGAAACTACATTCCAGATCGCCGTTGAACAAGCGGATCTTTTTATCCGGTTTCAACCCAATGGATTTAAATCCTGATTCAGAGGACGAGAGCACCCAACAGTTGAATCCTTGCATTTCATGTTTCATCCAGGAACCGAGTTCACCGTACAATTCTTCGACATCCTCTTGCATGCGTTCGCCGTATGGAGGATTGGTTACCATTGTTCCCTTTCTACTTTCAGATTTAATATCTTTAAAATCAGAAATCTGAGTTTCAACAAACCTGCCAATGGATAAACGCCTCAAATTTCTTCGTGCCTTGGTCACCATTTCATCACTTTTATCGGACCCAATGATCTTACAAGGCAGTTCTTTTACCCTAATATTCGCCTGTTCCCACAGAGATTCCCATATTTGGGCATCGTAATTCTTAAAATTTTTGAACGCATAGTGCTGTCGCTCGATCGTAGAGGGAATTCCCGCTGCAAGCAATGCAGCTTCAATCAAGATCGTTCCGGATCCGCAGAACGGATCGATCAGATCGCTTTTTTTGTCCCAACCGGACATTCTCAAAAGTGCTGCCGCTACGACTTCATTCAAAGGAGCCTCTCCCGTTGCCTCTCTGTAGCCTCGCTGAAACAACGGTGCACCGCTCGTATTGAGAGATACTGTGACACGGGAACCACTTATGTGGAGGTCAAACAGGAGTTGAGGAGTTTTAAGGTTCACATCCGGACGCTGCCCCGTCTTCTTTCTGAACGTATCCACGATCGCATCTTTTACCAGTAGAAACGGATACTGCGAATGCTTGAAAATATCTGTAAAAACTGCACCTTTTACAGCAAAAGTTTTTTCGACAGAAAAATAGTTTGTCCAATCGATCTTCATGCAGTTTTGATACAGATCCGCCTCTTTTCGAATTTCGAAAGAAGCTATCTCCACCAGCACCGTGAGTGCACACCTGAGGTGTAAATTCAAACGATAGACATCTTCCCACCCACTGATCTTTACCTGAACAGCACGATTCAATTTTACCGCATCCGGATACCCCAACTCCTTCAGCTCATCGATCAAAACTTCTTCCAACCCGAAAAAGGTCTTGACCGTCACGAGCATACCTTCATCTTTCTTTGCCATCACAGTACGATTTAACTTAACTTTGTGCAAAAGAACGAATTTGAAGTCAATTATCGCTCTGTTGCTACTTTCCTTGGTCACTTTCCGGGCAGCCGCTCAGGAAAAGATCGGACTTGTGCTCAGTGGTGGCGGTGCAACGGGACTCGCGCACATTGGCGTTCTAAAAGCACTCGAAGAACGGGGAATACCGATCGATTACATTACCGGAACATCGGCCGGTGCACTGATCGGCTCAATGTATGCGGCAGGATACAGTCCACTGGAAATTGAAGCGTATGTCCTCAGCGAGAACTTTCAGTTGATGACGAAAGGCAAATTAAACGCGTCACAACGGTTCCTTTTCAGAGAAAATGAGGACGATGCGAGTATGATTAATTTCTCATTCTCACCCGACAGCTTGCTGAAAAAATCGCTCCCAACCAATTTCATAAGAGCTTCATTCCTGGACTATGAAATGTTTCGTTTGCTCGGCATCGCAGGGGCAAACTGCAACAATAATTTCGATAGCCTGTTTGTGCCTTTTCGTTGCGTTGCATCCGACATTACCAACAAGAAAAGCCTCGTTTTCAAGGATGGAAACTTAAACCAGGCCGTTCGAGCCTCCATGACGTATCCGTTTTATGTCAATCCAATCCGCATTAACGGGCTCCTGCTCTTTGACGGAGGTCTCTATAACAACTTTCCTGCGGACGTGATGTACAGAGATTTTGATCCGGATTACATTGTGGGAAGCAATGTGTCGTACAATGCCGCGCCCCCGCAAGAAAACGACCTGATCTCGCAATTAACCAACATGCTCGTTACCTACTCAGATTTTACTTTGCCATGTGATGCTGGAATACTCATAGAACCAAAAACAACTATTTCCACCTTCGAATTCAGCAACGTCAAGCAGGCCATAGATGATGGATACAACTGGGCCTTGAAGTACATTGATTCCATTGAAGTACATGTCAAACGAAAAGTGAGTAAAGAGGAACTTGCAGCACGAAGAAAAGCATTCAGGGAACCCATGGAACAGTGGTCGGTGAGTTCGGTTTCTACAGACAGTATTGGAAGAAAGGACCTCTCTTACGTCCGAAAATCAATGTTAAGTGCACGAAAAAAAGAAGTACTCGATCCTAAAACTCTTGAAAAACGTTACTTCAGACTCTATGCTACACAGCAAATTGAGTTTATGTATCCTACGCTGAATCGAAAAAATGACAACACCTACGACCTCCAGCTGGATGTGCAAAAAGCCAAGTCATTGCGCCTCGATGTGGGCGGTCATATATCCTCCAGGCCTGTGAATGCAGGGTATATGTCCTTGACATACCGATCCATAGGAAAAACGGCCTCCTCATTGTGTGCAAGCACCTACTTTGGCAAGTTTTACGGCTCTGCCAAACTGAATTACACCTTTGAACTTCCTTCAGTATATCCGGTGTCTGTCTCCGCATATTTCGTGATGAACCGCTGGGACTATTTCCGCAGTTTCGCTACCTTCTTCGAAGATGTACAGCCGTCCTTTCTGGTGCAGAATGAGATGTATTACGGCGCGCGTTTTATCCATCCGATCGGCAACAATTCAAAAAGCACATTTGATGCACGCATGTTCAATCTGGAGGATGATTACTATCAGTCAGAATCGTTTACAAACAAAGACACTTCTGATATAACTCGATTTGACGGCGTATGCGGAAGTTGGGAATTTCTTCAGAATTCACTCAACCGCAAACAATTCGCAAACTCCGGTCATTTTTTCTTGTTCAAATTTCGCTACGTGAACGGAAAAGAAACTTCCATCCCAGGATCTACTTCGGTCGAGGACTCTATTCGTAGTAAATACCATTCCTGGATCAGTCTGAAAACGGAATTTCAATCATTTGTGGTGGACAGTAAATTTTTTCATCTCGGGATCCATGGACGAGGCGTATTCAATAGCCAATCTCTGTTTTCCAATTATACCGCCAGCCTTCTTGCCATGTCGTCATTTTCTCCGATACCGGATGCAGAAACTTTTTTCCTTCCAGAATACCGATCTCCTCAGCACATTGGCGTGGGTCTGAATGCAATCTTCTCTGCGACGCCAAATCTGGATTTTCGCTTTGATGGCTATTTCTACCAGCCTTTCGTAATTCTTCTCAAAAACCCCGACGGCACTCCAACCTATTCGAAGCCATTCAAAGGAGATACATACATGGCATCTGCCTCAGCCGTGCTGAATACCTTTATGGGGCCCGTGCGCGCGACGTTGAACTATTTCCCGAAACAGGTGAATCCATTTTTCTTTCAGATCAGTTATGGATATGTTCTTTTCAACGAACGTGCGATTCGATAGGTCAGATTCTTATCTTTGAACTTCAATTCATTCTATGGAAAAAATCATCTGCGGAATTCAGCAAATGGGTATTGGCGTACCAAATGTTCAGGAGATCTGGAAATGGTACCGCACCTTTTTTGGCGTCAACGTTCGTGTGTTTGAGGAAGCGGCAGAGGCTCCGCTCATGACACGCTATACCGGAGGCGTCGTACATTCCAGAACCGCTACACTCGCCCTCAGCATGGAAGGTGGTGGAGGATTTGAGATCTGGCAGTTCACGAGCAGGCCGACAGAAAAAGCGAGTTTTCAAGTACAGGCAGGCGATTTTGGTTTGTATTGCTGTAAGATCAAATCCCGGGATGTTGCTGCCAGCTTTGCGTATTTCAAGAAAAATGGAGCTGAGGTACTTTCAGACACACTACTTTCAGATCCAAAAGGAAATCCGACATTTTTCGTTAAAGACCCCAATGGGAACCTTTTTCAGGTGGTAGAAGGGCTTGGCTATTTCAGCTCAACCGGACATCCCTCGCGCTGTGGCGGACCATCCGGGACCATCATCGGCGTAAGCGACATCGACAAAGCACTGACCTTGTATCAGGGGATTCTGGAATACGATACCATCGTTTATGATCTGTCAGACTCTTTTGATGACCTATCGCTTCTGCCCTCAGGAAGCGGGCGTTTCCGACGGGTACTGTTGAGGCATTCCAAAGCGCGAAAAGGGCCTTTCGCGAAATTATTGGGCCCAACCGAGATCGAACTCATTCAAAGCCTCGACCGAACAGATTGCAAAAAGATCTTCGAAAACCGTTTCTGGGGCGACTGGGGCTTTATCCATCTGTGCTTTGATATCCAGGGGATGAATGCGCTGAAGGCAGAGTGCGAATCGAAAGGTTACCCGTTCACTGTGGATAGTGGCGACACATTTGACATGGGTGAGGCCGGCGGACGCTTTTCTTACATTGAAGATCCCGATGGAACGTGGATTGAGTTTGTTGAAACACATAAAGTTCCCGTAATGAAAAAATGGGGATGGTACATCAATCTGAAAAACAGAAAACCGGGCAAACATCTCCCAAAGTGGATGTTGAGAGCCATGGGATTGAACAAAGTGCGTGACTAAAATCTATAAACGGACAGATTCGTCGAGCGAACGGACAACCATGGCAGCAATTTTTACCTATCTTTGAGGTGAACTTGAGTATTATGAAAAACCTTATTTATTCGATTTGTTTCCTTGCTGTTGGCTTTCTCTTCCTTCCTTCATGCAATGAGAATGTGGACATGATTGATGGGTTTACGGAAACTGCCGTCATTTATGGGCTATTGGACAAATCTGAAAACACACACTTCATCAAGATCAATCGTGCGTTCATCGGACCGGGAAACTGGCTTGAAATTGCTCAAATTCCTGACTCAAGTTACTTTGACCAAGTAGATGCTACAGTTACAGAATTCATCAATGGTACCCAAGCCAGACAATGGACACTTACAGATACGATTATTGAAAATAAAGACACTGAAGGTGCATTTTATGCGCCTACCCAAAAGTTATATTACTTTAAAACAGACGCTTCGAACCCTCTCAACGCCTCAGCTACATACAAACTTCATGTTTCATTAAATGGAGGACAATTCGAAGTAGACGGCGAAACCGATTTGGTTAGCGGGGTTACCACAAGCGCAGACGCTCAGAATTACAGATTTACATTTGCTGACGATCCCGCAAGTTATACGCAGAAAGGAATTGCAATTAATGTTGGAAATGCGCACGTGGTGAATACAACGCTAAGGGTCAAATTTGATGAGATAGACAGCGGTGTAGACACAGTCGTAAGGACATTTGACTGGAAACTGGGCGAATCTGAAGTGACGCCAGGTGCACCAAAGACATTTACCATGAATGGCAAAAGTTTCTATGAACTCATACGTGATCGCTGCAACACATCTGATCAAAACATCAACAAGCGCAGAATGCAATCGATCAAAGTTATCGTAACAGCAGGAGCGGAAGAATTATACAATTACATGGTGGTGAACAAACCGGCCTCTACTCTTGCTCAAAACAAACCGACGTATACCAATCTCAGTGTATCGGAAGGGCATCGTGTTGTAGGAATATTCTCATCCCGGTATACATATACAATTGAAAAATTCTACATAAACCCAAGCAATACCATGTTAAGAATGATTGATGCTAAATCAATCATTGAATTATGCACTGGTCCTATATCCGGAAGTTTATTCTTCTGCAGTCAGCATCCGGCAGACAACGGTCAATCCTACGCTTGTCAATAACTTTTAATTCCTGAACTGGCTTCAGGGACAGGAAAGAAATCCTTTGTGCTTAACTTTACGAAGTGAGCGATCGAACGACTTTATTTGTCAGTGTTATACTTCCGATACCGGTACATCGGGAGTTTACCTACCGCTTACCTGCCGATCTGAACGATTACGCCCAGCGGGGTGTGCGTGTCATTGTTCCCTTCGGAAAGTCAAAACTTCTCACGGGAATCATCACCGAAGTAACCGAAACTGCTCCTACCGATCATCAGGCGAAATACGTTGAATGCATTCTGGACGAACATCCTGTCGTTACCTTAAAACAAGTGCACTTCTGGAGATGGATTTCGGACTATTACATGGCCTCTATTGGTGAGGTGATGAATGCCGCGCTTCCTGCAAACTTTAAATTAGCCAGCGAAACAAAGATTGTATTGCATCCTGAATTTGAGGCCGGAACAGTAACTCTAACGGAGAAGGAACAGGAGGTTGTCGAATTGCTGGAAGTAAGAGAAACACTCGACCTTAAAGAATTGTCGGACATTCTGGGTATAAAGACCGTTCAGCCGCTGATTAAAAAACTCATCGATAAACGTGCAGTGCTTTCACAGGAAGCGCTCAACGACAAATACACGCCCAAAACGGCTCTTTTCATTGAAATTCAAGAACTTTCAGAAGAAGAGCTGAACAACAGGATCGCTGCACTGGAACAGAAAAAAGGAACAGAAAAACAGGTGGAAGCGTTGTTGACGATCTTACAACATGGCAACTACAGCATCGATTCCTTTCAGCCGGTGCCAAAGAAAGCATTGCTTGAACAAGGAGTTTCTGCCTCCTCCCTTCAAACGCTCGAAAAAAATGGAATCATTCGGATCCAACGGTACGCCATCTCCCGTTTTGGTGAACAGCAGGGCAGTTTGAAGCAATTTCAGGTACTTTCAGACGAACAGCAACACGCGCTGAAAGAAATCCATGAGCTTTTCAAAACACACACTACCGTTCTCTTACATGGCGTGACAGGTTCCGGAAAAACGGAAGTCTATGTTCAACTCATTCAAGAACAACTTGACCTTGGAAAACAAGTGCTGTTCCTGTTGCCTGAAATCGCATTGACCACGCAGCTCATCCAACGTCTTTCAGCCTATTTTGGCGAACAGGTCGGGGTTTACCATTCAAAATTCAATCAGAACGAGCGCATCGAGATCTGGAACCATGTGTTGCAAAACGACCCGAACAAATTTCGGATCATTCTTGGAGCGCGTTCCTCCGTTTTCTTACCATTTCAGGATTTAGGCCTGGTGATCGTCGATGAGGAACATGAAAGCACCTTCAAACAGTACGATCCTTCGCCACGTTACCAAGCCAGAGACGCATCCATTGTTCTTGCGCATCTGCACAAAGCCAAAGTACTGCTCGGTTCCGCAACGCCGGCCCTGGAAACCTATTACAACGCAAAGCAAGGGAAATACGGTTTGGTAGAATTAAATTCCAGATTTGGAGGATTAAAACTTCCGGAAGTGTTGGTCGCCGATGTGAAAAAGGAACGGAGGATACGAAAAACAGACTCTCACTTTACCACTTTTCTGACAGATGAAATGAGGGAAGCGCTCCACAGGAAAGAACAGATCATTTTATTTCAAAACAGAAGAGGCTACACCCCGCTCTGGAATTGTGAAATTTGCAACTGGACCCCTAAATGCAGCAATTGCGACGTGTCTCTGACCTATCACAAACATTCCAACTCTTTGCGTTGCCATTATTGCGGGTTCACCTCTCCACCTATTGGGACTTGCAAGAGTTGCGGTTCAAACCGATTGAAAATGCTTGGATTTGGTACAGAAAAAATAGAAGACGAACTTTCATTGCTCTTTCCGGATGCCCGGGTAGCACGTCTGGACCTTGATACCACACGCTCCAAATACAGCTATGAAACGATTCTGAATGACTTCGGATCAGGAAATGTAGATATCCTTGTAGGAACCCAAATGGTGAGCAAAGGGCTCGATTTTGACAATGTCAGTCTTGTAGGAATTCTAGATGCAGACATGTTGCTCAACCGACCGGATTTCAGGGCTTTTGAACGTTCTTTTCACCTCATGTCACAAGTCGCAGGTCGGTCTGGAAGAAAAGGAAAACGTGGCAAAGTAATCATCCAAACCGGAGATCCGGATCACTGGGTCATCGAAAAGGTCATTGCGCACGATTACACCGGATTTTATTCATCAGAGGTACTCGAAAGAAAAAATTTCTTCTACCCACCCTTCTACAAGGTGATAGAGCTTACCTTGAAACACAAAGATGAGCACCTTGTAGAGTCGGCTTCCACGGCCCTCGCAAATGAATTGAAAACGGTATTCAAAGAACGTGTTATCGGTCCGGAATCACCAATTGTCCGAAGGATACAGAACCTTTACCTTAAGAAAATAAAATTGAAGATCGAACGAGATGCCCCTGATAAAAAAGTAAAGGAACGCCTTCAGCAACTTCTTGATGCTTTCTATGGCGTTCCTTCGAACAAGTCGATTCGAATAACTATTGACGTAGATCCCGCTTAACCTAGGTATGACTTCAACATCCGGCTTCGGGAAGTGTGCTTAAGTCTTCGAATTGCTTTTTCTTTTATCTGTCGAACCCTTTCTCTGGTAAGGTCAAAGCGCTCACCGATCTCTTCCAGTGTCATCGGGTGTTTTCCATTCAGTCCAAAATACAACCTTACTACATCTCCCTCACGCGAGGTAAGTGTTGAAAGGGAGCGTTCTATGTCTTTTCTCAGTGACTCGCTCACCAATTCCTTCTCCGGTCCCGGCAACGAATCATTCAACAGTACATCATACATGCTTGACGAACTTTCATCGCCTTCAACCAATGGAGCATCCATCGAAACATGGCGACCATTGTTTGCCAGGGACTGTTTGACATCCTCAGGTGTGCATTGCAAAAATTCAGCAAGTTCCTCTGCGGAAGGTGGTCGCTCAAACTTCTGCTCCAATTCAGAGAACGCCTTATTTATTTTGTTGATTGTTCCAATTTTGTTTAGCGGAAGACGAACAATTCTTGCCTGCTCTGCCAATGCCTGCAGTATCGACTGACGGATCCACCACACAGCATACGAGATAAACTTGAATCCCCGTGTCTCATCAAAACGTTCAGCAGCCTTTATTAGGCCTAAATTTCCTTCATTAATCAAATCCGGAAGGGCAAGTCCCTGATTTTGATATTGCTTCGAAACAGATACCACAAAACGCAAATTTGCTTTCGTCAATCGCTCAAGTGCTCTCCTGTCACCTTCGCGAATGCGCCTTGCCAATTCCACTTCTTCATCTGCAGTAATAAGATCCACACGTCCAATCTCCTGTAGGTATTTATCCAGAGAAGCTGTTTCCCTGTTGGTCACCTGTTTTGTTATTTTTAACTGTCTCATGACTGATCCTTTTGGTTTGACTTCCTATACAATACAACGCTTAAAATACCATTAAGTTGGTTTCATAACAGCCAATTGATACATTTCTTACAGCCAAATGTTCATTCGTTGGGTTTAAATGATTAAACTGCTATTTTGAATGAACAGACGAATAAGAATGCTTTGATTACTTTTACACCTGTGAAAATCTTGATGGTTTGTCTTGGAAACATTTGTCGATCACCGATGGCAGATGGACTATTGCGGAAAAAAGTTGACACGTTGGGCTTGTCCGTAGTTGTTGACTCCGCCGGAACCTCTTCCGTTCACAAAGGATCACCGCCGGATGCAAGAATGCGGCAAATAGCCAGACGCTTTGGAACACCTATCGACGACCTCGTCTCGAGGCCATTTACCGTGGAGGATTATGACCGGTTCGACATGATTTTTGCGATGGATAAAAATAATCTGCATGACATTCTTTCTCTAGCCAGAACAGATAGCGACCGTAACAAGGTGAAGTTGATTTTGAATGAACTTCATCCCGGAAAAGATATGGAAGTACCTGATCCCTATTATGGTGGAGAACAAGGATTCATAGATGTCTATCAAATGCTTGACGAGGCAACAGAAAAACTGATTCAACGAATTACACCTAAATGATCAAAGGAAAGATATACCTTATTCCAAATACACTCGGCGGAGAAACACTTACTGACATCCTGCCGGCAGACGTTCAGCAACTGGCAGCATCACTGCGGTATTTTGCAGTGGAGGATGTGCGCGCTGCACGACGTCTTTTGAGAAAAATGGACCGCAACTTTCCCATCGATGAAAGTCAATTTTTCGAGCTCAACAAACGAAGCGGCGATGAGGTTATTCAGAAACTCATTCAAGCAGCTTCCAAAGGAACAAGTATCGGAGTGATCTCAGAAGCCGGTTGCCCGGGAATTGCAGATCCGGGAGCCGAACTGGTAGCTGCGGCCCATGAAGAAGGAATTGATGTCGTACCATTGGTAGGCCCCTCCTCCATCCTTCTGGCACTTATCAGTAGCGGGTTTTCGGGACAACAGTTCAGCTTTATCGGGTACCTTCCAAAAGAGCATAAGGAACGGATCAGAAAACTAAAAGACATCGAAGCAGACGTCCGAAGAAACGGCAACACAGTTATCTTCATGGATACACCTTTCAGAAACATGAATGTCCTGGATGATCTTTTAAACGAGTTATCCGATAGCACCGAGATTTGCATCGCCAGCAACCTGACATTGCCCGATGCTACTATACGCAGCATGTCAGTCTTAAAATGGAGAAGCAACGCGTATGATCTTTCCAAAAAGCCCACGCTGTTTCTGATCGGTAAGAGTCAGTGATTATTTAAATCCACGGTTCTTTTTGATGGACTCGTATGCCTCCTGGATCTTTTGAAATTTCTCCTTGGCCCCCTTCTGAAACTCTTCACCCATTGTTGCGACCTTATCGGGGTGGAATTTAATAGCCATTTGTCTGTATGCCCTCTTCACCTCATCGTCGGTGGCTGTCGGCTCAATTCCCAGGATTTTGTAGTCAGAATCCACATCCCTGTAGAACATGTTTTTCAACGATTCAAACTCGACTTGTGGGACTCCAAGCATATTGGCGATGTCTCTCACGACATTCAACTCTGACTCAGAGACAGTTCCATCAGATTTTGCAATCGCAAACAGATAGTGAACAAGGTGCACCCTGGCTTCCTGAGGCATGCGCATCCGGATGTCCTGACAAATTTGCTGAATTGGAATATTTCCCGAATCAAGAAATTGTTTGAGCGTCTGCAGTGAATTGCGGTTGAATGCCCTGCCAAATTGCTGTGCAAAAAATGCTTTCACAAAATCCAGCTCGGACCTAAGAACTTTGCCGTCTGCAAGCATCACGGCTGCAGACAGAGCCATCAACATCGTCTGAACGTCGTTGGAAGAAGAACGGGACTGGTAATAACTGTAAATATCATCCTCTGAGAAAGCCCGTCCTTCCCGACGCGCTCTTTCTCTGGCATTGCTCATTGTCTCCTGGTTGTTATCGATAAGCGAACCAATGATAAAACCGAGGAAACCACCAAAAAAACTACGGCCAAAAAGGAAGAATCCGGCAAGGCCTAAAATCCATCTGTACAATATCTTGAAAAAATTACAGGGGGTTACCCCCCTGTGAGGTTACGCCTACAAAGTTAAGCGAGTTGATCAATATTTCGTTCAATAAACGTATTCAATGCTTCACCTTTCAACATTCCTTGAGCGAGAAGTGCAAGATCCGAGAGCTGTTTGGCCCCGGCCTTTTGTTCCTCAGAGTCCTTGGAAAGCAGTAGATGAATCTTCGGATGATTTGCGTTTACAACAAGGTTGTACATTTCAGGAAATGCACCGTAAAAACCGCCACCGCCCATTTTCTGTTGTTCCATCATTCTTCGGATAAACTCAGGTTGGGTGATAATGATTGGTGCGTCCTCCTCACTCATGCTTTCAAACTGAACGCTGAATTTTTCTTTATTAACGCTCTCTTCAAATACCGGTTTCAGTTTTTCTTCATCCTCCTTGGAAAGTTTAGATGGTATTTCGTCGGTTTTCTTGATCAACTTATCCAACGTATCCGCATCGACTCTCGCGAACGTTATGTTTTCGAAACTTTGCTCGATCTTACCAATCCAATGCGGTACCAAAGGTCCATTCAAATTCAGCACATCATATCCGCGTTCTTTTGCCTTCTTGATAAAACTGAATTGCTCCTCCGCATCGTTGGTATAAAGCACTACCACCTTGTTATCCTTATCGGTCTGTAATGGGGCTATTTTCTCCTTGTACTCATCAATGGTAAAGAAGCTGCCTTCCGTGTTTTTCAACAAAGAAAACGTTTTGGCCTTCTCAGCAAACTTATCCTCCGACAGCATCCCATATTGAACAAAGATCTGGAGGTCATCCCATTTAGATTCAAAATCTGCACGGTCTTTTTTGTACATCTCTGCAAGTTTATCCGCGACCTTCTTGGTAATATGGGAAGAGATCTTTTTAACATTTCCATCGCTCTGAAGATACGACCTTGATACGTTCAAAGGAATATCCGGTGAGTCAATGACACCATGCAGCAAGGTTAAAAATTCAGGAACGATTTCGGCAACACTGTCAGTGATGAATACCTGATTTGAATACAGATTGATCTTGTTTCGCTGTACCTCAACATTCTCCTTGATCTTCGGAAAATAGAGAATTCCAGTCAGGTTAAACGGATAATCAACATTCAGATGGATGTGAAACAGCGGATTATCGAACGTCATAGGATAAAGCTCTCTGTAAAACGCATTGTAATCCTCGTCTTTCAAATCAACAGGTGCTTTGGTCCAGGCCGGTTGCGTGTTGTTGATCTGATTCGGAACTTCAATAGCAACACGTTTGATGTTCCCTTTGTCGTCTTTCTCGCCTTCAGGGGAATCAATGTATTCAGTCTTATCACCGAAAAAAACGGGTATTGGCAAGAACTTGCAATACTTGTTAAGTATTTCCGAAACTTTTGACTTTTCTAAAAATTCAGCTGACTCCTCAGAAATATACAACACGATGTCTGTTCCTCTGTCCTCTTTTTCAATGTCAATAATTGTATATTCCGGAGAACCGTTGCTCTCCCATTGCACAGCCTGAGCTCCTTCATGTCTGGAAAGTGTTCGGATCTGAACTTTTTCTGCCACCATAAATGCTGAATAGAAGCCGAGTCCGAAATGACCAATGATCTGTTCGGCACCTTCTTTTCCTTTGTACTGCTGAACAAACTCTTCAGCGCCTGAAAAAGCAATCTGATTAATGTACTTGTCGATTTCTTCCGCAGTCATTCCTATTCCACGGTCTCTGATCGTAAGAGTTTTGGCATCCTTGTCAAGAAGTACCTCCACTTTTAATTCTCCCAGTTCACCTTTAAACTCTCCATTGGCACTCAGCACTTTCAGTTTCTGGGATGCATCTACCGCGTTAGACACCAATTCTCGCAAGAAAATCTCATGATCGGAATAAAGAAATTTCTTGATAATCGGAAAAATGTTCTCTGTTTGCACGTTGATCTGACCTGTTCTCATAATTTAAAAATTTTTATGCGTCGCAACTGACAATCCTTGTGCCATCCAATAAAAACTGCCATTCTGACTGATTTTCCATCCTGTACACTGACGATTCGTACGCAGGTAAAAACATTAACTTTGTCTTTATGGTTGTGTACACCGTGTTGTTTACCCTCGTATTGGTTCTTCTGACTTATCGCAGTCGGTTATTTCACTTGCCCGGAATGAACCCGTGGGTAATGCCGTCGGCACTGATCATAAAATTGGTTGCAGGACTACTGCTGTTCCTGCTTCACATCCAGACTTACGGAATCGATGAACTCAGTCATGACGGAGAGACTTTTTTCAATGAGGGGAGATATTTGAATGATGTTTTTTATGTTTCTCCGATTGACTTTTTCAAGCTTCTTACAGGCATTGGCGAAAATGACACCCTCATTCACAAGTATCTGTATATGACCGAATACTGGTCGGCCGGCGATCTCTCAATTGTCAATGATTCTAAGAATGTGATTCGCGTGCACAGCCTGATACACTTTGTTTCAATGAACTCGGTTTTTATCCATCTGGCCATCTTTTGTCTGATCTCACTGGCGGCATTGAAAAATATATTTCTTGCGCTCAAACCTCATATCGCCATTCCGGAAAAAATTGTATTCTGGATACTCCTTCTTGTGCCTTCAACGATCTTCTGGACTTCAAGCATGATGAAAGAGCCGATCATGTTTTTGGGCTTGAGCATGTTGCTGCGCGCGATTCTTGTTCAAGAGAGCAAAAAGAAACGTATAGTAATCTTTCTGTGTGCCATCGCGCTAATGCTCTGTTTTAAACCCTATGTGTTGTTCGCCGCATTGATTGCCATTTCACTTGCATTGTGCTTCAAAAATCTTTTTTCCGGTAAATTGATTCCCGCTCTGCTAACCATAAGTGGCGTGACCGCGCTTTGTATTCTGGTTTTTGAAAGACCCCGAGATGCCGCTGTACATTACCTGACGCGAAAACAATTTGATTTTGAAAACGTTGGCAAAGGCGGGCTGCACACAGAGGGCGATACCTGCTTTTATTACTTTAAGCCGTACACCTACGAAAAACTAAAATTTGGAAATGGAACAATTGAGATAAAGGAGCCTG
>JBEGVI010000017.1:0-15748 GCA_041178485.1 Bacteroidota bacterium | reverse complement strand
TCTCTACAATTTTCTCATTAAAAAAGGTGTTGTGGTGCGAAATCGAAGTAAACAGCCGTTATGTGCCAATACACTTAGGTTAACGATTGGAACACCAGAGGAGAATACTAGATTAATCGAATATATTAAATCCTATTTTAATTGACATGAAACGCGTTTTATTCATTGACAGGGACGGTACGTTGATCCTCGAGCCGCCGTTGGATTTCCAAGTCGATAGTTTTGAAAAACTAAAGTTCTATCCTGGTGTATTTTCTGGACTTGGAAAGATTGCGCGCGAACTGGATTTTCAATTGGTTATGGTAACCAATCAGGATGGTTTGGGAACGGCCTCCTTTCCGCACGAAAAATTCATCGGTCCTCACTCGCTGATGACAGAGGCTCTCCGTTCGGAGGGAATATTTTTTTCTGAAGAATGCATCGATACTACGTTTCCGCATGAAAATGCACCGACGCGCAAACCAAGGACCGGTTTACTGAGTAACTACATGAATGGAGATTATGATCTTGCTAATTCCTTTGTGATTGGCGACCGAATGACGGATGTTGAACTGGCTAAGAATCTTGGGGCAAAAGCAATTTACATGGTTAATCCGAACGATCCCGGAAAAAATGAACTATCAACCGACGAAACTGAACTGCTCAAGTTTGTTGCACTTCAAAGTACAAACTGGGAAGAGATCTACACCTTTTTAAAGTTGGGGGAACGTGTCGCTGAATATTCCCGCAAAACCAATGAAACGGATATTTTTATACGATTGGACCTGGATGGCACCGGCAAGTCAAAAATAGTTACCGGAATCCATTTTTTTGATCACATGCTCTACCAGCTGGCACGACACGGGCAAATGGATCTGGAAATTCTTGTCAAGGGAGACCTGCAGGTCGATGAGCACCACACAATCGAAGATACAGCCATTGCGCTGGGGGAATGTTTTGCAAAAGCCCTTGGTTCAAAATTGGGAATCGAACGCTATGGGTTTTGTTTGCCAATGGACGATTGTCTTGCTCAGGTGGCGATCGATTTTGGAGGTCGAAACTGGCTGGAATGGGAAGCTGAATTCAAGCGTGAGTCTATAGGTCAGATGCCCACTGAGATGTTCTTCCACTTCTTCAAATCTTTCACGGATGGTGCGAGGTGTAATTTAAACATCAAGGCCGAGGGCGTAAATGAACACCACAAGATAGAGGCAATCTTTAAGGCGTTTGCAAAAGCCATTAAAATGGCTAAACGTCGGGATGGAAACAATGCGGTTCTTCCGTCAACCAAAGGAATGTTGTAATGAAGTTAACCATCATAGATTATGGAGCTGGCAATGTGTTTTCCGTTGCCTCGGCATTTCGTCGATTGGGTATCGAGCCAACGCTCTCGTCTGATGAGGCTGAGATCCGCTCTTCGGACAGAGTGTTCTTTCCGGGAGTTGGACATGCTGCCCCCGCGATGGAACGGCTCAAACAAAGTGGTTTGGATCTCGTCATCCCTCAATTGACGCAACCGGTCATGGGAATTTGTCTCGGGATGCAACTGATGTGTGCCTCAAGTGAAGAGGGAAACACTCAGGGACTAAATATCTTTGAAGATGTTTCAGTTGTTCGCTTTAATGAGGCCTGTAAGATTCCGCACATGGGATGGAATTCTATAGAAAACTCAAAAGGGTTGCTGAACGAATTGAATTCAGATTTATATTTTGTCCACAGTTATTATGCTCCTATCAGCCAATACACCACGGCATCATGTACATATGAACTTCCTTTTTCAGCTGCTTTGGAAAAACAGAATTTCATTGGATGTCAGTTCCATCCCGAGAAAAGTGGAAAGGCAGGCGAAGAAATTTTGAAACGATTTTTAGAAAAGATCAGATGAAGATTATACCGGCTATAGACCTGATTAATGGCAATTGCGTGCGACTTACCAAAGGGGATTACGCAACGGAGAAGGTGTATCATTCTGACCCTGCAGAAGTAGCCAAACAGTTTGAATATGAAGGATTTACGCGCTTGCATGTGGTTGATCTGGATGGAGCTAAAGCAGGCAAAGTAGTGAATTTGAAAACACTTGAAAACATCTGTTCAAAGACTTCTTTGAAAGTAGATTTCGGCGGCGGTATTAAGACACGCGAAGACCTCAATAACGTACTCGACGCCGGTGCATACCAGGTGACGGTTGGGAGTCTGGCAGTGAAAGATCCAAAAACGCTTTACAGTTGGATTTCTGAATTTGGCGCAGGTAAATTTATCCTCGGCGCGGATGTCCTGAACGGGAAAATCGCGGTGAATGGATGGATGGAAGACAGTGGAGTTGATCTCTTTGATTTTATTGACGATTACTACGAATTGGGTGTTCATCATGTGTTGTGCACCGATATTTCAAAAGACGGCATGCTTCAGGGGACCTCGAACGAGTTGTATGAACAGATCATGAATAGGTATCCTGACCTTCATCTAATTGCAAGCGGAGGAGTTTCCGGACTATCGGATGTAGAAGAATTGATTCTTTTGAATATGCCTGCTGTTGTGATAGGAAAAGCAATCTATGAGGGCAGGATTGATATTAAGGAATTGGCTAAATTGGATGAAAAATGCTAAAGAAACGAATTATCCCCTGTCTGGACATTAAAGATGGACGGACGGTTAAAGGGGTAAACTTTGTGGCATTGCGGGATGCAGGGGATCCTGTAGAATTGGCTCGGACCTATTCTGAACTTGGAGCGGATGAGCTTGTATTTCTTGATATCACAGCAACTCACGAGCGCCGGAAAACACTTTCGGAAATGGTTCGGCTTGTGGCAGAACAGATCAGCATCCCATTTACGGTCGGCGGAGGAATCACTTCTGTCGAAGATGCATCTTTAATGCTTCAGAACGGCGCAGATAAAATAGCGATCAACTCTGCTGCAGTAAAAGATCCACAACTAATAAAACGTCTTTCAGAACGATTCGGAAACCAGTGTGTAGTTGTTGCCATTGACGCAAAAAGGGTAAATGAAAAATGGAAAGTGTTTCTCAACGGAGGACGACTCGAAACCGAACTGGAATTATTTTCCTGGGCAGAGGAGGCAGTGCGTCTTGGGGCGGGTGAACTCTTATTTACTTCGATGGACCACGATGGGACCAAGCAGGGGTTTGCCAAAGAAGCACTCTGTGAATTGGGTAAGCGCGTAAATGTTCCCATCATCGCTTCAGGAGGATGCGGTACGATAGCTCATTTTGTGGAGGTATTTAAAGAGGCTGACGTCGACGCGGCTCTTGCAGCCAGCGTTTTTCATTTCGGAGTGATTGAAATAGGAAACTTGAAAAAAGAATTAGTAAAAAATGGCATTGCCACAAGAACTATAACACATGGAAATTGATTTCTCAAAAGTCAACGGATTGGTCCCTGCAATAATCCAGGATGCGCAGACGATGCAGGTTTTGATGCTGGGCTATATGAATGAAGATGCATTCAAAATGACACAAGCACAAGGCAAGGTCACGTTTTATTCTCGAAGTAAACAACGGTTATGGACCAAAGGCGAAGAAAGCGGAAATTTTCTGAATGTGAAGAGCATAAAACTGGACTGCGACGGCGATGCGCTACTTATTCAAGTAGATCCTGTCGGTCCGACATGCCACACAGGTACGAAAACCTGTTGGCAGGAGGAAGCATCCACATCTTTTGGAATTTTATCAAGTCTTGAGGAAACAATCCGTCATCGTTGGGAAAGTACTGATGCACAGTCGTATGTGGCTTCCCTGAAATCTAAGGGAACTCACAAGATTGCCCAGAAAGTGGGAGAGGAAGCGGTTGAAACGGTCATTGAAGCATTGAGAGATGATGACGAACTTTTCCTGGCAGAAAGTGCCGATCTGTTGTTTCATTACCTCGTTCTTTTGAAAGCAAAAGGATTTCAATTGGAAGATGTGCTAAGCATTCTCAGATCGAGAATGAGATGATACTGTTTTTTGTGAACCTTGTGTAATTGGTCATTTTTTAAAATAATTGACCTTTACTGAATAAGTATGGCTTTAGTGGTTAATTCAGGTTATGTGTTTTCTTCAATTTGATTTCAATTCCATGAACTGCGGAAGTAGAAATCACCTCCTCCCTTAGCGAAAATAATTTCTATATTTAAAAAATGGAACATGACTATTATCCTGAAAAACCGGAGCTAATTCGACACAAACCGAATACGGGCATGTCCCGCACTGTCTTTTCTATCGTTTTATTCGTTGCAGCGTTTTTTTTCCTGATTACGGATGAGTGGACATTTATTGTGAATTTATTGATTGTGTTGCTCATTCATGAGCTTGGACATTTTTCAATGATGAAGTTATTCGGATACCAGCATGTTCGCATGTTGTTTATTCCTTTAATGGGGGCTTTTGTGCAAGGAACGAAAGATGTCTATTCTCAAAAACACAGCTTGTTAGTCATTGTTATGGGGCCTTTTCCAGGAATGCTGATTGGGTACGCTTTGTTCTATTTTTCAGGAGTTCTCAAATCTGAATGGCTCTTTGATTTAAGCGTGCTCTTTATGTTCATTAATATGCTGAACCTTCTCCCGCTCGATCCATTGGATGGAGGACAATTGTTCAAGTTACTCGTCAATAAAGCAGAAGAACTGTTTCTGCTGATTTTCTCTTTTATATCCTCATTGCTTCTTATTTTGATCGGATTTTTATTGGATGATTATTTCATAATGGGATTTGGATTTTTAATGGCTTTTAGAGTCCGGGGACTGCAACAACACTACCAATTGAGAAAAAGATTTCGGGAAGAACAGATCAAGTATACAGGCGTATACGAAAAACTGTCCAACAAGGATTTTCATTCGATCAAGGCAATTCTGATAGAGGAACAACCGCGCTTGCGTGACTTAAATGAGGTAGCCGATGATGCCACTGTAGATCAGTTCATGGCACGGGAAGTGGATGGGGTGCTGAAAGATGAAGTGGTGCTGGATGCCGGTTTATTTTTCAAAATCTTTATTGTATTATTTTGGCTCCTGCTGTTTTTTTCTCCGATTTTCATCTATTTGTTCGGAGGAAATTGGCTAAACGAGCATTACGGATGGTATTTTGAAAATGTTTGAAATAGGAGAGGAGGTCGGTTTTCTGAATGAAAAAGGCAGAGGAAAGATTATTGGCATTCTTTCTTCGAATAAATTTATGCTCCTTGATTCCGATGGTTTCGAAAGAAAGGTATTGGCCTCCGAGCTCATAAAAATTCATCATACGGATATAACGACAGATGTTTTTGATTTTCCTTTAAAAGACCAGGATTTACCAAAATCCAATGTTACACCTGCCAAGAATGGACAACAATCATCTGTTCCCGAAAAAGATTTACACATCGAGGTGCTTCTGGATTCTCACTGTGGCATGACCAATTCTGAAATTCTGGAAGTCCAGTTGAAACACCTCAGACAATTTTTTAATGAAATGCGTTCACAGCGCAAAGTGAAATTTGTTCTCATACACGGTGTCGGAGAGGGCGTTTTGAAAGGCGCAGTACATCAGTTTTTAAGCAATCAAAAAGGCGTGACTTTCTTTGCGGCAAACTTCAGGAAATATGGACAGGGTGCAACAGAGGTAAGGTTGAATTATACACTAATGTCATAACCGTAGAAATTGAAGAAACGAACGGCAAAGAGTTTGAATTGATTTTAAATACTCGTATTTTTAATATCTCAAAACATAGAGTTTTATAAGAATGATTTGCTCTTAACAGTTTTTTGTATAAGTTGATTTCTTAAATTAAAAAAAAGAATCTTTATGAAAATAATAAATCTGATTTTGTCACTCAGCTTAACTGTGGCTGTTTTTTCCCAAACTTGCGGTGACCTTTATTTAAATGAACTTATCCCGACAATGCCCGATGATACGTCAGCAACCTTTCTTCGTTTTGGAATTTATTGCAATGAGAATGCATATCTGGATTCCTATCAGGTAACTGTCGTTTCCAATTCAGTGACGGTGGATGCGTATTACTGCTATGGCTGGCTGCAGGTGATCACACAAACGGACGATACCGTTTCTCTGGGCGTGCTCCAATCCGGTCAATATTCGTATGTCCTCAATACATATACCTCCTATAGTCCTGATACAGGTTGTCTGAGCTATTCGCCGCACGATAACAGTTCGGGTTCATTTTCTGTTTTGCCGACCAATGCCACCAGTTCTGTAAATGTTCTTACTCCAGTACAAAAGCAAGTCCTGAAAATGTTTGATTCAATGGGAAGAGAAGTGTCAGAAGAATTTCGGGGATTGAAATTTATTGTCTATTCAGACGGTTCGGTCGAACGGATTGCTAATTAAATGAATGAAGTTTTTTGTTGTATCGGTGTTTCTTGTGATTGGCACAGTCTATACCTAAAAGAATATGCTTCTTCTAAAAGATGATTTTGAGAAAAATTCACAGAAGGTAAATTCCATTAAACTATATGAGAATTTGAGCCGAAACTTAATTTTTCTTCTGAATGACCGATACACAATTTCCCAGGACTGACATAGAGCATGCAAATTATAACTAAACGGTTTGTCTTTCATTTCTCGAGATAACAAACATTTTTTGGTTATAACAAAAAGACAAAAATAGAATTGATTACCTGTCTCTTCTAAAGGTATGAATATCGTTGTGTTGTTCTTCGATTTTATCCTTGACTGCTTTGATAGATTGAGTTAGAATAAACATGTCTGCTGTCACATTTTTTCCCAACCATTTCCAGGATTCCTGTTCGTCTTCAATGGCCTGGGCCATATGATAAAGAATTTCAAAATTATGAACTTTTAACCAGTTCTGGGCTTTTTCATTGCCCTCGGCACCGTTGATCATCGCCATTAAATGCGGATAACCGTTATTCATGAGCCAATTGCGGGCCTCCTCTTTTAATTCGATGGCATAAGCTGCCATTGTTAATTCTGGATATCCGTTCTCGTGCAGCCACAACCTCAGTTCCTCATTCCCTTCAATCGCTTTTGCCCATGCTAAAATGATCTTCGCGGAATAGTTGATCGGTTTGATCGTAACCTTCTCAGGCAAAACCATTTTGCTGACTTCCGTTTTCTTCTTTCGCTTAAATGGATTTATCATGAAAATTTAAAAAAACCAGAGTGCCACACCAATTGCCGTAAGAACGCAGATCAGGTCCACAAGTAACATTGTTCCCAAAGTGTAACGCGTATTTTTAATGTTTACAGCACCAAAGTAAACCGCGATCACATAAAACGTCGTTTCAGCACTGCACTGGAAAATACAGCTCAGTCTTCCCGTCAATGAATCAACTCCGTATGTGTTCATAGCGTCGATCATAAAACCTCTCGATCCACCTGAACTAAAAGGCCGTAGCATGGCAACGGGCAACGAATCAGTAATCTCTTTGCTTGCCCCCATAAAATAGAATCCCTGAGAGATCCAGGAACTGATTACTTCAAAAAGTCCGCTGTTTCTGAAAACCGAAATAGCCACGAGCATTCCCAGAACATACGGGAAAATTGTCACGCCAGTTTGCATGCCGTTCTTTGCGCCACTTACGAATGAATCAAACACTGTAGTCTCTCTTTCTTTAAATTTCTTTTCATGAAGAAAGGCAAAAATTAATGTAAAGGCAATGATGCCAATCAAGAGCAAACCGGAAAAATTGCCCGTGAAATAGTTCTTTCCAATCAGGTCAAGGCTTGATACATAGAATATTAACCCGATGATGGCTGCGATAACTGAAAATATTGTGAGAAGAAGCGTAGCACTTTTAAAATTGATACGTTGGCGGATTCCGACAATTATGAGCGCTGCAATTGTTCCAATAAAAGAGGTGATGATACAAGGCAACATGACATCGGCCGGATTAGCTGCATCCTGTGCGGCACGGTACCCTATGATTGAGGTTGGAATCAGTGTCAGTCCTGCGGCATGCAAGCACATGAACATGATCTGAGCATCACTCGCTTTATCTTTTTCAGGGTTTATCTCTTGAAGACTTTGCATTGCTTTCAATCCGAATGGAGTTGCTGCCGAATCCAATCCGAGAAAGTTTGCAGAAAAATTCAAGGTCATATACGAGATTGATTCGTGACCTTCGGGTACGGATGGAAATACTTTTACAAACAGTGGGCTCAATCTTTTGGCCAGTTTCTCTGTAGCGCCGGAATCGATCAGCAATTGCATGATCCCACAGAAAAATGCAAGATAAGCCAGGAGCGGCAGAATAATGTCAAACAAACTGTTCTTGCATGTTTGAAGCAATCCGTCTGACTTCTGTACTCCGCTGAATACCTGAACCACCTTGTTTTTCATCGTGTAGGTAGTGTCAGGGTCTGATGGATTAATATTGATGATGAATGTCTGGTCCTGGGATGCTTTGATACTGTCTCTCAGCGAAGAGGGCAATTTAAACGAATACGTTTCAGAAATCAAAACCGGATCGTCTTTTTTGCCATTAAGCACGTAATCAATGTTGTAGTGTTTATTCAGGAAAAGTCCTGCTACAATGAAAAGCAATGAACTAATAAAAATGATCAGCCAAAATCTACTCAATACCATGAAGCGAATTTGAGGAAATATATCTTGCATTTGTCAGTAACACGCATGAAACTTTCAACAGTTCTTACTTGATTAACCTATATGCGAGTTAATTTGTGTATTTTCAAGCGCTTTTACGGCATGTATGATTGTATACATTCGACAAGATCAAGATTACTCAAACATTGTAACGTATGTTTTAAAACTCCTCGAAAACAACTGTGGAGTACAGTTTACTTTTTCCAACAAATCAGAGGAGGCCCACTTGATCTGGGACCATCAAAATAAGCGTTCCGAACCTGTGGCTGTGAGTTTTTACAATCAGTTAAGGTTCAATGCAAAAAATGACGAGCCCATGCCTTTTGATCCTCTGTCTGGAATTGTAGATTTTGAAGGCCACAAGGATGCGATTGCCTCTATTTTTTACATGATGAACTGCATTCAGGAGTGGAATGCATCACCTCAGGATTTCGATGCCATTGGTCGCTACAAGTACGAGGCATCGTTTCAGTTTAAACACGGTCTGATTACTCAAAACCTTGTCCAGCATGAGATGGATGCGCTTTATGCGAAATGGAATATAAAGCCCCTCAAGGAAAAGAGTGTTTTTTTTCTATCTCATGACATTGATACGCTATACGGTTCTTTTCTTCAGGACGGTTTCTGGGCAGTAAAAAATCTTAAGCCGCTGGTCGTACTCAGATTGCTGTTTATGGAATTAATTCGTCGTCCTCACTGGCGCAACATGGACCGAATTATCCGTCTGCACGATCAATACGATGTGCGTTCTACATTCTTCTGGCTGGTAAACAGAGGCAAGGATGAGTCCGGAATTATGAATGCGGATTACAATATTGTCAAAGAAAAAGAACTGATGGAGCTAGTTGTAGAATCAGGAAATGTAAATGGCCTTCATAAATCATGTTCGCCTATGAGTATTGATTCGGAACTTATCAAGGGTGATTTCAATTCAGGATTTAACAGATATCATTTTTTGAATTTCCGAGCCCATAGTGATTGGAAAAAAATAGAGAATTCTTCCCTTTCATTTGATGCCAGTTTGGGATTTGCCGAACATTTCGGTTTTAGAAATTCTTACGGAAAAGCTTTTCAACCTTATGACGTTGAGCAGGATAAACCTTTTAATTTCATTGAAGCGCCTCTTCATTTTATGGATGGGACGTTTCAGAAATACATGCATTATCCTGTGGAAAAGATTTCTGATGCCATTATCGAGCTCTACAACAGGAATCCATACAATTGTGATTTCTCGGTATTGTGGCACAATACTTTTTTTACAGATTACAAGTACGGAGAGTATCTTGCCCAATACAAGCGTCTGCTGGAATTTATTTACGAAGAAAAAATTCCATGCCTCGTTCCTGAGGAAATTATAACTAAAAGTAAAATCCAATGGTAACATATCGTTTGGCAACGGAAAAGGATTATCCGAATATCAATGATTTTCATAACCGGTTATACAGAAAATCTAGAAGTATTGAACAGTTTCTATGGGAATTTCATGATAGTCCGGCCGGTCCTTCTGTTTATGTAATTGCGGAGGATGGGGATCGGATTGTAGGAACGAATTGTGTGATCCCTGTGGATTTGCGAACTTTTGATGGGAAAACGATTCGCTCAGGTAAAAGTGAAGATACACTCGTCGATCCGGAATACCGCGGACAGAACATATTCAATGCGATCTATGAATTTCTATTTGAAGAGTGTAGAAAGCAGAATATTGCCGTCATTTGGGGATTCACGGCGGCTAAAAAGCCCTTCGCCAAGCTCGGTTTTGAAATTCCATTCGACAACGGTCAATCGCTGGCTGTAGGGCGCATGATTCCTGCATATTCGTTCCTCGTATCTCTGAACCCAAAGAATACATTGAAAGAAAAAATTAAGATTTTTGGTTTGTGTGTGATGTCGCGTTTAAAGGTTTTAAAAGACTCTTTTCGAAATAAGTCAGGTCTTGGAAATTTTGAAATAGTTGAAGTAAATGAGCCGATAGAACTGAATAATATACTTGAGAAGATGAATTCCGATAAGGGATTTTTTATCAATCAGGACATCCGTTTCCAGAGCTGGAGAATTTATACCAATCCGAACTATTTAAAAGTCAGGACGTTTCATTTTTATCAAAAAGGCGAACTGCTGGCATCATTCATATACAACATTGATGCTAAAGGTGTTGCCTATTGCTGTCATTCGCTGTTCCATCCGTCGCTGGATTCTGCTTCAGGAATAAGGATGATAAAATATAGTAGAAAAAAGCTTTTTCGGGAGAATGTTTGTTTGATACGCCATTGGTCATTCGAACATACTGCTCCCAATAGAACAGAATTGTCGCTACTTTCGGAATCAGGATTCATTTATTTGAAACGCGGTATCGGCTTCGTATGGAAACCACTGAAGGATGAACTTCCTCAAGCTAAAGACTTCTACCTTTCCAGAATAGCAGCTCAGGGCGTGAATTAATTTGACATTCAAAAAAATCAAGCTGTTTCATTACATCAGCTCCCCAACGCCTTGACGAATAATTTCAGGGGCTCCGGATGTGCAATCCACAATCGTAGATGCTTCCAGTTTACCATAGCCTCCGTCAATAATCAGGTTTACTTGTTCTCCGTATTTTTCGTAGATGGAGTAGGGATCTGCAAAGTATTCCTGAATGTGATCGTCTTCATTGTGAAGAGAAGTCACTGCTATAGGGTTGCCCAAAGCTTTAGCCAGCATAAGTGTAATTGGATTGTCGGGAATACGAATACCTATTTCTTTTTTGCTGGAATCAAATAATTTCGGCACCTCGTTCGAGGCACTTAAAATAAAGGTAAATGGTCCAGGGAGATTTTGTTTAAGCAATTTAAATACAGACCGATCCAGTTGTTTGACGTACGAAGAAAGATCGCTCAAATCGGGACAGATAATTGAAAAGTTGGCTTTGTTTAATTTGACATTTTTAAATCGGGCCAGCTCTTGAAGTCCCTTTTTGCTGTACAGATCACAGCCAATGGCATAAACAGTGTCGGTTGGAAAAATGACGACTGATCCTTTACGGAGTTCGTCAACAGTTTGCAAGATGCTTCGTTGGTCAATATTATACGGGTTAATCTCTAATAGCATTGCTACTTAGAATACTGGCTTGTTTTTGAGGTCTTCGTATTGCGAAGGATTAAGTGTTTCGAATCTAACTGTTCTATTTTGAATTCGTCTTTAATCCATTCTTCATTTTCTAAATGATTCAACGTAAGCAGACCTTTTTTATATGAATACTGACCTTTGTATCTTTCCTGAATGCTCGGAATGCCATTTCTGGAAATCTTTTCTTCTGTTATCCGGTCTAACATTAGGTAAAACGAATTCTTTTTAAAATCGAGTTGAGGCACAGTAGGCTTGCCTGACCAGACTACAGCTCTACCGTCCTTGAATACCTCTTTATTCAACGTCCAGGTTCCGATGATCCGTTCGGCTGTATCTGAAGGATTGGAGGAAACTTGTGCTGAGTTTTTACGGTTTGGGTTTCCACACGAAAAAAGAATAATTGTCGACAAGACAAAGAGTAGTTTTTGTTTCATGGTTAAAGAGTGTGGTATAAAAATACCAATTTATTTAAATGTGTCCTTAAAAATACTGCATGAAACGGCCCTGTGATCACTGTAAGGCTCTTTCTGGATGTTAAATCGTACGACGTTCAATCCATCAGAATAGAAAATGTAGTCAATTCTACCTGCGGGCACTTTTCCAACGTAGGTAGGACCTATTCCGAAGGAGGTCGTCCTGTAGGCATCATTGAGAAGCCTGCTGAACTGGTTGTACGTGTAGGAGAGCGGGGTGTCGTTAAAGTCTCCGCAAACAATTGAAGGATATGGACATGACGCGAGGTGTTCACTCACTTTTCTGGCTTGATCAGCGCGTTTTGGGTATGCCAATCTTAGCTTGTCTATAAGCAATCGAATCATCGACGGAGATTCCTTTTTCGACAAGCTTTCTTTGTCAAAAACAGAATAATCTTCCTGCTGAAGCTTTATGGATTGTAAATGAACATTGTAGATTCGGAAGGTGTCATTGTTTTTTAAAACATCTACGTAAATACAGTAATTAAAATCCTTTTCATTTTGAGTATCGAATATAATGTCTCCTTTTGCTATAACTGGGTATTTGGAAAGGATGGCAACACCAAAATTTTGTCTTCCTCGCAGCTTGTGTGCATAGCGCTCATGGTATTCTTTAAAACCGATCAGATCCATCAGTTGGTCCCTGGTTGGAAAAGAAGTAGGTTTATCCTGATGGTAGAATTCCTGAAAACAGGCTACATCCGGATTTACTTGTCGGATATAACTGAAAATAGAATCTCTGTTTCTCATTCGCTCATCCTTATCAAAGGAATACAATCCAAATAATCTGACATTATAACTCATTATTTTGAGGCATGCAGAGTCTTTAGGAGCGGTTTCAGGTTCGGATCCAACAGCCAGCATTCTAAAGTGAAGTTTGCCTCCAATAAGAAGCGCGGCGGCAATGACCAGTGCCATTCGTGAGCGAAGAATGCCCCATAAAATAAGAAGCAGCAAGGTGAACAGCAGAATTATGGGGTATGCCAATCCAAAAAAAGGCAGAATTTTTAAGGTATTCGGATGAACGAAAGGCGCCAGATAAGCCATGAACAGACCGAACACACAAATGAAAGAAATGACTTTCAACCAGCTCCTGAAGCGAACGATATGCCTAAGAATACTGCGCATCTATCTGTTACTCTGGTTGAAAAGAAAGTCCTTTTCCTCCTTGGTCAGAGAGTCGTAACCGGACTTAGAAATCTTATCCAGAATGGCATCAATTTTTTCCTGACGCTGCTTTTTTTCCTGATTGTAGTCTTCGTCGGTTTTAAATTCAGGCCCACGGGTGGCACCACCCTTTTTCACCTTAAGTCTTGACCCTCCACGGAAACGAGTACTTAGATTTTCAACAAGCGAAATTATTCTGGTAACAATATTTCCATTGCTATGCAAACCTTGAATAGACAACGCTCCGAACAGTACGCCTCCGAGATGGGCAAAGTGGGCAGTTCCATCTGATTTTCCGAGATCAAACAAATCGCTGAGAATGAAAAATGCAGCAAGAACGATCATTGGGACAGGGAGAATTCCAAAGAGGTGCACCTTAAGGTTTGGACGATAAAACGCCAAAGCTGTAAAGATGGCCATAATTGCTCCCGAAGCTCCAACTACGGAGGCCTGGGATGCAGAAACTACAGGAAAGATTAAGTGGGCCAGGACTTCAAGGATGCTTCCGGTCAACCCTCCCAATATATAGGTATAGATCAACCTTTTTGTCCCGAAGAAAGATTCAAACATTTGACCTGCGAAATACAGGAACAACATGTTCATGATCAAATGTATGAAATCGAAATGAACAAAAATACTCGTAAAAATACCCCAGGGTCTTATAATAAGGTAGTCAAGCTGCGGGTGAAGTGAAACAAGGTCAGAAAGGAAAAGGTGTATGTCACCTTCATTGCCCGATAACCTCGCAAAGACCTCAATAATTCCGAGTATGAGAAATACAGCGCAATTGATAATTATTAGCCGGATGGTGCCGCTTCCGAAGCGCATTTGATATTTGAGGTTTTCGATAAATGTTCTTTCCGTATTCATAGTTTACCAGAAATTATTTCGGTCAGTTTTCCTCCAGAAGAGGACAAGTATAATTCCGACAACTGCGCCGCCCACATGTGCCAGGTGCGCAACATGATCATTCACGGCATAAAGGCTATTATAGATCTCAAAAATAAGGTAAGCGCCAATCAGGTATTTTGCTTTAATAGGAATTGGAGGGAACAGCAACATGAGTTCTGTATTTGGAAAGAGCACTGCAAATCCAGCCATAATTCCGAATAATGCTCCCGAAGCACCGGCCATTGTACTTGTAGACAGGTCATAATATCTCTGTAATACGGCATGTTCGTCTTCGGAGGAAGATACGATGTGGTTCACAAACCCTTCGCGTATTTTGTGATTTACCACGTCCACATCTATTCCAAATTGAAGCATCTGTTGCTTGAGTTGAAATATTTCATACATCCCAATTGAGTTGTAGAGTAAAAACGCACCGAAACCGCAAGCGAAGTAGAAGAGAAAATAGCGCTTTGGCCCCCAGATGCGCTCCAAGTGTGAACCAAACATCACAAGAATGAGCATGTTGAAAAGTATATGCGTGAAATCATTAAGGCTGTGCATGAACATGTAGGTAATCACCTGGAAAGGTTTGAACAATGGAGAGTTCAAATAGTGCGTACCCAGAACAGCATATACATCAATGCCCTTACCGGAAAAAACAAAGGCACCGATATAGGTCAATATATTTAGTATGAGCAGGTTCTTAGTGACTTGAGGAATGTTATTTAAAAAGGAGAACATGTCAGAATTTTTGAGAAATCTCATCGAGTGAGATCGTGTTGATTATTTTTTTTCCTGAAGGTGAATAGGCGTGTTCCGGACAAGAAAACAATCTGTCTATAACATCCTGTAGCACGCTGTCATGATCTGTAGGCTTACAGTTTCTCGCATATGAAGCAGAAATGGAGCGAACCAGTTCATGAGCTATTTCTCCTTTATCTATCTCTTGAAAAGAAATGTTTGATATTAAACTGTTGAGACAGTCATCAATGGCGTTTTCTTCAAGCACTGCAGGAACTGCCGAAATTTCAATATATGAGTCGTGAACTGTGCTTTCAAATCCCAATCTCTGTAAAAGCGAAGTGTTATTCGTCCAGTGCTGAAGTTCTTGCTTCGTACATTCTCTACTCACTGGAAACAAAAGTTTTTGAGAGCTTATAGGGCTGGAAATGAATTTGTTAATTATTTCATCATAAAGTATTCGTTCCATTGCTCGTTCGATATGGATTACCATCAAACCCGATTTACAAGGTGCAAAAAGAAACTTGCCTTTTAAGATTTTAGTTCCTTTCAAAGACTCTGATTCTTCGTCAAGTCTTATAGTGAGAGATGGGGCTGTGCCTTCCTCTTCAATGGTGTAAAAGGACTTCCAGTCTTCTGTTGATGGCGATTGATTTCCGAAGCCTTGTGCTCTCAAAGCATCCGATTGTTCGTTTTTTATTCCGGAACTGCTACTTTTTGAAGTGCTTTGAAATGGATTGTATCCTGGATCAAAAGAAACAACAGGTTCAACTGCCGGCAGGTTTTTCATGGAGTGAGGCACGTCAAACCCCATTTCTCTCTCAAAATCAAGTGTCGG
>JBEGVI010000016.1:0-8837 GCA_041178485.1 Bacteroidota bacterium | reverse complement strand
AAAGGAAACAATCCTGACGTAAAAGGAAATTCTCCGGGAACATTTTCCTGAAGTGACCACCGCAAAATATCCCCCCATCCCGTGTATTTCGGCGTAGCGACTTTTGGAATCTGCAAATGGGACAGCGATTCTGTATGCGTTGATAGTTTCAGAACCTTATCGCGCACTTTAAACTCAAATTCCGGATTTTTGTACAGTGTTTTCTTTTCTTCCCATCGCTGAATTATCTCCCAGTTTTTAGGATCAAAGTTGAGTTTTTCCAGTTCAAACAGTTCCTGCACTCCTTTAATCAAACGATCTTTATCTTCAACTTTCGATGCATTGAGTGTTTCCAGAGAAGAAAAGAGTCCCTGAAGTTTATTGGCCACTGACACTTGTTCTTCCACCCATTTATCGTAAGATCTGTTATTCTCCGAAATCTCTGATAGATACCGTGTTCGTTCGGGTGGAATCACAAAAACCTTTTCTGACATTTCACGCGTGATCTCGAAAGTAGAATCCAAACGAGCACCAGTTTTGCTGACCACTTTGTCCATGATCACCTTATACAGTGTGTTCATCCCCGGATCATTGAATTGCGATGCGATCGTTCCATATACCGGCATTGAATCCACATTCTCATCCCATAGATTGTGGTTGCGCTGGAATTGCTTTCGAACATCCCTAAGTGCATCAAGTGCACCTCTTTTATCGAATTTATTCAAAGCGATGACATCGGCAAAATCCAACATGTCAATCTTTTCAAGTTGGGTAGCGGCACCGTATTCCGGCGTCATAACATATAGAGAAACATCCGAGTGATCCAGTATCTCCGTATCCGACTGACCGATTCCTGACGTTTCCAGAATAATAAGGTCGTATGCTGCTGCTTTGAGAATTGTGATTGCCTCAGACACATGTTTCGAGAGCGCAAGATTGGATTGCCTGGTCGCAAGTGAGCGCATGTACACCCTGTCACTTTTGATAGCGTTCATTCGAATCCGGTCACCCAACAATGCGCCACCCGTTTTTCTTTTGGATGGATCCACGGAAACGACAGCAATTTGTTTGTCTTTAAAATCAATTAAAAAACGCCGCACCAGCTCGTCTACCAAAGAAGATTTCCCTGCTCCTCCTGTACCGGTAATTCCTAATACGGGCACCTCAACCTTTGATGCCTTTTCTGCAATAGTTTTCAGCAGTCCACTTGCTTCTTCGGGATAATTCTCGGCTGCAGAAATACATCTCGCGATGGATGGAACATGTTTCGAACTCAACTGTGCTACATCAATTTGAACATCCTTACCTACCGGAAAATCACATTTACTCACAAGGTCGTTAATCATCCCTTGCAATCCCATCGAACGTCCGTCATCCGGATGATAGATTCGTGTAATTCCATATCCGTGGAGCTCTTCAATCTCCGACGGCAGAATGGTTCCGCCTCCCCCGCCAAAAATTTTAATATGCGGAGCACCCTTTTGTTTCAACAAATCATGCATGTACTTGAAATACTCCATGTGTCCACCCTGATAGGATGTCATGGCAATCGCCTGAGCATCTTCCTGTATAGCACAATTAACTACCTCTTCCACACTGCGGTCATGTCCCAGATGAATAACCTCACATCCGGTGGACTGAATGATCCTTCTCATGATGTTTATCGCAGCATCGTGACCATCAAATAAAGAGGCCGCAGTCACAATACGTACTTTGTTAATCGGTTTGTAGGGCGTAACGTTCTCCATTCTTGCGTTTAATTTCAGTACGTAAAGTTAATAAAACCCCGTAAAAACACCATTTTACCGAACAGTTATATCTCCACATGTAGCTAAGGAAAATCGGGAAAGATACGCAGTGCACTAAGTAGAACTACTCACTACGGCTTAATCAAAACAACCTAAATTGCATTCAAAAACGGTGTTTTTTTTCAAGTCCATTGCTCAAGTGCGCAACTTTGTTTCAAATAAAAAAACAAAGACATGAAAACAATCATCAAAAACGCAACTGCAACAAGTCCATATCTAGAGTTGAATGGCGAAAACGGAACGATTACTGTTAAAGGAAGAGCAATCGATTACAATCCAAACGAATTCTGGGCGACCATTTTTGACTGGATGGCAGACTATCTTGAAAACCCATTAAAATCTACCACGATCAACCTTCATTTTGAATACATCAATACCTTGAGCACAAAAAAATTATTTGTACTCCTTAAATTGATCGAATTCAACACCGGAAAGAACACGAATATACAGATCAACTGGATCAGTGATGCGGACGATGAGGATATGATCGAACTTGGTCAGGACATCAATTCACTATTGAAATCCAACATGAATTTTGTTCGTGATTACGACTTCATGGAGACACACGCTGCTTAATTACATCTGAACGAATTTGCCTCCGGAAAGCATAAACTTCATCTTACCGATTTTGAATGTTTTTCCTTCCCCAATTTTGGCAATATCCATGAGATCTTCCTCCATAGTATGAATGGAACCTCCGGTTGCTCTAGCGAGATCCAGGTAAAGCACATTCATACGGTCAGTTACACCACACACAATTACCCTGACAGGAACTTTCTCTTTTTTCAGAAACTCGACAAGTTGCATATCACAAGGATCTTCCCAGTTATCGGCTATCAATACCACGTTTCCTTTGTTTTCCGGGTATTTTTTAATCGCATAACAAATGGCTTCCAGGTCATTCTCCTCATGTTCTCCTTTCGCCATCGCTTCAAAAGCAAGTTTGACCACCTTGTCTGAATTCCCTGTTTCGACTGTCCACATCCCATAGTCATCCTCCTTTTTAAGCTGATCCGTACTTTTACGATCATTGTCATTGAAAAAAACAATTTGCTTGAAGGTGTTCAATTTCTGATTGGCTTTTATCCACAAAAGCAATTGACTGGTATAAGGCGACATGCTTCCGGTTACGTCACACACCACCAGCATGTCCTTCCATGATTTGTTCCTGGAAAATATCTTCAATAATGTGGAGTCCTCAGGCTTTGAGCGACCTTCAATTACATCCACAATCTGTGCATTTTCCTCTGCAAAAGTTGGCATCGGACGGTAATAGATTACGAAGCCATGGAAATAATTCGACATGGATGACGCACTTTTTACGCCGATCTGTTTATGTAATTGCCATTTCACAACCTGACTATTGAACGCAGAGGGCAAGTATTTCAACAACTCCAGAATTCTCAACCGGTTCAATTCATGAAAGTCGGCCCCTTCAGGATAGTCTGAATAAACCAGATCCACACCAACAACTGTTTGCTGGGTTAATTTTTTCAATTCTTCCAGATTCTGAATGGAATGGTCGCCCGGATTCATTTTTAATTTCAAAAAAGAGAATCCCTTCGGATCGGCTTTGTATTTATCAACTTCTACCGTATCCTTGAAATAAATAAACTCCCGGATATTCATTTGAGAAAATGCGGACATCCCAACCAGGAACAAGCCGACCAAAACTGTAAACACCTTTTTCATACTCCAAAAACATCGGAAAAGTGAAAAAGTAACAGATTTTAAAATCGAACAATAAGTTTTAAATTGAACCTTCTCTGAGTGAGGTAGTTGGGAACTGAATAGTACCTGCCTTCGACATCCTGAACCCACTGCTTAGATAGTACATTGTTGATGCCCAAGAGATTAAATACCTCAAATGACAAAATAGCATCAGTAAAATTCTTTGACCAAAACGTAGATTTAGAACGTTTCTTGTAAAGAAAATCATAGGACATTCCAAGGTCCACCCGGAAATAGGACTTCATTCGAAGTGTGTCTTTATATCTGGAATGATCCGGGGGGCCATAAGGCAATCTTGAACCAAATTGCAAGCCCATTTGTACACTAAAACTCTCGTAACCTGGCATCTGATCCTGAACGAGTGCCCCAAAGTTGACCAATTGATCGGTAGGTCTCGGGATGAATCCAGGCTGGATGGCTGCACTGTCAACAACAGTTTGATCTTCACTGTATCCAAATATAATGCGCTCGCCTGCAGCATTATAGTATATCTTATACTCGTCAGTCAGCACATCTTCTCTTGTGGACATCAGCCCCATTTTGAAGAACGATTCAATGCCTTCAACAAATTGACCATGCAGGTTCAAATCCAGTCCGTATGCATACGCAACGGCATCGTTGTTCGCAAAATACCGTGTACGGACATTGTCAATTTCATAGGGATTGACATCCCATAAATATTTAAAATAGGCTTCAGCGGAGAACTTGAAGGGCACTTCCCTTCCCCACATATTGAAGTAAACATCTGTTCCGGTAATCACGTGAAAAGATTTTTGTGAACGCACATTCAAATTCAACTGTCCTTCGAAGGTTCTGAACTCCCTGTAAAATGGCGGCTGATAATACAATCCCGATGCTAAACGCCACCTCACATCCCTACGAGTTACACGCCCATTGTCGTACATGTATACTCTTGGAAAATAGGTAACCGAGATTCTGGGCGTAACGAAATACTCATCATTTACAGAAATATATCCTCCACGAATTCCAGCAGCAAAAGCCCATTTCGAATTAGACTCCCTGATCGTGTCGGTAAGCGTAGCAGTCGTTTTTCGGCGAATTAATCCTTTTTTTTCAGAAACCGTCACGGCATAATTTCTCTTTATGTCGGACCAAGAAGCATTAACCTGAACATATCCTGAAATTCTGTATCCGGTGAGTTCGAGCCTGCCTTTAATTGTTTCGTACAGTTCCACCTCGTTGGGTGATGCCTGAGGCTGACTGTACCCTGCAGAATCGATCATTCTCCATTCACTCAGTGTGTCACTGAATTGATCTCTTTGTAAATTGGCGCCCCAAAGAAAAGCATGGTTTAAAAACGTCGTATTGGACTCATTGCGGTATCCGTTTTTCCATTGATACCTTCCCGTATGATAGGCATTAAGGATAGTTGCATTGAGTCTGTTCCTTGAATGATTGAGAAATGTCCCTATCCCTAGAACATCAATTGAGTCCCCATAATTTTCTTTGGAAGGATCTTTTTCAAGTTCATTGATGTAGTATTGCCCCTGAATATCAAAATATTCGCGCTCGTCCGTGTTGAATGCAGTCGCGTAAAAATCCAGGTTTGTTCGCTTATTAGGAATCCATTTAAGAGAAGTCCCTCCCATCATAGTCTGAAACCGAGATTTTTCCTGTCCATCGAAGTAAATCATAAAGGAATAGGCTTCATTTGCGGTACCAAAATCTGTTCGCTGAGTTTCCGGTGCAAAACGGTAATCGTTGCTGGAAAAATGACCTATAAGCGACCAAGTTACTTTTTCTGTCAGCGCATAATTCGTGAGTAACTGTGCATCCCAGAACACTGGATTGTACGCCCCCTTGGCAGGAAGAGCATTCAATAAATACCCATTGGCACGGTATCTTGCTCCTGCCAAAAAGTTAAAACGTGAACTTGGAGCATGTTCGATGTGTGACTCAACACCGAGAGCTGAAGCCATTACCGAACCGTGAAATGAATTTGGACGACGGTATGAAATGTCGAGCACAGAACTCAGGCGATCCCCATATTGCGCATCAAACCCTCCGGCCGAAAAACTCACAGACTCTACGAGTGCGCTGTTAATAAAGCTCATCCCCTCTTGCTGACCGCTGCGGGTAAGAAATGGACGGTAGATCTGAAATCCGTTGACATAGACAAGATTTTCATCGTAGCTGCCACCACGAACGTTATAATTGCTGGTCAACTCATTGTTGGAAACAGCTGCCGTTGTATAGACCAAGACCCGTTCATAACTCCCCATTGGAATGTTTTGTGCATCGATCTTCGGCAATTTAGGAATCTCGAAAGGATCCTGCCTGCGTGCCTCAACAGCAATTTCCTGAATACTCACAAAATCGAATTTGACATCTGCAAGCCGTTGACTCGGCTCGTTTCCGACACGAACAAATCGTTCAACCCTAAATTCATTGAGTTTAAATACAATTTTTTCCTGCTTACCGGTAGTTAACTTTAACTTGTATTGACCATCTGCATCGGTGTAATGCACATCTGAAGAATCCGTAGAAACAAAAACCGACACTAGTTCCAGAGGCTTGCCGCGTTTGTCAATACACCGCCCTGATACAATCACCTCTTGTGTCCATGCAGACAAAGAAAGAATGAATACCGTTATGAACAAAATCAATCTGGACATGCGACAAAGGTAGCACTACAAACGCAAGATTTTCAGGTTTATTTCTGTGGCTCCATAAGGATAATTAGATCTGGATCCAATGGATCAATCGACCGGTAAATCGAATCGATGCGTTCAGAGATTTTTCCATCCGGACACATCGCAAACAAATTGAGAACGCGTTCCTGCAACATCCCGTTAGGAAATAAGCGCTCAAAAATTGCATCAATCGCATTCAACTGATCTTCATTTCTCTGTTTAAATACCTTAATTAAGCGTGACTGAATTGCTTCGATTTGATTCTTCAGTCGAGCAACCTCAGCTCCGGCATATTTCTCCAACCCAGGATCAATCGACGTTATTTTCGCAGTTAATTCCGAAGAAAGCTGTTCTGAAGCCCTTTCAATCTCTGAAAAATCCAGTTCATTTGAAGAGTTTTCTTTGAGCTTCATTCGTTTCAGTTCCTCCTTGTCCAAAAACAATTCTTCAAGTAACAGCCCTGCCTTACTCATTTTTTTGTGCGTAATGGCATCGATGAATAAAACAGACGTTCTTGCGTGAATCAAAGGAAACGGAACCTCAACAGCATCAAAAACACCCTTGATTTGCAACCAGTAAGACAATTCACCAACCCCTCCGACATAACAGATATTGGGAAGGATGTATTCCTGATACAGCGGACGTAAAACCACATTCGGTGAAAAGCATTCCGGATGTGTATGAAGCAGCTCTAAAATTCGGTTTTGAGAAACAGTCCCTTCATCCTGAATGAAATAATCCGGATTTTCAAATAAAATTTTATTTCTTTTTAAACCATTAATATAGAAAAGATTAACTGTATTCGGTTTAACCTGAACTTTAAATCCTTCGCGCATCAAATTTTCGGAAGATCTATTCACCGCATCAAAGGAAAATTTACTCAACACTTCTTTTTCGAATACCGGAATAAAAGACCTTTTCAACTCCACATGATCGGCATTCAGACAGAGCAGTCCGTACTTTCCGAAAATTTTGTTCACCAAGTTGAAAGTTGCTTCTGCAAGATTCTTACCCTGATAAGCATTCAAGAGCAAATCTATTTCCTCGAGTTCGCCTGATTTAAAAAACAAGCGCAATTCAGATTTCAACGATTCCAATCCCTCCGTGGACATTCTGCCAACAGCACCTTTCTGATCCGTTTCCCATCTCACCTTTTTTCCAAAAACATCCACTTCACGAATTTCTTCCAGATCGTGATCTTCCGAGGCAAGCCAAAAAACAGGCACAAAATGATACTCCCTTGAATTTTCAGACAAGAGTGTACAAAGCTTTATCGTATGTAGAATCTTGTAAATAAAGAATATCGGGCCAGTAAACAATGAAAGTTGATGACCGGTAGTTACCGTAAACGTAGTTGTTTCTTTTAGTTTTTTCAGGTTGAACGTAACTTGTTCCGACTTTTCGACCTCTAAATAATGCTCTTCAAGGACACGGTGAATACGGTTTCTTTTTTCCTCAGAATACCATTTTTGCTTTAAAGAAACCTGACGATCAATATTGTCCGGTGAAAAAATGTTTTCCAAAAAAGGCAAAAACCTGTCCTGACCATATGTCAAAAGCAATTGCTGCTCAGTAAATAAACCTGTATTTCGTCTGTCGATGGTAAACTTTTGCATCAGAACAAAAATACACATCCCCTTCTTCTTACCTATGTTATTTCATCTAAATTCATTTAAAAAGGTGTGGTTTGTATATTTGCATCTCAAAAGAAACGAACAAATGGAAGCAATCATCAAAACCAACAAAGGCACCATGCGTGCAGAATTATACAGCACTGAAACACCAAACACAGTGGCAAATTTTGTCAAACTGGCAAAAGACGGATACTATGATGGATTAAAATGGCACCGTGTCATTCCTGACTTTGTGATTCAGGGAGGCTGTCCGAATACGCGAGATGGAGCTAATGGAATTCCGGGAACCGGCGGACCGGGTTACAGCATCAATTGTGAAGTTCAATCCGAAAAACAACACCACGAAAGAGGAGTTCTTTCCATGGCACATGCAGGACGAAATACCGGAGGCTCACAATTTTTTGTTTGCCACTCCAGAAACAATACCGCTCATCTCGACGGGAATCACACGTGCTTTGGAAAAGTCATAGAAGGCTTAGATGTTCTTGACGACATCCGTCAGGGAGACACGATCGATGCAATTGAAATTAAAGAGTAACAAATTCGAAAGAGAATTTACTCCGTAATTCGTTCAAGAGGAAGTTTTGAACAATTGAATCAGTAGTCAGTACAATCCATTATTTTTGTTGTAATGAGTGATTTTATTGTTTCTGCGCGTAAATACAGGCCTCAAACGTTTGATACCGTTGTAGGACAATCCTCTATTACCAATACCCTTAAAAATGCCATACGGACGGGGCATCTCGCTCAGGCATTTCTATTTTGTGGATCGAGAGGAGTCGGCAAAACAACCACTGCACGAATTTTAGCCAAAACATTAAACTGTTTCAATCGAACTGAAAACATTGAAGCATGTGACCAATGTGATTCATGCGAATCGTTCAAAACGGGCTATTCACTGAACATTACCGAGCTCGATGGCGCCTCAAACAATGGTGTGGAAGAGATGCGAAACCTCATCGAACAGGTGCGTATCCCGCCACAATTAGGCAATTACAAAGTATATATCATTGATGAGGTACACATGCTTT
>JBEGVI010000015.1:0-8398 GCA_041178485.1 Bacteroidota bacterium | reverse complement strand
ACCGGGTTTGGGAACAGTTGATTTTGAAATCCAAGTTAGGTCGTGTCGATGTTCAGCATCGTTATCGATTGGAGCAGCGTTTCCTGGAAAATTGGGTAAAGGATGCATCCGGAAATTATGTTTTGGATGGCTATCTTTTCCGTCAGCGTGCGCGTTACCGATTGATGGCTACAATTCCTTTGTCTCGAAAAGAAATGGCAAACAATACGCTCTTTCTTACTGCGTATGACGAACCTTTCTTAGGTTTCGGAAAGGGGATCGCCAAAAATATTTTAGATCAGAACCGTTTGTATTTTGCACTGGGATGGCGGTTTAATCCGAATTTTAATGTCCAGCTCGGGTACTTGAATCAGTACATAGTGAAAAAAGATGGAATTCAGGCTGAGCGCAATCATACGTTGCAAATTGGCATTACCAATAACCTTGATTTTAGAAAAAAGGATTAATTCTCTTTTCTCTGAATGCAAGGGTCAATTCACAACATAGGTGTTACCATTGACTGTGATCGTAAAGGTTGCGTCGCATGTTCCGTCGCCGTAGTCAATCACTCTTTCCGGCTTTCCGGATGGTGTAATGGAAAGCACCCCTTTTTTGATGTATCCACATCCTACCTTTACTTCAAGCGGTGAGGTCGTATGGGCTTCATAACTGTCTCCATTCGTTACTGTAGCATTCGAAGTTAGAGTGATTTCATATTCGTCGTCAATAAAGATGCTTGGTGTTGTGTACCCTGCTGTAAAAGTGCGAACTCGTGCGGATGTGTAATTGATTATTTCACCTGTCGACATCGTGACAACTCCATCAACTTCTACATTGTAATAGGGTTGACCATTCCCATTAAGTCCCATGTTTGTGACAACCTTGGTGCCTTCCACTTTGTTGTCGTTCACGTAATAATCTACAGGTGTGTGCGTGATTACCGTTCCCTGAGCAAAATAGGATCCGGTGAATGTCGTGATGAGTTTTCCACGGCGTGATTTGCCGTCGTTACATGTGCAATTGGTTGTTCCCCAATCGATCGTAATGGTTTTGGTCGCGTTCGCAGTATCAAGTGTTATGATTACGTTGCAATTTGCCTTGTCGACAGAGAGCGGTTTTCCATCCGCCATATCATCAACGATTACTTCTCCAACCTTGTAATACACCATGGTTCCTGTAATGGCTTGATCGGTCATGTTCGAAAATTCTGAAAAATACGTTTCGGTCAGAGCATTCAACTTGGGTGCACTGCTGTTATCATATTTCCTTTTACCGCAACTTACAAACAAAAGAATCACGAGGAGTGTAAGTGATGAGGATGTCAAGATTTTCATATTTTTCAATTTTAGTAATCAAAAATAAATGAAATTCAGCCATTATGCAAATAGGTTCGATCGGACTGTATAGAGGCTACCCGTTCACTTGTGGCGAAATTATTTCATTACCTTCGTGCAAAATTATCGTATGACAGAAGAAATCAAGGCTGTGAGTTATTGCGTAGGCATGAGCATTGCAGGGAGTTTGATGCAACAGGATTTGGAGGGAATTGATTCCAACGTAATGGCGCAGGCCATTCGGGATGTATTTGAAGGAAAGCAGCTGGCTTACCAGCCCGAACAGGCAAATGAGATCATTCAGGAGTATCTTGCTAAAGCAAGCATGGCGAAATTTGAGGCCGTTAAAAGGGAGGGAGAAGATTTTCTTTCAAAAAATGCATCCAAAGAGGGAGTTGTGACTACGGAGAGCGGATTGCAATATGAGGTAATCCATCAGGGAACCGGACCTAAACCTGGACCAACAGACAGTGTAACGGTTCATTATCACGGAACGTTGATCGATGGTGTTATCTTCGATAGCTCGGTTCATCGGGGTCAACCTGCTACTTTTGGTGTGAATCAGGTCATTTCTGGGTGGACAGAGGCATTACAGTTGATGCCTGAGGGTTCAAAATACAGATTGTATATTCCACAGGAACTGGCTTATGGTGCCAATCCGCATCCTGGTGGAGCGATAAAGCCTTACAGCGCCCTGATTTTTGATGTTGAACTTTTAAAAATTGGATGATGAAATATATTTTATTTTTTGGATTGATTGTGAGTTTGTTTTCCTGTGGAAGCGGAACAAAAAATGACGATCCGGTTGTTTTAAATTCATACAAGGATTCTCTTTCGTATGTCTTGGGTGCAATCAATGCCCAGTCTATTGTGGGCGCGAATGATCCCAAGATTATGAAGTTGGATATGGAGTTGATTGCCAAGGGATTTGAGGATAATTTAAATGATAAAATGCCCGCGGATTGCGAGGGAACCTTGAAAAAATTGTTCGGACCTTACTTTCAGGATTTCGATTCTACCTATGCAGCACCGGGAGCGGAATGTTTGGGAAGATTGACAGCATTTTCTTTTTATCGTGAAATGAAGGATGTAGAGGCACTGAACAAAATTGACCTTAAATTGACCGTACAGGGCTTTCGTCACGGACTACTTAAAAAAGACTCTGTGATTCCGGAAAGTGCTCAAAAACAGTTGTTTTCCGGATTTATCAAAGAGGTTGAACAGGTAATGTACAGAAAGAACCGCGAGCAGGGAGAGGTTATGCTAGCGGATGCCGCAAAACTGAAAGGTGTTCAGATTTTTGAAAACGGGATTATCCTGCAGCAACTTAAAGCCGGAGGAGGAGGTTCACCTGCAGCAACGGATGATGTGAAAATTGAATACATATTGTTGAATGCGAAGGGGGATACGCTGCAAAGCACGTATGACATAAAGAAAATGACCGGTTCCAAGGATCCTGTGAGTATGTCGTTGCAGGGGGTTATTCCGGCATGGACCTATGCACTGCCTAAAATGAAGAAAGGCGGAACGTACAAATTATTCGTTCCTTGGAAAGAAGCCTATGGAGAGCAGGGAATGTATAATCCCCAAACGCAGTCTATGGATATAAAACCGTATGAATCACTTTGTTTTGTGATCGAATTGATCGATTTTGCCAAAGCTGGGACTTTTGTAAAACCTCAGAAACAGCCTGAAATGGGGATGCCCTGAGTTAATTCAATGAAAATTAATACGCCTCGTCCTGGAGTTCTTCTTCTGACGGGGCGTTTTTCTTTTTAACAGGAATGGGAAAAAAGAAGGTCAATCTGTAAATGAGAGGAAGTCGGCGAACGATCTGCCCTGTCTGCGGATCTTTTAAAGAAATCAGATATGCGTTTCTGTAAGGGCTGTTCAGACCATTGATCAAGTCATAATAAAGTCCAAAATTTACTCTTACGATTTCCTTGAATTCTTTTGAAAAGCCCCCACAAATGAATACGGTGGGAACAAGCTTTTTGAAAACAGCACTGGTATCAACAAAAATATTTTTGTTTTGAATTACTTCCGCTTCAACGCCTCCAAAAACAACATTGCCATACCTGCCATGTGCGAAGAAACCACCGCCCCAATTGGTGAAGCTGAAGGTTTGAGTGTTTCCGTTAAATGTCGACCAGGAACGGTTGATACGAATGGACGGGCCGAAAATAAAACTTTCTGTGGTTTTAAATCCAAATTTTAATCCGCCTCCTGCTGCACCTCCGAGATTCGAACCGCTTACTGAACCATCAATGCCGATTTCAAATCCCTCAATCAGTTGGCTGTGAAGTGTCGAGAATGCCAAACGGCAAAAAAACACAAAGACAAGTATGTATCTCATGACACAAAATTAACGCTTTTGAAGTTTTCAAAACTTTTTAACGTTTGTTTGCGGCGTTCACTGAGGAATTATCTTTGATCCAAAATTCAGTGAATGCAATTACTTGACGGAAAATTGACTGCAGAGCAGATCCGTAAGGAACTTTTTCAGGCTGTTCAGGAAAGGAAGAATAATGGTAAAAAAATACCTCACCTTGCTGCTGTGCTTGTCGGGAATGACGGAGGTTCACTTACCTATGTCGGTGCGAAGGTAAAGGCCTGTGAGCAAATTGGTTTTGAGAGCACCTTGATAAGGTACGATGAGACAGTTCCTGAAGACATTCTACTCGCGAAGGTTCATTCTTTGAACGAAGACAAAAGTATCGATGGATTCATCGTCCAGCTTCCACTTCCTGCACACATAGATGAAATGAAAATTACACAGGCGATTGATCCCAGGAAGGACGTAGACGGCTTCCATCCGGTGAATCTTGGGAACATGATTCTGAATCTTCCCGGATTTTTGCCAGCTACTCCTGCAGGAATTGTAGAATTGCTTCGCAGGAACAACATTGACACTGAAGGAAAAAATTGTGTGATCATTGGTCGAAGCAATATCGTCGGTACTCCTCTCAGTATCATGCTTGGCAGAAATGCCAGTCCGGGCAATTGTACTGTAACGCTAGCCCATAGTCGAACAAAGAATCTGGAAGAAGTGTGCCGGAATGCAGATATTTTGATTGCGGCCATTGGTCAGCCTGGTTTTGTGACTGCAGAAATGGTAAAAGAAGGTGCTGTGGTCATTGATGTGGGAACCACCAGAGTGGAGGATTCTTCCAGGGCGAGAGGATGGCGTTTAAGTGGCGATGTGGATTTTGAAAATGTGTCTCCGAAATGCTCGTTCATAACGCCTGTTCCCGGAGGAGTAGGTCCAATGACCATTGCCTCGTTGATGATCAATACACTCAAAGCAATGGAATTAAAAGGCAAATAATTTAAACCCTAAATAACAATCACATGAAAATGAAATCAATTTTTGGAATTTTAGCAGGAGCAATTCTGATCTTATCCTCTTGCGCAACCTCGAATGAAGTAAATGGGGGAGGAATCTTCCAGAAAAGAAAATATAACAATGGATTTTATTTCAACCTTGGTAACCTTAACAAAAACGTTCAAGGTTCAAAAGAAAATGATTTGGTTGGGTCAGACAACCCTGAAAAAGTAAAGGAAATATCAAACAATGTTTCAGAGAATTCGAATCACTCGGATCTGGATGAAATGATTAAAGTTGAAAATTATGAATTCGGGAAAACGCAAATTGAACAATCTCAAAACAAAGTAATTAGTATGGCAAAAAGAATTACACAGGTATCAAAGACGCTCTACGGAAGCCCTGAAAATAAACTTTTGCAAAAGAAAGATTTGTTTGAAAAGAAAATGGCTAACAAGGCCAAGGCTCCGGGCAGAGAAGGTGATCTAGGCTATATTTTGGGCTTAGTACTATTGATAATTCTAATTATTTTAGTACTGACTTTACTTTTGGGATTTTTGAACAGTATTTCTAAAGTCCTAGGTCCTCTTCTAGCGCTTGTACTGACTGTTATATTAATTGTTCTGATATTAAAATGGCTTGACGTTATTTAATGTTCAAACAACAGTTTATCAAAGGAGCTTCGGCTCCTTTTTTTATAGCCTTTCGAGGGGAGTCTTCACACCGTCAGTGAGCGCGTAGCAAGCAAGTTTATCTTTGAAGACAGAAGACTTGAAGATAGATTTGTTCAAAAGCATCCGCACGCATTCCTGAATACCTTCGACGATGGAAGGGTGTGGATGAATCAGTTCAGAAAGTACTTCAATCGGCATGTTCAATTGAATAAGTAAACCCACAGCTTGAATTGCAGTAGAGGCATGTTCCCCAACGGCGCGCATTCCCAGAATTCGCATCTCATCGTCATTGGTCACGATGATCTTGAAAAATCCTTGAGTTTTGCGCATGGCAATGGCGCGTGTGATGAGCGAGAAATCTACTTTTACCACCTTTACCGGTATATTTTTTTCAATGCATTGTTGCTCATTCATTCCAACGGCGGCAACTTCAGGATTCAGGAACATGATTGTACAAACATTGTCGTAGGAGAGGCGCTCTTTTTTGTTTCCGAAAATCTTTTCAACCGCGTGACGGGCTTCAATCTCGCCCATGTTTACAAGAGCAATTCTTCCTGAAACATCGCCGGCTGCATAAATGTTAGGAACATTGGTCTGGGTGTCGTCATCGCCGATATGAACTCCTCGTTTAGACATTTCAACTCCTGCCTGTTCGATGCCAATCCCCTCAACATTTGGCTGACGTCCGATGGATAACAAAGCTTTTTCTACCTGAATTATCTCTTTTGTTCCATCCGGATAGGACAGTTCGTACTCTACTTCACCATTGATCACTTCCATTCTTTGCAATTGTGCATTGTGATGAATGGTTACACCTTTACTTGCCAGATTTTCGGCGACAAGCTTTGAAATGTCCTGGTCTTCAAATGGAAGAATACGCTCCTGCCTGTCGATGATGTAGACTTTCGTTTTTCCGAAATTGGAAAATATGGTGGCGTATTCACACCCGATTACGCCGGCCCCAACAATCACAAGGCTTTTTGGATAGTCTTCGATATTGTCAATGCCATTAGAAGTCAGAATGTATTTTTCATCAACGTTAATGTTGTCAACGCTTCTTGGTCGACTTCCGGTAGCAAGCACTATATGATCTGCCCAGATGGTCTTTTTTTCACCTTCGTGGTCTATTTCGATTTCATTTTTCGATAGTAGCTTTCCATGACCACGCTCGTACTGCAAGAGCCTGTTCATAGATTCGGTCTGCATGAGTTTGATATGACATGAATATTGAAACTTTCTTTCAAAAACCGCTTCTGCCAGAATTTTTTTAACATCCTGCCAGGGGATTTCATAAGGAGTGCGTCCTGTCGAAACAATGGTTTCATTAATTGAAGAAACTTTATTGGCAATCTCCCAAAGCGTTTTAGACGAAAGTGCACCGTTGTAGACACCTGCTCCACCTACTTTGTCCCGTTCAATCAAACAGACTTTTTTTCCGAAGTCTACAGCACGCATCGCAGCCGCATATCCAGCGGGACCACCTCCCAGCACAACCAGGTCAAATTTTTCCATAAGTTCCTTACTTTCGGTGTTAAATATAGAAACAACTTTTCTCACAAAATATTTATGGATGCTGCATTACGAGAATTAATCGATCGAATTAAGGGAGATGGAAAGCGTTTGAAGCTCGTTTTTTCAAAATTAAGAAGAAAACGGCCCCAGGAACTGGATGCCTTCTTTCACTCAGGTCATGATAAATTTTTTCAGAAAAACAGCTGTTTAACGTGTGCAAATTGTTGTAAAACAACTTCACCAATTTTTCGAGATGTTGATATCAGACGCATTTCGAAGCAATTAAAAATCAAAGAGTCTGTTTTTATTGATCGCTACCTCAAATTAGATGAGGATGGAGACCATGTTTTGAAGAGTTCCCCATGCGTCTTTTTGGACAGTACCGACAATACTTGTTCTATATACGAATTCAGGCCTTTGGCCTGCAGTGAGTATCCGCACACGAACAGAAAGAACATGCATCAAATCCTCAATCTTACAGAACGGAATGCAGAAATTTGTCCTGCCGTTGCGTCTATAATTGTCAATTTTGAAATGCGGGAATAGTCCAACTTTTTATTAGATTTGTTCGTCTCTAGACTGTAAAACTCTGAACACTGCTTTATGAATTTAAAATTCTTCTCCTTTCTCCTTTTTTGCTTTTTTTCAATGCATCTTATGGCCCAGCGAGGCAAGGATGGAAATTACACAGCGTCCGGAACGGGGAACATCGTGAATACATATACTTTTCTTAACAGCAACGCAATAGCTGGTGCAACAAACATCGTAGTGGGAAGCAATGCGATGTCAGGTGGCGCCTTTACCGGAAACCTTGCTGCCGGAGATCTTATATTAATCATTCAAATGCAGGGGGCAACTCTTGACGTGAATGTAACACCTACTGTTACCTGGGGAGGGACATATACGGTTCCTGATGCGTGGATTACGGGTGCTTTAGCATGGGGTGCGCAGCCATGGACATGGGGGCAGGTAACGAATTACAATGCATGTGGTAAATTTGAAATGGCGGAGGTCAGAGCGGTCTCCGGCTCTACGAATATTACACTCAATTGTGGATTGCAGAACAGCTACACTATTTCTGGTAAAGTTCAGGTCATTCGTGTCCCTAGATTCAACAACCTTACGCTTAATTCATCGTCTAACATCGTTCCTCCGAATTGGAATGGTACCACCGGTGGAATCGTTGCTGTTGAAGTTAATGGGAATGTAGTATTTAATTCCGGTTCAAAAATAACTGCAAATGGTGCCGGTTTCCGGGGAGGATCTACTACCGTTCCATCAAACCAGGTTGGTTTTGGAGGTACGTGTTCCGCACACACCAATGGAACAGGGAACGGAAGTACTCAAGTTGGTTCTTCCGTCGCCGGCGAGGGAGGACGAAAAGGCGAAGGCATTGGTGGGTATGTGACTGAATATGACCTGATTTATTCAGGATATGGCAGAGGAGCACCAGGAAATGGTGGCGGCGGCGGCGGTTACCAGAATTGTGGCGGCGGCGGTGGTTGTAATGTTGGCGCTGGTTCATATACGGGCAAAGGTGTACCAAGTACTACTTTTGCCAATGCTGTCTGGAA
>JBEGVI010000014.1:0-21753 GCA_041178485.1 Bacteroidota bacterium | reverse complement strand
AGAAATCTCCCGTTTTTTGTTTTGAACAATATTAAATGAAAAAGGGACTTTCCTTTTGAGACAGCCCCTTTTCTATTTTTTTAAGGAGTAGAATTCAATTAACAAAATTCATTATACGCCTCGTTGAGGTTTTCTGCAATCATTTGTGCTGTTCCGCCTTCTATATGATGTCTTTCCAGAAAATGAACCAGTTTTCCATCTTTGAAAAGTGCGATAGAAGGAGAAGAAGGGGGATAGGGAAGAAAATATTTTCTAGCCTGGGCAGTAGCCTCATTGTCCACACCGGCAAACACCGTAGCTAGTGTAGCAGGAACTTTCGAATTATTTAAAGATAATTTTACTCCCGGTCTCATATTTCCAGCTGCACAGCCACACACAGAATTGACAACCACGAGCAAACTGCCCTTTGTCTGTTCGATTAATTGATCTACCTGGTCGGGTGAACTGAGTTGTTGAAAACCTACATTTGTGAGGTCCTCTTTCATGGGGCGAACTAATTCTGCTGGGTACATACTGTTTCTTGTTTAGAATAGCACAAAAATACAAAATAGGCTTCTTCAGAGAACAACTTAACATTTTTTAAACCTGTCTAATCGAACTTCCTCACTGAGCACCTCTCCTTCTAAAATATGTGCACACAATTCTTTTGCCAGCAAAGGAGCCGACATATATCCTTTGGTTCCGAGTCCGTTAAAGACATACAGGCCCTTATAGTCAGCGTGTTGACCAAGTATTGGTCTGCGATCTGGAGTGGTAGGACGAACACCTGCTTGCTGATCGATGATTTCGAATTCATCGTCGCGGAGCACCTTGAATTTTTCTGTAAGTTCAGTTCGTGCCTCTGATGTAGTTATATTGTTCATCGTGTTCCAGACGTATGTAGCTCCTACTCGGTATGTTCCTTGGCCAATCGGCAAGACAAAACATTTTCTGTTCAGCAACTCTTCTGTCTGCATCGTTGGGCAATAAATGGTTAGAATTTCACCCTTTGTTTGCTGAACCGGCAAATAGCCGAAAAAGGGGTTTTCCTTCACATGTGGCCCTTCACAGAAAATGGCGGCTGCGTACTGGAAGTGTTTGTAAGAGAGTGATGTTGGTTCAAATTGAGTGTAATCAAATTGTTCTTCTGTCAAGTCAGCCGATAGCTTCAACTGTGCTTTGGTGTGAATTAAAAATTGATCCGACCGCACGTAGGCTGCACTCTTTACACGTCCGCTTCCAAATGCGTTTTTTGCTCCCTGAAAGGAATCATCTTGCGAAGAAACAGGAGTGAGGTAATCAGAAAATGCTTCGGAGTTCTGTTTTTGCTCCCAGAAACCCCTCTCCTGCTCAGAGGAAAATAAGCGTCGAATGACTATATCGTAATAAAATGTAGTTTGGCATTCCTTTTCAAGGGCCTTATAAAAGTCTCTCCCATAAGGAATGAATTCATCAACGCGCCAGGATTTCGTCATTCTTCTGAAGACGATGGGATTGATTATACCCGCAGCAACAGCAGAACTAGAGTTGTGGCCATTATCGACAACAATCACTTTTTTGCCCAACTTACGAAAATGAAAGGCAAGGCAAACCCCCGCCAGACCAGCTCCAACAATGAGATATGGCCGATCTTCTTTCATTTGGCAAATGCAAGACTAATAATGCTTATTTCTGCATCGGGATAAGCTTTTTTAATGGCTCGTGCCATGGCCTCCAGTGTAGCGCCGGTCGTAACTACATCGTCTACAATGGCAATGTGAATATTTTCTTTGAGTCCTTTTTTAACAAGAAAGTTTCCGTCGACATTAGACCACCGTTGAAATCTTCCCATACCTGTTTGACTGGAAACATGCGTTGCTTTCCGGACCAATGTTGACTCCACAGGCAGCCCAAGAATTTTTGAGATTCCGAAGGCAATTTGCTCACTTTGATTGTAGCCTCTCACAAACTGTTTTTTAGGATGCAATGGCACCGGCATGAGTACATCCACGCATGAGTATTTTTCCATATTTAACAACCGTTGTCCAATCATTTCGCCGAGAAAGATTGCCAAGCCAGGTCTGTTGCCATATTTTATTGCGTGCAACAATTCCTGGGAAGAAGTGTTTTTTTCAAAATGCAACAAAGCATAGGTTGCCGCCAGATCAATTCTGCCCCAGAAAAGCTTGTCTAACGGAGTGCTCTCTTGATACCCTTCGAATTTCGTAAACTTCAATTCTTCAGAACACCAGGCACACAATGGCAGCTTTTCTTTCCATTCACAACCGCAGATCAGGCACGAGGATGGAAACAATAAATGAAACACATCCTTGCCGGAATTTAACCAAAAATTTAGGTGAAAAAGTTTGCTTTTGAAGGCTGGCAAATACATGGAGGTCTAATTCACATTTGATTGTTTAAAATAACGAAAAATTCTACTTGCCTCTGCAATTTGTTCCCGTTAATTTTATGTCTCGGCGGTTTAAACTACGATACTTTCAAAGTTCTGCCGTAAGCACAAAAAAAATCGACAAAATACATCTGATAGCTTGTGAATATCTTTCATAGGCCTGTTGAAAAAGTCGCTTTGTTTTGTATTTAAAGGGATAGCGCTCTTGCGTGTTGAAAACATTGAGAGATTGTGAATTTCTTTAATTGCGAGAGGAAAGTTTTTTGACAAATTTTGTATGCCTCAACAACGGAGTTCAGCATAGGATTACCCTCCGCTTCCAATTAAGAGGAAACAAAAGTTTTAAGGATTTAAACCCGTAGTTGCGTGAGTAACTGCACAGAATAGTACGTACCTAAAAGAAGCAAAATGGCGAGTGTAGAACCAATTTTACAGGAAAACAAGAACAGGTTTGTTCTATTTCCAATCCAGCATGATGACATCTGGTCTTTTTACAAAAAGGCAGAAGCGAGTTTCTGGACTGCCGAGGAGATTGACTTGTCTCCGGACTTGATTGATTGGGAAAATAAACTCAACGATGATGAACGTCATTTTGTGAAACATGTACTTGCATTTTTTGCCGCTTCAGATGGAATCGTAAATGAAAATCTTGCAGAGAATTTCTTGTCTGAAGTACAGTATACAGAAGCAAAATTCTTTTATGGATTTCAGGTAACCATTGAAAATATTCACTCTGAGACCTATTCTTTGCTAATTGATACGTACATCAAAGATTCTGCGGAAAAGAACCACCTTTTTAACGCAATTGACACCCTTGATTGTGTAAGAAGAAAAGCGGATTGGGCTTTAAAATGGATCGAGAAAGGTTCGTTTGCTGAACGTCTTGTAGCTTTCGCTGCGGTAGAGGGAATCTTCTTTTCAGGATCCTTTTGTTCTATTTTCTGGCTTAAAAAACGTGGCCTCATGCCCGGACTTTCTTTTTCTAATGAATTGATATCCAGAGATGAAGGTCTTCACTGTGATTTTGCGTGTTTGCTATACAACAAGCACTTGAACAATAAGCTCTCTAAAGATCAGGTAAAAGATATCATTGCAGAGGCGGTAGAAATAGAGAAAGAATTCATTCTTGAGGCGCTTCCGGTTAAGCTGATCGGAATGAACAGCGAACTCATGTCCCAATACATTGAGTTTGTCGCTGATCGTCTACTTGTTGAGCTTGGAAATGAAAAGATTTTCAATGTTTCCAATCCGTTTGACTTCATGGACATGATCTCGATTGAAGGAAAAACAAACTTCTTTGAAAAACGTGTTGGTGAATATCAAAAGGCCGGTGTATTGTCCGGAAACCAAACATTCAGCCTGGAAGAAGATTTCTAATAACCTATTACTCACTATAAATAACTGAAAGAATGTACGTTGTAAAAAGAGACGGAAGAAAAGAGGCGGTAAAATTTGACAAGATTACCGCGAGGATTGTAAAAATGTGTTACGGCCTGGACCCATTGGTTTCTCCGGAGGCTGTTGCAATGAAAGTGATCGAGGGAATCTATGACGGCGTGTCTACGACAGACCTGGACAACCTTGCTGCGGAAGTAGCTGCGGCAAAAACAATAGACCACCCTGATTACGCATTGCTGGCGTCGCGAATTGCTGTTTCCAACCTTCACAAGGAAACAAAAAAGACTTTTTCTGAAGTAATTCACGACCTTTATACGTATGTAGATCCGAAGACGAATGAAAACGCCTCGCTCATCGCGGAGGATGTTTACAACGTGGTCATGAACAATAAAGACACGCTTGATTCAAGTATTATATATGACCGTGATTTCCGATACGATTACTTTGGTTTCAAGACGCTTACACGTTCATACCTCATGAAGTTGAATGGACTTATTGCTGAGCGACCACAACAAATGTTGATGCGTGTGGCAGTGGGGATTCACAAAAATGACATCCAATCTGCTATCAAGACCTATAACCTGATGTCAGAGGGATGGTTTACGCATGCTACACCAACGTTGTTCAATTCAGGAACACCAAAGCCGCAAATGTCATCTTGCTTCTTATTGACGATGAAGGAAGACAGCATCAGTGGCATCTACGATACCCTGAAGTCTTGTGCACAAATTTCTCAGTCGGCGGGAGGTATAGGACTTTCTATCCACGATATCCGCGCTACAGGGTCATACATAAAAGGCACGAACGGTACTTCCAATGGAATTGTGCCAATGTTGCGCGTATTTAACGACACAGCCCGCTACGTTGACCAGGGTGGAGGAAAACGCAAAGGGTCTTTTGCAATGTATATCGAACCATGGCATGCAGATGTATTTGATTTCCTTGATCTGAAAAAGAACCACGGAAAGGAAGAAGCCCGTGCGAGAGATTTATTCTATGCACTCTGGATTCCGGATCTGTTCATGAAGCGTGTGAAGGAAAATGGAGACTGGACGTTGATGTGTCCGCATGAGTGTCCGGGCCTTTCTGATACCCACAGTGCAGAATTTGAGGCATTGTACACCAAATATGAAGAAGAAGGAAAAGGAAGAAAAACAATCAAGGCCCAAGATCTATGGTTTAAAATCCTGGAGTCTCAGATTGAAACCGGAACGCCTTATATGCTGTACAAGGATGCAGCAAATGCCAAGTCCAATCAGCAAAATCTTGGAACAATCAAGTCATCGAATTTGTGTACAGAAATCATCGAGTACACAGCTCCGGATGAAGTGGCTGTATGTAACCTTGCGTCGATTGCATTGCCAAAATTCGTCACAGAAGAGGGAGAATTCGACCACAACAAGTTGTTCGAAGTTACCTACCAGGCTGCCATCAACCTCAACAGAATCATTGACGAGAATTTTTATCCAATCGAAGAGGCAAGAAATTCAAACATGCGCCACAGGCCAATCGGTTTAGGCGTCCAGGGATTGGCAGATGCGTTTATCATGCTCGGTTACCCTTTTGAATCGGATCAGGCGCGCGCTCTGAACAGAGAAGTTTTCGAAACTATCTATTATGCAGCCATGACAGCTTCAAAAGACCTGGCTATTTCCGAAGGGCCATACGAAACGTTCAAAGGTTCTCCGGTTTCTAAAGGTCTTTTCCAGTTTGATATGTGGGGTGTAACTCCAACCGGCCGATGGGAATGGAATGTTCTTAAGGAAGAGGTTAAAAAGCATGGAGTTCGAAATTCACTCTTACTTGCTCCGATGCCTACGGCTTCAACTGCACAAATTCTTGGGAATAACGAGTGTTTTGAACCCTATACTTCGAACATCTATACACGAAGAGTGTTGTCCGGTGAGTTTATCATTGTGAACAAACACTTATTGAAAGACCTTGTGAAAGAAGGAATCTGGAACAAAGACATGCGTCAGAAGATCATGGCTGCAAATGGATCAATCCAAAACATCAATGAAATTCCTCAACGACTGAAAGACCTATACAAGACTGCTTGGGAAATTTCTCAGAAAGCAATCATTGATCAGGCCGCCGATCGAGGAGCATACATTTGTCAATCCCAGTCGCTCAATATTTTCATGGAGAACGCAAACTTTGGAAAACTGACGTCTATGCACTTTTACGGTTGGGAAAAAGGATTGAAAACTGGAATGTATTACTTGCGTACAAAGGCGGCTACCAATGCCATTAAGTTTACAGTAGATAAAGCTGTAGTTGCTGAGCCGGACGCTAAAACTGTTGAAGAACAACAAGCTGCTATAGCGTGTTCTCTTGACAATCCGGATGCATGTGAAATGTGTTCAGGATAGAACGATTAAAATTTCTGAGGTCAGCATAGATCTCTGTTACTGTGTAAAAAAATAAATAAAGGAGGGCTCTTTCGCCCTCCTTTCTCTTAATTGGTCAAAATCGTGTTATTTATCAGTGAATTACGTAACTTTGATGGCGACACTAATTCGGTTGAACAGATGAATACTAAAAAACTACTCTTTCTTCTATTATTTAATATCAGTGCAACACTCTCTTTTGCCTGTAATTGTGTGGTAAATACCAGTGCTTCAGGGTGGGACACTTCTCAAGTGACAGGCACAATAACGGATTTTTCCTGTACCGGAGAGCCAATTTCAGCAGCAACGCTCAATTTCGGTTTTAATGCAGGATCCTGCGCTACTTCCAACATAAACGTGTATGTAAATGGTGTTTTGGTGTCTCAAGGAATTTGTGCAGCAGGCACATTCGATTTGACACCTTATTTGCCACTCAACAATGTATCTGTAACAGTATTTGACAGTGACGCTTATGCAGATTGGGTAACGCTGGACATGAGCATATCCCTTTATGGCCAGGGCGGAACAAATACAGCGATAACCGAATTCGGAATCCCAAATTTTATTTGTCCCGGAACAATTATAACATTTGACAATCAATCGACATGTGCTCACGGGTACGATTGGTATGTTGACGGACCAATGGGCGGCACAGGATTTTACACATACGAACCCACTTACACATTCGATGTGCCCGGTTATTACAACGTTAGCTTGACTACTACCGATGCTACCGGATATGTACTGGGATACATGACACGTCAGATTAGCGTGGTATCTCCGGGCGAAGATTTCTATATGTCCAATGATACTATATGTCCGGGCCAGTCAGTGCAGTTTTCAGACTATTCCCTCTTCGAACAGGTCCAAAATGCCAACAACGTAGTATATACAATCGATTATGGTGATGGGACTTCAGATGTTTCTGCTACTCCCTATGCCTTTTTCGAACATGCCTATTCAAGCCTCGGCCAGTACACGGTGACATTCACAGTGTCTTCAAACTGTGGTACTGTTTCTTTTCAGAAAACGATTAATGTGTTAAACAACATTCCTTCACAACCAATCATTCAAATTGGGAATCAATTTCAGCAAGGGGTATGTCCAGGCACCGAGGTGAGCTTTTACACGGATTGGTCACAGCCCAGTTATTTGTTTAATTATGGTGACGGCACCACCGGCACGAACGGGCAGCATATTTACGTTAATCCTGGCACGTACTATCCTTCTGTCACGGCAGAGAATGCCTGTGGGAATGTGGGAACTACATATGGCAGTCCGGTGGTTGTGGGACAATTTAATTTCTATTCAGGACAAACGTATATATCCCCATATTTTAACGGTGACAACCCTGAAACGTATTGTCCCGGAACGGAAATAGACTTTTCTACAGCCAGCGCACAAAGTTATTTATGGAATTTTGGTGATGGAGGCACGAGCCAGCAGAGGCAGCCATCACATGGGTATAGTGCTCCAGGGATATACAACATAAGCGTCACACTTACAGATGGATGTGGCAACGACACCACGCTTTACACTCAGGTTGCCGTTGCGACTAATTTGCCAGTTGATCCCTTCATTTCAATCGATGAGTTGCCTACGCAGATTTGTGTCGGAGATGCTTTCCAATATCGGGTTTCCAATGGAAATCAATATTCAGGAGTAGGGAGCGTTGTCTGGAATTTTGGTGACGGCAACATTGAAAATGGAGTACAAGGATACCATACCTACAACACTCCCGGAGTGTACACCGTACTTTGCACGATTGCAAATGCCTGTGGGAACGATACTACTTTGGTTGCTCAGGTTTTGGCCGGCTCAAATATCCCACCGAATCTTGAATTCTTTTCTCCCCAGACAGACTATTGTGTTGGAGATGAAGTTTTGATCGTTGGTTTTCCTTATAGTCCATCCAACACGTTGACTTGGGACATGGGCAATTCAGATGTTGTAAATGTGAGCGATTCCATAGTGATTTTTAATGAAGGAATCCTTTTCAAATATCACATGGGAACATATGCGTACGCTCAACCGGGCACGTATACAACAATTGCATCCGTTACCAATTCGTGCGGGCTTACGGCAACTCAGGAAATCATTCTGAACATTGGAAATGGAGCCCAGATTCAAGATGCAGGATTTTTTCAAGTGGGGAAACAGTATATCTGCGTCGGAGAAGAGGTAACTTTTAAAGGATATGGGGGGAACGAGTTGTTTTGGAATTTTGGAGACAACACAGGCAATACGCTCTCCAGTGGTTCATTTGAACCGGTCACACATGTTTTCGAAAATCCAGGATGGTACGAGGTGCGTATGATTGCTAAAAACAATTGTGGAGACACTTTTCTCGTAACGAATACTGTATTTGTTCCTGACAATGAAATGACAATTGTTACAAACTCAATAGAATCAAACTGTTTGCAATCGAATGGAACCGTACTGGCTTATGCGGCAGGACCAAATCCTCCATACTCCTATACTTGGTCGTGCGGTCAGTTCACCAATGTAGCAACGGATGTTCCTGCGGGAATTTATGTTGTCAACGTTGAGGACAGCAAGGGATGCAGAAGCTTTGCCATAGCAACGGTTTCTGATGAGGAAGCGCCAATACTGGTAGTCAGCAATGTTGTTCCTGTAAGTTGTTTTGGTGAAGACAATGGCGCAATAGACATAACTCCTATCGGCAACACGGAAGGGGTTACTTATCAGTGGTCTAACGGAGAAAATAGCCAGGACATTTTCGGGTTGGTGGCTGGCCCCTATGAAGTACTTGCCACGAATGGAGAAGGCTGTGTGTCCGTAGCTTCTGTATATGTGAGTCAGCCTGATGAGGTCACAGTAGAGTTTTCCAAGACTCCTGCGGCTTGCGGATTTTCCAGTGGTACTGCAACAGCTATTGTGACAGGTACTACAGGTCCATACTTGTACTTGTGGTCGAATGGCCAAACCGGGCCTGTGGCAACAGGATTGTCCGGTGGAGTGTATCAGGTCAATGTGTTGGATAATGAAAGTTGTTTGACGCAGGCAGTCGTGGCTATTAGTGAAACTTCTGCACCGGCGATTATAATCGATTCAATAAATCAGGTTGGATGTGGTGTTGGTGGTAGCGGAATTTACATCTCTCCTTTTGGAGGCAACGCACCGTACAGCTACCTTTGGTCTAATGCTGAAACAACAGAAGATGTCACAGGTCTGCTTCCCGGTCAATACGCTGTTAAGGTATTTGGTGCAGACGGTTGTTTTAGCACAGAGATCTTTTCAATTGAGTACATCACTCCGGAAACGGATCCGATTTGTTTGGTGACAGTTACTTCTTCTCAAAACAATAAAATTGCTTGGGAGAAACTTTCTGACAGTGACATTGCATATTACAACATCTACCGCGAGAGTAGTCAGGCAGGGTTGTACTACAACATCGGCCGTGTTCCGTATGACAGTCTGAGTATTTTTGTAGACACAATTTCGAATCCAGCAGTTCAGGCATACCGTTACCGTATTTCTGCGGTCGACAATTGCGGAACAGAATCGGAATTCAGTTCATTACACAAAACCATTCACCTCACTCAAAACATAGGCATCAGTGGAGAAGTTAATTTGATCTGGGACAGATATGATGGATTTGATTATGCTTCTTATAACATTTTGCGCTATGATGATCAGGGCGGTTGGCAACAGCTTGCCTCTTTGCCAAGCAATGTCAATTCATACACTGACCTTGCAGCACCCCTTCAGACGGCAACTTCTCTGCATTATTTGGTTGAGGTGGTGCCTGAACAGGGATGTGTTTCAACCCGTGTAGAAAACAACAACACAACGCGTTCAAACAGAACGGAAGCTATTTCCGGACCTTTGGATGATGCCGGGTTGGCTCAAATGGTGGTAGACAATCAATTTATTGTTTACCCGAATCCGGCAACAGGCACTTTGTTTGCGCGAATCTCCATTGGAAATTATGCTCATGCCGAGCTAAAACTGATTGATGCGCAGGGAAGAATAGTTTTAAGCAGAAACACAGGGAATATTTTTGATGGTTTTGTTTCGGAAATCAATGTTTCAAACTTGCAAAATGGCGTGTATACACTGACATTAGCCACAGGCGAGAAAACTCTTCAGAAACGTATTGTTATTCAAAACTAACAGAAAGCCTCCGAAAATCGGGGGCTTTTTTTATTTTTGACTTGTGTTAGAACGATTATCCTTCCGGTTCAGTAATTTTCTTTGTCTTGCAGCGTTGTTTTGTGTGCAACATGCAGGCGCACAGTATGGAAGCATCTTTGGTTCTTTGAACATCCGCAATTATTCAAATGCGGAATACAATGGGCATACGCAAATGTTCTCCATCACGCAGGACGCGCGAGGGGTTATGTACTTCGGAAATAAATCAGGTGTTTTAGAATATGATGGTGTAAGTTGGAGAACCATTAAAGTGTACAATAAAAATGGTGATTCACGCGAGGTGAATTCACTTGCCACTGACAAAACAGGTCAAATATATGTGGCCGCCCGTGAGGATTTGGGTGTTTTGGCTGCTGACAAACGGGGCAAAGTCCAATTTAAATCTTTGAAGCATAAATTTACGCAGGTCCCGGACTTAAAATCTCCACGAAAGATTTTAGCTTACGACGATGGTGTGTTGTTTCAATATGGGGGACAGATCTTTCAATATTCGAATGGCAAGTTCAAAGTATATACCTCTTCAAAAGATGATCCCATCTATGGGGTCTTTAATGCAGACGGAAAGATCTACGTCGCAAAGGAAAAAACAGGTTTACACACGCTGATACAAGGAAAATTCAAGCCTGTTGTCAATGGGGCATTTTTCGGAAGCCAAAATAAAATTTATTCCATTCTTAACTTTTCCAATGGTACGTATATTCAGACATCGGAAGGCAATATTTTCAACTTTACCGATCCATCCAGGCTGAAGGAAATTGTGTTGGATTTTAGCAGGCCGACGTATAATGCAATAAATGTTTTCGACCGGTATTTCTCATCAGGTTCCTTTTCGGATGGGTTGCTCATCTATGACAAAGATTTCCGCCTCACCTACCAATTGGATATTACAAATGGATTAATTGACAACAATGTCAATTGTCAGTACCTTGATAAGGAGGGTTCTATCTGGGTAGGCACAAACAAGGGAATTTCGAAGATCGATGTCATCACTCCGGTCAGCCGTTTTGGGGTAAATCACGGACTTTCCAGCGGAGTTGAAAGTATATGTAGTTTCAAGGGCAGAGTCTATTTTGCAACATTGAGTGGGATCTTTTATTTGAACGAGTCGTTTACAAAAATGAGCGACAGGATTGTCAGATTGCCCGGATTGAACATTGACTGTTACGGAATAAAAACCTTGGCCTTTGGAAAAGACACTGTGCTCATGATCGCCGCAAATAATGGCGTTTGGATGATGAAAGACCGCTCGGGCCCCTTAACCTTTGTGTCGAAATGCGGACCTTACAATTTTGTGCAGTCGCCGCTTGATCCGAATGAAGTGTTTGTAGCAAACTACGACGGACTCAGCAAGTTGAGATGGGCAAACGGATATTTCGTAGACGAGGGCTATCTGAGCGGCTTCAATGAAGAAATTTTCAACATCTCCGTGGAAGATGACGGAACTCTTTGGCTAGGAACGATACAAAATGGAATCATCAAGAGTCACGTCACTGCAAATGGCAAGAAACATCCCAAGAAGATAATAGGCAATCCGGATGATGGGCCAACCTATATCTCCGTAATTGATGATGTGCCGTACGTGGGGAACGACAAAGGACTGTTTCGTATTGCTCAGGAAAAACTGATTCCTTCCACAGAGTATAAGTTGCCTAAAAAATGCAGCGTTCACCGAATAATGAAAGACGGTTCCGGAAAGGTTTGGGCCGTTCTTGCATTAAAAAACAACCAGTTTGAAATTGGATACTTCGAAAATGACGGAACACATCGTTGGAACACCAATGATTTTAGACAAATGACGTCTGAAATCATGCACGGAATATTTTATGACGAGAATAATTTTACGTGGCTTGGAGGGCCAAATGGTGTCCTGTTGTATAATTCAAATGTCCGCAAAGAATACAACCTTCCTTTTCAAGTATTGCTTCGCAAAGTCAGTGTTGGTGAAACGGAATTGTTTTCAGGAGCCTTCCGCTCTTCTTCCGGCAATCCACTTATACTCCAGCCAAACGAGATGGTGTCCGAAATTCACTATACAAGCAAGGGAATAAGTTTTGAATTCGCGGCCGGAAGTTTCATCGACGAAGGCAAAACACTCTACAGTTTCAAGCTCGTCGGTCAGGACGAAGAATGGTCTCCCTGGTCTTCCAAATCAGAAAAAGGATACACCAACCTAAATGAAGGGAAATACACGTTTTTGGTAAAAGCAAAAAATGTATTTGGAAAGGTTTCTGAAACGGCCTCTTTCAAGTTTGTAATTTTGCCGCCCTGGTACAGAACCTTGTGGGCGTATTCATTGTATGTACTGCTCATTGCCGTATGTTTTTATGGGATTATTAAATTCGCCAACAGACGCATCCTGGTACAAAAAGAACAGCTGGAGAGGCTGGTAAAGGAACGCACTGCGGAGGTTATTGAACAGAAAGAACTGGTTGAAAAACAAAAGGAGCTTGTTGAAGATAAGAACCGTTCCATAATGGACAGCATTAAATATGCTAAGCGACTTCAGGACGCAATCCTCCCAACGGACGAGTATATTAAAGACTGTTTTAGTGACTTTTTTGTTTTTTATCGCCCGAAAGATATTGTATCAGGGGACTTTTATTGGGTCAGAAAAATAGGAAATAAGGTATATTTCGCCGTAGTAGACTGCACCGGTCATGGAGTACCAGGGGCAATATTAAGTATCGTTGGAAACAACGGATTGAATCGTGCGGTAAGGGAGTTCGGGCTTCAGCATCCATCTGATATATTAGACAAGTTGAGTGTTCTGGTGGAGGATGCGTTTAAACAGGAGGGCACTTCCGAAGTAAAAGATGGTATGGACCTTAGTCTGTGCTGTCTGGATCTTACCACCTATGAATTAGAATTTTCCGGTGCCAACAATCCGCTCTACGTGATTTCAGAAAATGAACTTTCCGAAATCAAAGGAAATAAGCAGCCAGTAGGGCCTTATTCAGAAAGGACTCCGTTCATCAATCATCGAATTCAGTTAAAGAAAAATGATGTTCTGGTGCTTTTCAGTGACGGATACGCCGACCAGTTTGGAGGAGCAAACGGAAAAAAACTCAAATACACTAAATTCAAAACACTCCTTCTGGATCATTCCGACAGTCCCATGGAACAGGTTGGGGAGCAAATCAGTGCTGAATTCGACGAGTGGAAAGGATCACAAGACCAGGTAGACGATGTGTGCGTTCTTGCAATACGAATCTGAATCTTTCCAGGGACTTCATTTTGAACTTCTAATTTTTTAATTTAATTTAGCTAGCTTTTAACTGATTAACCTGCAACGCCTGCCTGACATGAAAGGTATTTACTGTCTTGACGACGACCAACTAATAACTGTAATCTTAAGGTTTCAGCTTTCCAAAGCCTTGACTGGCAGTTCTTTTGTGCTTGAAGTAGAAAATGATCCTCATGCTTTTTTAGATCTAATGAGTACAAATGCATCCAATGGCATTGAACCAATGGTGTGTATCATTGATTTTCAGATGCCGGTTATGCGTGGAGATGAAGTTGTCCGAATTGTAAAGCAACGTTTTCCCGATGTCAAAATAATAATGCTTTCCGGCAATTCTAATGCGATCTTGGTTTCGGACCTTGAAGAAGATGGCTTACTAGATTTTTACCTAAACAAACCCTGGGACAACGACGAATTACTGGATAAAGTAAATCAGTGTTTACCACTAAACCTAAAATTGAAATAAATGAAAATAAGAATTCTTTATTTGGTGTTTTTAACACCATTTGTCTTGTTAGCACAACCGAATATTCAGGTAAATGGTTTCGGTCATGTTGAATATGAGATGTATTACAAGCCAGACAACGATGAGTATGAAAGTGCTTTTAAACTTGGGGAGCACGATTTATTTGTCAATGGCCGCTTGAATAAAAAGCTGTCGTTTCTTTCCGAAGTGGTTGTGCGCCAGGACAGTAAGAGTTCCTCAGGATTTGGAGTGAGCATTGAACGGGTGTTTTTAAAGTACAATTACAAAGGCCAGCACAGTTTGATCGTCGGGAAAGTTCACTCTCCTCTAAATTATTGGAATGACGTGTATCATCACGGCAGGCTGTTCTTTCCAACCATTGACAGGCCGCAGAATTTCGATTATTTCATGCCCATTCATACCCTTGGAGTGAGAGCTCAGGGGCAGAACTTGGGACGGCTGAACTTTGGGTATGATGCACAGATTGGCAACAGCATGGAGTCGACAGATTTTGGTGGCGAAGGTGTCAATTTCTCGTATTTGGCCTCGGTACATATTAAACCGGTCGAAAATATGCGAATTCAGGCGGGTTATTATCACGACTTTCTGCCCAATAATCACCATGGTCCGCATTCACACTCCAGCGGTGCACACAACAAAAACTACCATGATGAATTAACAACAGACCAGTTTTATTCTTCTTTTGCATACTTTGGTGAGCACCTCGAATTTCTGAATGAATTTGCATTCGTGGTAAATAGTACTGATTCGTTGGGAATGGCACAGAACCTGTCAAATTACACCTACTTGGGGTATAGGTTAAAAGATAAATATGTGCCTTTCATAATGATGGATATGGTTCAGCATGCGTCAAACGAATTGCATATAAATCCTGTGAATGGACTGAAGTACTCACTCGGGATGAGGTGGGAATTCGATCCAAAATGCAATCTTAAAATTCAACTTGAAAAATATGGGCCGATGAACCGTATTTCTGATGTGCCCGCTATTCAAAACAAATACGAAATAAAACTCCAATTGGCATATGCGATATAGTGTTCTGATACTGTTATTGCTGATTGGCTTTTCAGGTTTAAGTCAGGCTGACTGGGGAAAGGTAACTGTTGTGGGGAATACTTTGGGAACAACCAGCCTCACAAAAAGCCAGGTAAGCAGCATTTTTAAGGGGATGAAGTCACGCTGGAAAAATGACGAGGAGGTGATCGTTGTTATGCCCTCCACACAACATGTGGGCTGCGAAATTATGGCAGCAACCATTTTCGGTAAAGACATGAAATACGTTAAAAAATACTGGTTAACACTTGTTTTTCAAGGCCGTTCAAATCCCCCGGTATTTTTAGACACCAATGAGGAGATTCTCAATTACGTGAAGAAACATGAAGGAGCCATTGGAATTCTGATCAACTCAAGTGAGAAAGGCGCTTTCAACATAAGTATCCAGTAAAGGGTTACTCATGAAAATCTTCCGTTCCATAGCTTTTCGAATCTGGCTCATTTTTACGGGGCTTGGTCTGTTAATTTCAATCCCATTGGCTCTTTATTATAATGAGATGCAGCTTTCCTTGCTACAGGAGCATACTCGAGAGGAATTCAATGTCAACGCAAGAATTACATCGAATGCGGTTAAAACTGCACTTGAAATGGATGATTATGGCATTTTGAGGAGTCTGCTCAATGACATTGAGAAAAGTGAACACTACACGTATGTAGCAATTGCTGAAACATTTCCGGATGGGGAAAAAATGGTAGTGGCCTGTGCACCACGAAATCTAAAGAACAGGGTACTTCGATTTGACACGAATAAATATTATTACAGTCGGTCACCAATTTCCACGAGTGTGCTCAAGGGGGAAATTATTATTGCCTCCTCCCGCGCGCAGGATTTAGCCGTACTCAAAAAGTTGAATAGGCCATTAATTTACTTAACCCTTATTGCCCTTGTTGCCTCCACACTCCTTTTCGGTTTCTCTGTACTTTTTCTTTCCCGACCAATTTTCCGAGCAATTGAAATTGCAAAGGCTCTCGGGTCCAGAGACTACAGTGTTGAGATTAAAACTTCGAAAGGCACAGATGAAATAAGTGTTTTGAATCAATCCTTATTTCAACTAAGGCAGAACCTGGTTGACCTCAATACCCAAAACAAAGATTTGATGGATGGTCTTGAGGAACGAATAGAAGAGATATCTGTGGAAATTGAGAACAAAAATCAATTGAACAAACTTTTACTGGATATTTCACGCACATTTTTGGAGAGTAAAGAAGATGCAGATAAAAATGATGTTGTCAGGGAAACCCTGGGTTTAATTTCGGCTAATCTCGGGTACGTCCATTTAGGAATTTTTAAGGTTCAGGACAGTGGTTTGCAATGTCAATACAATGATGAAGGCTGCCCTTTAAAACAAATTACCGATGCTTCTACTAGTACCGATAATGGGTTCGATAGTTTCAATCCTGGATTAAACATGTTTACAAGGGAAAACGCGGATAAGAAGAATTTTATTGGCGATTTCTTCAATGCACTTCCTGATATTAAATCGATTGTACTCTATCGCTTTATTGGTAGACAGAACGAAGAGGAAATTTTGGTCATGCTATCGGTTCAGGAGCTCAGTTCTACAAAAATGGAAGAACTCGAAGACATGATAAATGTTTATTTTTCACTTTACACTAATTTCCGCAAAGGAAAGGAGTTTGAACTGGAATTGAGGGATCTGAATAAAACGCTTGAAGCGAAAGTTCTTGAAAAAACGAGGGTAAATCTTGAAATATCCAATTCGCTTATTGCGCAGGACAAACTGGTTACCATAGGAGAATTGGCGGCAGGTGTAGCACATGACTTAAATACTCCTCTGGCGTCTATTAAAGCCGCTTCGCAAAACATGCGGATGGTTCAACCGGAACTGTTTACCAAAATCCAGCAACTCTCGACAGAGGAGTTAAATTTCATTCTGGAGACGATCAAAAAAAATCCCGACCATTCGATTTTCAGAGGTTCGATTGAAAAATTACAATTTGCTTCGATTATCAAAGAAAAATTGGAAAAATTAACGGGGAAATCTGACGAACAGAACCTGGCTATGCTCGTGGCAGAGGCAGGTTTCTTGCCCGAAAACGATCAATTCCTGTTGGACGTTATACAGTTTCCAAATCCGGAGACCATTCTGCGCGTTACAAAGGATCTTTTTATGCTCAATTCTTTCCTCGACGGGATTGAGTCTTCTGTCGACCGATCTTCAGAGGTGATCTCCAATCTTAGCAAATTTATCCGCGAGGACCTTACTCAGAAAAAGGAACAGATTGATCTGAGCAATAGTCTAAGAATTGTTGAAGCTTTGTTCCGTTTCAGGCTCCGTGGCAATATTGATCTAACCATAGATGTTCCACCCGGTTTAAAAATAATGGGAATTGAAATGAAGTTATTCCAGGTTTGGACCAATTTGGTTAAAAATGCCATTGATGCCTTCGAGGATCAACCGATAGAAAATAAATACATTCGGATTTTTAGCACTACGAACGAAGACCTAATAACCATTCATTTTGAAAACAACGGCCCTCAAATTCCGGAAGAGGACGTTCAGAGGATTTTTAAGAAGTTTTTCACTACGAAACAAAAAAGAAATGGTACCGGCCTTGGACTGAGCATAGTCTCAAATATCATTGCCGAACATTATGGCAAACTTGCTTTGGATTCCAGTGAGCAAAAAACAACTTTTTCGATTTCTTTTCCTAAAGCATAATTGAAATTTTCAAGACTCCCGGCCTGCATATGTCACCGGTTTAAATTGTGATATTACAGTTCGGGTCTGTACATTGAAGAAGATACTGATTTATCAATTGATTCACGATATCAGGCCGCTCATACATGCACAGATGACCTGCTTCTGTGACTAATTCAAAGCGTGTTGGTTGAAGCAAGTTCCGGTGATGCTCTCCATGTCTCGAATAGGCCGTGACTTTGTTTTCTGCTCCCCAAAGCAGCATGTGGGGAATCTTTAAGGGGCGATCGAGATAGGTTTTGTAGGTGTATGTGTGCACCGAAAATAGCAGGTTTATGCGCGACTTGGTCTGGCGGTCGGTTTTGAATTTTTCATTGTATCTCAATACTAATTCGGATCGGGAATCAAACTTATTTCCGAACAGGATTTTTGGAAATTTTCGTTTCACGGGTGTTCGAAGGAACATCCATTCTAGCAGGGTGCCGGATATCTTTTTCAGTCGGGGATGGTCATTCAATCCGGGGATAAAGGACCTGAAAAAGAAACGCGGAAAGATCAGGTCACCGGGGCAAATATTGAACAAAACGAGTCCGCTTACTTGTTCAGGATGTTCTTGTGCGTATTTACAAGCCGCGGATGCTCCAATGCAATTTCCGACCAGCACCACTTCAGACAGGTGTTTTACATGTATAAACTCCCGAAGTGTTTCATACAATACTTCGAGTGTCAGCAGTCCATCTGCCGGTTCAGATTCCCCAAATCCCGGCCAATCGATCCCATAGACGCTGTATAGGGAGCAAAAATGCTTCATTTGATGCTCCCACGAATGCCAGAATCCACCCCCATTGTGTAAAAAGATCATAGGTGGCCCATCGCCGGCAACAGCATAATTTAGCTTTGTTCCATTGATTTGTATCTGTTCCTCCTGGATCATGAATGTGGGTTCGGGTGAAAAGTTTCCAAAAATGGCAATTCCTTTAGAACTTCACTGAGTTCGTCCGCACTCATTGGTGCATAGCGGTTTTTACTTTTGTGTGACACATTGCCATCCTGTATGGGTTTTAAAAAAAGTCCCAACTCTTTATTTAAAAGTTTTGAGATGTCCTGCTGGAGTTTTTCGTCTCGGGAAATCAGTTTTTTAAAATCGATGTGTAACTTACTGTTACAGTTGAGCAGTGCCCGGTGCGCCATTTGGTACCAGGCAACAAGTATTTCTTTAGTTCGTTCGTTAACTGCGTCGGAACATTTTTTAGATGTAAACAGTCCGTAGAGTGTTTGATTCAGGGCGATCGTTGAAGGGATAACTTCACCCGGAAACCGTTGGGTATTCAAGATGATGGCATCTGGAAAGAGGAGCTGGAGGGTTTCCAGTTTGCACATCATCATAGGATTTTTGGAAAGGAATTGTTTGTTTCCTTCCGGATTGAATACATGCATGTGCCGTTGAACGTACCGACGGTACCGTTTCATGATGCGCGTTCTTCGTTTCAGGGAGATTTTTTGGTCAAACAACAGGAGCTCATCAAAGAAATCAGCTTCGGGATAAAAGAAATTGAAATACAAAGAGTTCAGGTCCCACAACAATAGGGCTTCATCTTCTTCGGGCAAATTCAATCCGATCGGATGTACGGTTTTTATGTTGCCCAGTAAAATCTTTTCGAGATAGAGCAGGGACCTCTTTACCGGACTTCCGATGAGGCGATCACATTTGAGAATCAACAATCCGATCCTTTTCTGAAGGACGGAAGGCGCAAATACAATCTCCCAAAGTTTGAAGCAAGTAAATACCTCGGTTTTGGCGGCAAGTGAATGAAAAAGAAACGTGGTGCCACTACGCGGAGAACCAACGATAAATATAGGCTTATCGATCTGTGTTTTCAGGAATCCGGGTGCAATCAGAAAATCCAGCAACAGGAAAATCCTGTTTACAAGGAGGATTGTTAAAAACACGGGCGTCAGCAGGAGCACCATGAGAATTCTCTTTCCATTCGGAAAACGCATGTTTTGGGAACGAACAGAAAAAACTCCGAAAATAAGATGAAAGAGGAACATGGTGTGGAGTGCGTTTAGTAGACAAGGAGTGAGGCTCCCACAGAAAATCCTGCAGACGTTCCGGACAACAGACACAGGTCTCCTCGCTTTAGTTCTCCATTTTCGATGCAATCATGCAGGGTCAGTGGGATGGATGCCGCAATGCAATTTCCGTATTCTTTCAGTGTGCTCTTCATCTGGCCTGGGCGCAGATCAAATAAACTTTCTGTAAGGACCATGCCCATTTTTGAAGCCTGGTGCGGAATGATGACCGGTGCAGATTCGAATGAGTAGCTGATGTTCTGGAAAAACCACATCATAAATTCCGGAATTTTTTGTCGAGCCAATTTCAAAAGCTGCCTGCCCTCCATTTGAAATGAATGAAGTTCTACGTCGTAGGGATGCTCTGAAAAAGGGTTTTTCAATCCGCCACCCTTGATGACTGTGTTCAGTACGCCCTGAGAGTACGTGCGAATGCCTCCTTTGATGAGTTGAGAACCTGAGTCGGGAGAATAGGTAACAACTGCCGCCACTGCAGCATCCCCAAAAAGGGTCGAGGTCTCCCAGTTGTTCGGGTTCAGGTGTTTGGATGATATTTCTGAAGATACAAGGAGAATATTCCTGTACTGCTCCCCATCAAGTATACCGGATGAAAAATTCATAGCGGCTATAAAAGATAGACACGTGCAGTCGATGTCCACGCACTCTGGATGGTATTCCTGGCCTTCCGACATTTCGTTTTTGATCAGGCTGGCTTGATTGGGGATGGCGTAATCGAATGTTCCGCCGGCATAGATGACCATATCAATGTCCCTAAGCGACATGCCGGCCTTTTCCAGAGCTTGTTCTGCGGCTCTTGCCCCCATGTAATCATTGTGCTCGAAGGTGACGTGGTGTCGTGACTCTACACCGGAGTATTTTTCAGACCATCCCCTGGGAATAGACAGTCGCTCCTCTAATTCTGCCGAGTGTACCCTGCTCGGCAGATATTTCCCCATGGAAAGGATCTTAAGGGGTCGCTTTGTATTCATTTCTTATGCGTCTTAGTTTGGTTCCCTTGTCTGTTTTTGGACTGTCAATCCTGTCCAGCCGGGTATTTTTAATATTATACTGATGCAACAGTTCGGTAATTCCAACTTGTGCTTTTCGGTATGCCTCTTCTGTACCTTCTACAAATACTTCCAGACGATCGATGGCTACTTGAATTACCGCGTAATTTCGGACTTCACTGCTGGACAGAATGATGGCTCTTCTGAAAAAATCAGGAAAGATCTTCACTGCCTTTCCAGAAACATCTACAAAGGTGAGTACATCGTCTGAACGTCCTTCAATGTGCTCAATCGCTAACCAATCGCTTCCACAGGAACAGGTTTCTTTTTCCAGAATCAGGTCATTCAATTCGTACCGAATAATGGGTTGTGAACTCCGCTCCAGGTCTGTGATGACTGGATGAAATCGCTTGGAGTCTGAGTCTATGTAGTGTTTTTCAATGATGAAAAAATCTTCGTGAAAGTGCAATGTTCCCTCCTTGCAAGTGGATGCGAGAAATCCTTCCGTACACTGGTAGACCTGATGGATGTTCTGTCCGAAGACCGACTCAAGATAAGTTTTATCTTCCATGTACAAGACCTCCGCTACTGAAATGATTTTCTCGGGCGAAATCTTTAAGGCTTGTCTTTCTGCCGCACTCGCCAGTTCGGTCAACATGCTTGGCTGGGCAACCAAAATAGTAGGTTGAAGCGCATTCAGCCTGGAGATATGTTGCTCCAGATCCATCAGGAGATCAAAAAACTCAAAGCGCAGAAGATTTGACTTTACCGATGCGTACAGGTTGCTGTTTGCACGCAGGAAAAACGCAACACTTCGCTTTTTAAAGGAAAAACCGATCACGCGATCCAGTATCGCCGCCACCCATTGCGCACGTTCGTCTGCAGAAGCCAGAAACA
>JBEGVI010000013.1:0-6347 GCA_041178485.1 Bacteroidota bacterium | reverse complement strand
TTTAAAATTACAGTGAATACCGTTAAGTCTGAATTGGACGTAACATCAATTTCCCACCCGTTAGATTCAAGGATTCTTTTCACAATGTTCAATCCAAACCCTGAATTTTCCTCTCCTTTGGAGGATTTGAATCGTTCAAAAATTTTCGGTAAAACATCTTCCGGAATAGCCGGACCATTGTTTATAAAATGAATCTTCAAGGCCCTGTCTTGTTTTTCAGATCGAATCCAGATATCTCCCTGCGCTGTTTTAAAAGCTTCGATGGCATTTTTTAGAATATTGGACCAGACCTGAAAAATGTCTCTTGGAACGGACTGAATGACTAAAGACGGGTCGACCTCTACGTGGATATCAATGTTGCCCATCAGGTTAGTACTCAAAACACGAAGTACGGCGTGAACACTTTCATACACATTCACTTCCTCGATGCCCTGACTGACTGCACTTTTGGTGAATTTTCTCAGGTCAGAAACCACATCTGCAGAACGATTCGCAGCATGAATGATGGTGTCCATCATTTGGCGAATGGTATGTATATCTTTTAAAAGGGCAAGAAATTTAACTGGATGTTCACTGTCAAGGATTCTTTCAATAAGGTCCGTCTCATGGTGTTCAATTTTGGCCTTGATCATTCCATCGGCAAGTTGTGCGGCCTTTTCACCCGAAAGGTGTTTTACTTCTTTCAGGTAATTTTCGAGCACTGTTTTTTCCTTCATTGCCCGAACACCTGAAATAAATGGCCTATAATTAACTGATAATGCTGTGGAACATGCAAACTCAAGTTCTTCTCGTGTACAGTCGTGGATCAATCCTTTGAAAAGCCGCTCAACTGTCTCTTGTATACTTTCCGCACCGAATCGTATAGATGCAATGGGACTGTTCAGGTCATGGGCGATTCCCATGGTCAATTCACCAATGGCAATGAGTTTTTCACTTTCTGTTATTGTGGCATTTAATTCAATATTTTTCTTCGTTTCTTCTTTTACTTTTTGCTCCAGATGTGTGTTCAGTTGCTGGAGTTCGTTTTGTTGTTGACGTATCTTACTGGTGTAATTGGTAATTTCAAAACCATAGATATTTACAAAGTCATGTTCTTTTGAGTACACAAGCGAAAAAACATATGTGTTTCCTTCAATTTCAACGATTTCTTCAGGAAATATCTCACGATCTCCTGAAAAAAGCAACTCAGTTCGTTGTGACAACGCGGTAAATGGGGTGAGATCATCTAAAATGTCAAACTGCCTTAAAATTTGTTTTGCCTTTAGATTTGCATAAATGATTTGCTGTCCATTGGAAATTCTCATCACCGGATTGGGGTTCTGGTCCGGAAAACTTGCCATGGAGTCGACCTTCAGTAAGGTCCGTTTTAATTCAATGTTTTGTTGACTTATTTGCTTGTTCAGTTCTCTGGTTTCGACAAGTTCACGAAGCTTCAGCTCACTCAAAAACATGAACTCTGAGATGAAATCATTCTCTGGAAAATCAGATAATTCCAGGTTGTACAGACTAATCGGTGACTCTGTCTTCACATCTGGCAATGCCATAAACACATAGTTTTCACTAAAGGAAAGAATTGTGCTTTTGAAGGATCGGCTGAATGCCCGGTCTTTGAAGTAGATTAACTTAAAGTTTCTTTGGTTGATCAAAAGATCACTGAAACTGCTCACATTGTCTAACAGAAAAACATCTTCGAAATGGGTGTTTACTTTTAGTCCAGGAAGAATTTTCTGCCATTTTTCCCCCATGTCTGTAATGTGTCCTTCTTTATTTATTTTAAGAAAGAAGGCGTTTGAATTCTCCATGGTTTTATTCATGGAGTTTAATTGGTTGCCCAGAAATGAGCTTTCTTTTTTCCATTGAATCATTTCACCTGCCATTTTGGCAAGAATTCTCAATGAGTTAATTTGAAATTCCGTTAAAACGCGTGGCTCGTTGTCGATAGCGCAAACAGTCCCAATGGCATGGCCATCTGAAGTGACAATGGGTACGCCACAATAGAAAATTACTCTCGGTTCACCGGTTACTAATGGGTTGTCAAAGAACCGCTCATCTGTTCGTGAATCACTAACTAAAAAAACATTGTCGGGTTCGTTAATGGCATGGGCACAGAACGCATAGTCGCGGGGAGTTTCAGACGCTTCCAGACCAACCCTTGATTTAAACCATTGCCTTTTACTGTCGATCAGACTGATAAGTGCGATTGGAGTTTCGCAAATAGATGAGGCCAATTCGGTGATGAGGTCCAGGTCCTGATCCGGATCGGTGTCCAAGACATCCAGTTCCATCAATGCGCGAAGACGCTGTTCTTCATTTTCTGAAAGGGGAGGCAGTTTCACGCGTTCGGGGAATTATTCACGCCAAAGGTAAGGGATTCCCATTAATTCCAGTTAATTAATGTTCCTCCGTCCAGAGATTCTTGAAAAATAGTCTGTAGTTTTTCAAGTTTTTCACCGGCCTTAAGGTCTCCATTCAAAAAACGCTTCTTGAGTTTGTAATAGGTGTCGAGTGTATGACCGAATAGGTCTTGTTCCAGTTTTTCTTTGATTTCTGCAATCTGTGCATTGACCTGAATAAGATAGTGTTCTATTTCCCCCAATTCTTGAAGTTCCTCTTTATCAAGGTCTTTTTTCTGAAGAAGCGAGACATATCTGGGAAGCACCTCCCCGAGAAGTGCCACAAAGCGCTCCAGTTCTTTATTAAGTTCGTCCTTGTTTGCCTGAAAATCCATTCGGTCTTTTAAGATGACTAAATATAAACAATTTTAAAATGATTCGGTTTTTTCAAACGTAAAATACAGAGAACTTCCGTGTCTGAATGTTTATTTTTGTTCTATGTCAGGAGTTTACCTACATATTCCTTTTTGCAGAAAAAAATGTTCCTATTGTGATTTTCATTTTTCAACCTCTTTTTCTTCCTATCGGTCTAGGATGATAGAGGCGATAGTGAGTGAATTGAAAAGCAGGGCGCATGAAATTTCACATCCGCTAAAAACAATTTATTTTGGCGGTGGAACCCCGAGTGTATTAAATAAGGCGGAATTACTCCTTTTGATGCAAACAATTTCTGAGCAGTTCGAAACTTCGACATTGGCCGAGGTCACGCTGGAGGCAAATCCTGAGGATATTAATCCAGAGCAGTTAGCCAACTGGTTAGAAACGGGGATTAACAGATTGTCCATCGGTGTTCAATCCTATAAAGCAAAAGATCTGCAGTGGATGAATCGAGCACACCAAGTGGATGACTCATTGAATGCAGTTCTCCTGGCCAAGCAAGCAGGCTTCCAAAATCTGTCCGTTGATCTCATGTACGGGTTGCCACAGTTGAGCGACGATGAATGGGAGCTACACGTCCATAAAACCCTGGACTTGGGAGTGCAGCACATTTCAAGTTATTGCCTTACCGTTGAAAAAAACACCGCGCTTCATTCCTGGGTTCGGAATGGAAAAATAAATGTTGCTCCTGAGGAAAAACAAGCCGAACAATTCAAACGAATGGTGGCATTGTTTTCAGCCGGCGGCTTCGAGCACTATGAGATCTCAAATTTTGCATTGCCCGGTTACCGCGCACTGCACAACAGCAATTATTGGAAGGGCTCTTCGTACCTTGGAGTGGGTCCTTCGGCACATTCCTATGATGGCCGTCGGCGCAGATGGAACATTGCCAACAATGCGGTTTACATGAAAATGGAGAAAGACACTTGGTTTGAGACGGAAATACTTACCCCTAAGGATAGATGGAACGAATTGATTCTTGTGGGACTGAGAACGGCAGAAGGCATCGACTTAGTTCATCTGTTTTCAATAGATTCTCCCGATTTGGATTTTGAACCTTCTGTAAAGAAATTCGAGAAAGCAGGTTGGATAACGAGGGAGAATACAACACTTAAATTAACGGCAGAAGGCAAGTTGCGTGCCGATTACATTTCTTCAGAACTTTTTAAAACATAAACAATTTGTCAGATGCTAAAACCAATCTTTTTCTGCGCGCTGTTATTCATTTTTTCTTCATGTAACCAACTGAATGTACATCAACGGACGGAACACAATTATGGGAAGGAAGTAGATTCAATGGCAGCACTCTATGGGTTGCCTGCAGAATATTTAAAAGCACTTATTGTTTTGGAGTGCTCAGGCAATAAGCCTTCTGGAAAGCGCTTTGAACGCGGAAATTACCGCAAACTCATAGAACTCAGAGATGGAGAGAGAAAGGGTTTTCAGGGCTTGCACAGAAGAGATGTTTCCGGCTTATCAAATGCTGCCCTAAAAAACCTGGCCACCTCTTGGGGCCCATTTCAGTTAATGGGTTACCACTGTTTTAAACTAAAGGCGCAAGTCAAAGACATTCGAGGAGAGGACGCTGTGAAATGGGGTGTCAAGTGGATTCATTCAACCTATGGGCGGTATCTTACATCAGGAAGATTTGAAGAGGCATTTCGTATTCACAATACAGGCCGACCAAATGGCCGAACCACGGATCCGAATTATGTGAGCAATGGACTAAGTCACATGAAATATTTTTTACAAAATCCCGAATGATCAAACCGTTTTAATATTCGGATTCACTAGTGTCCGACAAAAACTTTGGATTTTGGGAAAAACTCTTTCGTTCAATGCTGGATGTTAGGTATACTTGAAAAAGGGGCTTGGTTTTAAAAATACCAATCGTCAGTCAGCTTTATGCAGGATTACCGACTCGATTGGAGAAGTGAGGGAGAAGAAAATTTCGAATCGTAAAACAAAACCAAAAAGCGCTTGTCGTTTGGAAACGCTATGTTTCCACTCTTTGTGAGTTTTGATCGACGAGAAATTTTCGCGAACGGCTAAATCGAGTCTTGATTTTTTGTTTCTTTTGTATTAAGACAAAAGAAAAAGGTCATTTTTGCCGGACAATACTGATTCGGATTAATTTAGTGCCACAATGGAAAAGCTTCTCAACTTTATTAATGGAGAATACTGTGCCCCTACAAACGAACAGTATATAGAAAATTTCGAACCCTCAACCGGTAATGTTTATTGCCTCATTCCCAACTCTGATTCTCAAGACGTTGAAAATGCTGTGAAGGCGGCTGAAAAAGCCTTTCCGGTGTGGTCCTCAATGAGCGCAGAAGAACGAAGTGCTATTCTGGTAAAGCTTTCTGAAGGCATCGAAAAGCGAATGGATCAATTTGTCTCTGCGGAGTCTCGAGATAATGGAAAGCCAAGAACTTTGGCAGCGCACGTGGATATTCCGAGAGCGGTTTCAAACTTTCATTTTTTTGCAACGGCAATTACCCATTTTGCATCTGAATCTCACTATATGGAAGGGGTGGGAATAAACTACACTTTGAGAAAGCCTATAGGGATTGTTGGGTGTATATCCCCATGGAACCTTCCACTGTATCTTTTTTCCTGGAAGATTGCACCGGCGCTTGCAGCAGGCAATTGTGTCATTGCTAAACCTTCTGAGATCACACCGTATACCGCATATTTGCTGGGAGAAGTAGCTGTGGAGGCAGGACTTCCGGCGGGGGTACTGAATATTCTGCACGGACTCGGATCCTCTGTCGGGGACGCCATTGTTAAACACCCGAAGATAAAAGCAATATCATTCACCGGAGGAACGAAAACAGGGGAGTATATCGCCCGAACTGCTGCACCTATGTTCAAGAAACTTTCTCTTGAACTGGGAGGAAAGAACCCAAATATCATCTTCGCGGACTGTGATTTTGATGAGATGATCAAAACTACGATGCGTTCCTCGTTTGCAAATCAGGGGCAGATCTGTTTGTGTGGATCAAGAATATTTGTTGAACGACCCATATACAATAGGTTCAAGGAGGTGTTTGTCGAAAAGGTGAACAAGGCAAAGGTTTCTTTTCCTGAAGACCCGGAGGCCAATTTGGGAGCGATTGTTTCCAGGCCACACATGGAAAAAGTACTGTCATACATTGAACTGGCAAAGAATGAAGGAGGCACAATCCTTTCAGGAGGAAATCAGGTGCACCTAACGGGGGAATATTCCAACGGATATTATTTAAGACCGACTGTAATTGAAGGATTGAAGTATGACTGCAGAACCAATCAGGAAGAGATCTTTGGACCCGTTGTAACAATTATGCCTTTCGACAGTGAAGAGGAAGTTTTGATGATGGCCAATTCAACCATGTATGGATTGGCCGCAACACTGTGGACAAGCGACCTGAATCGCGCCCACAGGATGGCAGATAAACTTCAGTCAGGAATTGTATGGATCAACTCGTGGCTTGTACGTGACTTGCGAACACCCTTTGGAGGTGTAAAAGCATCCGGAGTGGGACGTGAGGGTGGCTGGGAGGCCTTGCGCTTCTTTACAGAACCCAAAAATGTCTT
>JBEGVI010000012.1:0-3028 GCA_041178485.1 Bacteroidota bacterium | reverse complement strand
AATGTATTCGCGCAATTTACAGTGCTGAATTGCCAGAAGACATGGCTATGAAGGTGTTTGTGGTGGATGGCATGAGTGACGATGGAACACGCGAATTGATCCACGATTTACAAAAAGAATTTGCAGCGCTCATGCTCGTAGACAATCCCAGGCAACTTACACCTTATGCGTTCAATCTTGGAATTTATGCCGGCGGGACTGCGGATTTCATTCAGATCATTGGAGCCAGACATATTATCAGTGGAAATTACCTGTCCACAGCATTCAAAACCCTTGAAAACGACCCTTCAGTGTGGTGTGTGGGGGGACGGATAATCAACGAATTTACGACCTATAAGAGCAAGGTGATTGCTACAGCAATGTCCACCTCCTTCGGAATGGGAATCGGTAACTTCAGGACATTGGAACGTTCAGGATTTACCGATACCGTAACCAGTCCGATGTATCCGTATTTCGTTTTTGAAAAGATCGGTTTTTTTGATGAGGAGTTGGTCAGAAATCAGGACGATGATTTCAATTTTAGAGTGACGAAATCGGGGGGCAAAATATACTATTGTCACGAGATTTCATTGAAATATTATGTGCGTGCTTCCTTTCAAGGACTGTGGAGACAATTTTATCAGTATGGCTACTGGAAGGTCTATGTGAATAAGAAGCATAAAGCAATAACGACGCTCCGTCAGGTTATACCGGCATTGTTTATGACATATTTATTTCTTGTTATTCCTTCCTTATGGATATTGCCATTCTGGCTTGTTGGCGTTCCCATGATTGCGTATCTGGCGTTGTGCCTCACTGTGAGTATTAAGAAGGCAACAGGCGGTTTAAAATTACATGATCTGGCTCTTGTTTTTCCAATCTTACACCTCAGCTATGGACTTGGGTACCTGAATGGGTTATTTCATTTCTTACTTCTCGGTAAAAAACCTTCTGTCAAACAAAAAAGAATGTCCCGATAAATTGTAAATTCGGGCGATATAACTCATTTTATGATTCCATTTTCGCCTCCAAGAATTGACCAAAAAGTTGTAGATGAGGTTACCGCTGCATTGATGAGCGGCTGGATTACAACCGGCCCTAGAACGAAAGAGTTTGAGCGAAGGATCACTTCCTATTGCGGATGTAAAACAACGGTCGCTGTGAATTCCTGGACAATGGGAATGCAGGTTTTTTTGAATTGGTGGGGCATCGGTCCCGGCGATGAGGTCATCCTTCCGGCGTATACGTATTGTGCAAGTGCCAATGTGATTGTCCATGCCGGTGCAACACCTGTGATGGTAGACATCAATTCGGAAGACTTTAACATTTCAGCAGATGCCGTGCGAAAGGCAATTACACCGAGAACCAAAGCCATTATTGCTGTAGATCTGGCTGGTTTCCCTTGTGACTATGATGTTTTGAACGCTTTGGTCCGGGAACAAGATGTTAGGGATCAGTTTGTGCCTTCGAATGAAAAACAGGCCTTGCTCGGACGTATTTTGGTCATCTCGGATGCTGCGCACAGTTTTGGGGCTCAAATGAATCAGAAAAGGTCAGGTGCGTTAACAGATATAACGGCATTTTCTTTTCATGCGGTGAAGAATTTAACAACAGCGGAAGGAGGCGCGCTTTCCTTCAATTTACCGGACACATTTGACCATGAAGCAATATACAAAGAGTTTTGTACGATGATTCTGCACGGGCAAAACAAGGATGCGCTTGCAAAAACACTGAAGGGGAATTGGCGTTATGATGTGGAGGAACCAGGTTTCAAATGCAACATGACCGATCTTCAGGCAGCGATTGGGCTGATCGAGTTGGAGCGGTATCAGGAAAACCTTGACCGCAGAGAGGAGATTTTCAATGTGTACGATGAAGCTTTCAAGAGCGAAGAATGGGCTATCACTCCGTTGCATACTACTTCAGATAAAAAAAGTTGCTATCATCTCTATCAATTGCGTATTGCCAATGTATCAGAAGCAGAGAGAGATGCGATCATTCAGGAGATTTTTGATCGTGATGTTTCTGTCAATGTTCATTTTCTTCCCTTGCCTACATTGACGGCCTATAAGAAAAGAGGGTACCGAATCGATGATTATCCGGAGACCTGGAATAAATATGTTGGAGAAATCTCTTTGCCCGTCTATTTTAACCTTACGGATGAACAAGTGTCTAAAGTTGTGTCAGCTGTAAAAAATGCTGTTGAACAGGTCTTGTTAAAAGCTGATAAATAATTCTTGAGGATTTCCTGGGAGATCATTTATTGCCTCTAAACCACGAGGTTTCCAACGATTTTTCATTCCTATTCTTCCTGTACGTCTTAAAATATAGGGGCAAAAGTGGTTAATTAGTTTTTCCAGCAACCCGATGTTCGCCTAGTGTATTCATTTTCCCCTTTAAAAACAACGCTAATACAAATTAACTGATCGCTCTCTAAGTTTTTAACCGCATTCAAAAATTCTGTTGATAATTCACTTCCCTTACCTGAAATGACCTTTCCATTTATGTTAGATTCCCAATTCAAGATGTCAAATTTTGCCCGTAGGAATACTTCTGGCCCATACCGTACATCAAGTCTCGTAGCACTCTTGGATGCCTTATCACCATCAGTGTTCGTGCCCCAAAATAATAGTGGAGGAGGTAGTGGTTTTACTTTGAAGACTCTTGCGTCTATCGTATCTATGCCGGTTTTATTATATTTCAAAGCATATAGCGTACAAGAATTGCTTCCTCCAGGAACAATAATCAACTCCTGTTTACCGTCAACAGTGGTTGCAGAGATCGTTCCCGAATCAATCTTCAATGAGTCGTAGCTGCTTCCGGTTACACCAACGATCAATTTATTAGAATAACATCTATACAGTACATTTTGAGCTTCCGAATTTTCAACAGCGATTTGGCCGAATACATTCAATTGGAGCAAAAAGCATCCGAAATACATTAATTTTTTCATGGCAACAGTATTAGATATTTAAATGATTTTGGTTGTATGTTGTTAGAATATCTGTTTTTGGATTCTAACTTGTAACTTCTTGGTGTCAAAACGATG
>JBEGVI010000011.1:0-24788 GCA_041178485.1 Bacteroidota bacterium | reverse complement strand
AGGTCATTGAATACGGTAAAAAAGGAGGTGAAGGTTCCCCGTTTTACAGATCGGGATACTACATGCTTCCCAGACTTTCTACATTTTACCCTGAACAACTGAGTTCATTGCCCGTATATTTCGAATTGTACCATACGAATACGCTCAAAGACAGCGTATGTGCGTTGAAGCAGACGGTTGTTGACGTTGCTTCAGGAATTGAACTAAGTAATTTGACAGTGTTCACCAAAATACACACAGATGAAGTTATTCCTGTCTTGAGAAATGTAGACATCACTGAAGTACCTAGCGGCAAATATGCACTGACATATACACTTCTTTCGAGATCCATGGAAGAACTATGCAGTCAAAGCTATCTCTTCGAACGTACGAACGACATCGAAGTGGCATGGAACCCTGAGAACATCATTCTCAATCCCAATTTTCAAGCTTCTATTACCGATGACAGCACTTCCTATTTTCTTGAAAGTTTAATTCCGATCAGCAATCCGGCTGAAATAAGAAACATCATAAGTACGCTGAAAAAACATGATAAAGACGCTGAAAGAAAGCATATACAGGCCTTCTGGAGCCAGACTGCCCCCACAAATACGTATGAGAAATGGCTGCAATACAAAGGCCAGGTTCAACTGGTTGAAAAATTGTATTCTAACAATTTTCAGGAAGGATTCGAAACCGACCGTGGAAGAGTTTATCTGCAATATGGTGCTCCAACGAACATAGTCGCTAAAGAGACATCACCGACAGAGTATCCCTATGAAATCTGGCAATACAACAAGATTGGCAAGTTTAGCAACAAACGTTTTGTATTTTACAACCCTGACCTTGTAAACAATGCATACAGGTTGTTGCATTCCGATATGATCGGAGAACTCAAGAATCCTTCATGGCCGCTGACTTTGTCAAAACGCAATACGAACAACGGCACGGTTGACGATCCTAATTCAAATACAATGGATCATTGGGGAGGCAACAGCAACGACCTTTTCAGGCAATATTAACCGCACCGAAATCCATTGAACACACTCAGCATTGTCATTTTAAACTGGAACGGAAAGCACTTTCTGGAGAAGTTTCTTCCTTCCGTTTTAAACTTTTCTGATAATGCCGAGGTAATTGTAGCAGACAATGCATCGACTGACGATTCTGTGGATTTTCTTCATTCACACTACCCTTCCATACGGATAGTTCAAAATACGACCAATGGCGGATTTGCGAAGGGATACAACGATGCACTGGATCAGATCGAAAGTGAATTTTATCTTTTACTCAACAGTGACATTGAAGTGACGGAAGGATGGCTTAATCCCTTGTTGGAAGTTATGAAAGATCCGACTGTTGCCGGTTGTCAACCTAAAGTTCTTGCCTTTAATGAGCGTAACAGATTCGAACATGCTGGCGCTTCTGGTGGTTTCCTTGACCGGAATTACTTTCCTTTTTGCCGGGGCCGAATTTTCGATCAATTCGAAAATGATCTCGGTCAGTACGATGGAACCATGGAAGTATTCTGGGCGACAGGTGCTGCGCTCTTGATCCGAGCGGAGCTCTTTCACGAAGCAGGGGGATTTGATGCAGCATTTTTTGCACACATGGAAGAGATCGATCTTTGCTGGAGAATCAAAAAAAGAGGATACCGTTTTCTGGCGGTGCCGGATTCAGTGATTTACCACGTTGGCGGCGGCACCCTTCCCTACCTCTCTCCAAAAAAATCATACCTCAACTTCCGAAACAGCCTGTTCATGCTTGTCAAAAACCACGACGGCATGCTGCTCCCGAAACTATTTACGCGGATGGTCCTCGACGGGATTGCAGGAGTCCGTTTCCTTCTTCGGGGAGAATGGCAACAGCTGGGGAGTGTTTTCAGGGCGCATTTGCATTTTTACAAAAGACTGGGAACCTTACTCAGACAACGGAAAGAACTGAAACAATTTAAGGGGACATTTAATGCTACAGGCATGTACCGAGGCAACATTCTTTGGTCACGGTATTTTAAAGGCATTACAAAGTTCAGCGATCTGAATCAACGTCTCTTTTCAAAATAATCCAGTGCAAGGGAATAGCCCTCAAGCCCGAACCCAAAAATACATCCCTCACAAACAGGGGAAATAAGTGATTCATGTCTGAACGATTCTCTTCCTGCAATATTGGAAACATGCACTTCCACAACAGGGACGTTGATCGCATCAATGCAATCTCTGAGGGCAACAGAAGTATGCGTATATCCACCGGCGTTCAGTACTATCCCGTCATGGGTGCTGGATTGAAGACATTTGATCAACTCGCCTTCCACATTGGATTGAAAATACGAGATTTCCGAAGAATGCTGCGATTTCAACTCCTCAAGATAGGTTTCGAACGAACGATTCCCATATATTTGTGGATCTCTGCTTCCGAGAAGGTTAAGATTCGGACCGTTGACAATAAGAATTTTCATTGAGGTATGTCTGCTTGGGACCGCTATATTAAGGATTTTGTTTCGTTTCTGAAAATTGAAAAGGGATTATCGGAAAATTCGATTTTAGCCTATCAGAATGATGTTGTCAAGCTGAAAGAATTTGGTGAAAGTAATTCTCAAGAGGCAACGGACCTAACGTATGAGCAGCTTAAGGAATTTATCGCAACCTTGTACGATCTTGGTCTGAGCGCCCGGTCACAGGCAAGGATTATAAGCGGCATCAAACAATTTTTCCTGTTTCTGCTTATCGAAGACCTTATCAAAGATGATCCTAGTGAACTGCTCGAGATGCCAAAATTGGGAAGAAAATTGCCCGAAGTTCTGACAATTGAAGAAGTAGATCAACTCATTTCCGCAGTTGACATGAGTAAAAATGAGGGCCATAGAAACAGAGCCATTCTGGAGACCTTATACAGTTGTGGCTTACGCGTATCCGAACTTGTGAATCTTCGATTTTCGGACCTGTATTTTGAAGAGGGCTTCATTCGAGTGATCGGAAAAGGCAATAAAGAACGATTGGTTCCTGTAAGTAAGAGTGTCGAAAAAGAGATTGGCCTGTACAACGACCATATCCGAAGACATCAGCACATCTCACCCGGCAATGAAAATATCGTGTTTTTAAACCGCAGGGGTGCACAGCTTACACGGGTAATGATCTTTACCATTATTAAAGACCTAGCGGCCACAATTGGATTAAAGAAAGTAATTTCACCGCATACGTTCAGGCACTCTTTCGCTACTCATATGATTGAAGGAGGAGCAAACCTGAGAGCCGTACAGGACATGCTTGGCCATGAATCGATTACAACGACGGAGATCTACACGCACCTCGACCAACGGTTCCTCAGAGATGCCATCATTACCTTTCACCCGAGAAACAACGGAAAATAGATATCAGGCAGGAATTCTTGGATTGACTACTCTAAAGAACAGAGGAGGAATCAATGAAAGGATCATCATTCCCGGATAACCAGTTGGCATCATCGGGGAATCGTCATGAGACTCAAGTACCTGGTACGGACGGTCTGCTTTAAAATGGTGATCGGAATGACGGGTCAGTTCAAACAGTACCACGCGTCCTAGAACGTTATTGGCATTCCATGAATGTATGCGTTTTACAGCTTCATACGTTCCGTTCTCCCTTTGTTTTCGCATCAAGCCATAATGCTCAATGTAGTTTACCGACTCAAGCAGCAAAATTCCAATGCCTGCCACAATCAGAAAATGAACCAGCGCCTGCGCTCCCATGAAATAGTAGATTGAGCTGCAAAAAAGAACCTGTACCAACGTATACACCACCATCAAGTTGGACAGTCCAAGTCGGTTTCTCTTCATGATTCCCATGCGAACCCATTCGATCTTCCAGGCTTGAAAATAACTGCCAAAATGTGAACGAAACCAGAAGACGTAAACGGGTTCATTTCTTCTCGCAGTCGCGGGATCTGAGGGTGTTCCGACGTTGGTATGGTGCCCACGGTTGTGGTAGGGTAAAAAATGATTTTCGAGTGAAGAAAGAAGCAGCAACTCGCCGACAAGTCGTTCCAGCCGATTCGAACGGTGTCCCAATTCGTGACCAACATTGATCCCCACAATTCCGCACATCATTCCCATCGATATAATGGCACCGGTTTGTTCTGCGGTACTCTGGAAATCTTCACTCAGGAACCAAAACAGGTACCCAAATTGCAAAGGCAGCATGCTGTACAGCAACCAACTGTAATACGGATCGTGCTCCGCTTCATCTCTGACGTGTCCCTCCAGATTTGAGTCATCGACCTTCAGTACCAATTCAAGAAAAGGCACAAACAGAAAGAAGGTCAAAACAGGCAGAAATGTGTACCAGCCTTTTAAATAAAATCCAAGACCAACAGTCAGCGGCAAAAGAAAAATCGTCAGATATTTTAACTTTCCAACATTCATAGAGGGCAATTTAGGAGAATTAGTCTAATACTTTACCATATAAATCATAATGATCGGCCTTGGTGATTTGGACAGGAGCAAAATCTCCCAAACGCACGAAGCTTTCCGACTTCTTTACAAGTACCTCATTGTCGACTTCAGGAGAATCAAATTCGGTGCGACCCACAAAATAATCCCCTTCTGCCCTGTCGAATAGCACTTTATACGTCTTTCCGACCTTCATTTGATTCAATTCATAGCTGATTCCGGACTGCAGTTCCATGATCAGATCCGCCCTTTTCTTTTTGGTCTTCGCTGGAACATCGTCCTTCTGGAGGTATGCGTGTGTGTTTTCCTCATGTGAATAGGTAAAAATTCCAAGTCTGTCAAAACGGCTGCGTTCCACCCAGTCATACATTTCCTGAAAATCGGCTTCTGTTTCCCCTGGATAACCTGCAATCAGAGTAGTTCTCAAGGCTATTCCAGGCACTTTGTCTCGAATAGTTGCAATCAATTCCTCTGTTTTTTCACGTGTTATCCCTCTTCGCATGGCCTGCAATATTTTTGTGGAACCATGTTGCAGAGGCATGTCCAGATAGTTGCAAATGTTCGAGCGATCCCGCATGACATCAAGAACATCCATCGGAAACCCGGACGGAAAAGCATAATGCAACCTGATCCAGTCTATGCCTTCCACATCTGATAGTCGATTCAACAATTCTGACAGTGCTCGTTTCTTGTACAAGTCCAGTCCATAATAGGTCAAATCCTGGGCAATCAACATTAACTCTTTCACGCCTTTAGCCGCTAATCCTTTGGCCTGAGCAACCAAATCTTCCACAGGAGTTGACACATTCTTTCCCCGCATGAGTGGAATCGCACAAAATGAACATGGACGATCACATCCTTCAGCAATTTTAAAATAGGCATAATGGTTTGGGGTCGTAAGCAAGCGCTCCCCTACCAACTCATGTTTATAATCCGCTTTCAGTGTTTTGAGCAATCGTGGCAACTCACGTGTTCCGAAAAAAGCATCCACCTCAGGAATTTCCTTTTCAAGGTCATCCTTGTATCGTTCCGACAAACAACCGGTAACATACACCTTCTCCACGAGGCCGTCTGCCTTTGCCTCCGCATAACGGATAATCGTATCTATAGACTCTTGCTTTGCATTGTCTATAAATCCACAGGTGTTGATGATTACAATCTCTGCATCGTCTTCCATGGATTCGTGTTCTACTTCAAATTGATTGGCTTTCAGCTGCGCCATCATCACTTCTGAATCAAATAAGTTTTTGGAACAGCCGAGCGTTACGACGTTGACCTTATTTTTCTTCAGCGTTTTCGTTTTCATAATCACAAAAATAATCAAACTATGTCCCAACACCTTGCCTGTGGTACTAAGTTTGTATATTTAAACTCAAATTACAATGTGATGTACTCTTTCCGTTTAATTCCGCTTGTTTGTCTTTTTATGTTCCTCAGTTGTGCCCGAAAAAACAATGTCACTGAGGGGAATTCAACTCATAATGAAAATGTTATGTTGTATGCAACTGTAGGCGATCATACTGAAAAAGGCGACGCTTTAACCATTCGAGAAATCAAACTCACCGGAAATGTTTTAAAAATATCTGTAACCTACTCTGGCGGCTGCGACAAACATACATTTTCTCTGGTCGGATCACCTAACATCTCCAAATCTATGCCACCCAGACGTGCTGTAAATTTGATTCACAAAGCTCAGGGTGACCAATGTAAAAAAGCTGTGATGGAGGATTTGTGGTTCGAAATAAGTGAACTGGCATACAAAAAAGAAGACAGCAGCAGGATCTGGTTGGATCTCGAAGGCTGGAAACAAGCCATTGAATATACCTACAGCTCAAAATAATATGAAAATTGGAGTTTTAATCTCAGGTTGCGGCGTATACGATGGAGCCGAAATTCAGGAAGTAGTTCTCACGTTGCTTTCTATTGAAGAGATTGGTGCCGAGGCCGTGTGTATCTCGCTTGATGAACAGCAGCACCACGTAATTAACCATATCAGCGGTGAAGAGCAACCGGAAAGCAGAAATATGCTTGTTGAAGCGGCCAGAATCTGTCGGGGAAAGATTATGGAAATTAGTGACGTAGCACCATCAGATATTGACGGGCTCGTAATTCCGGGAGGTTTTGGAAGTGCCAAAAATTTTACAAAATGGGCATTCAATGGACCTCAAGGCGAGATCCATCCCAAAGTTAAATTGCTGTTGGTTAATCTTGTAAATATTGGCAAACCTATTGCCGCACTGTGTGTCAGTCCGGTTGTCGTTGCGAAAGCTTTGGAAGGTTCCGCCATACATGCCTCACTCACCATAGGTTCAGACCGAGAAAGCTCACCTTATGACATCCAGAGCTTCAATTCCGGGCTTGAGTCTGCGGGTGCTAAAACAGAAATGAAAACAGTCAGGGAAATTCACGTCGATCGTGACAACAAGATAGTTACCGCTCCGTGTTACATGATGGATGCGACGATACTGGACATTCGCAAAAACATCCGCTCTGCAATCGAAGCACTCAGAGATTTACTTTAAAATATCCTTTTTCTTGTTAACAAAGTCGCATTGTTTGTGGGTAATTAATCCCTTGAAATGAGGTTCAATTTCACTCAATACTCTAATTTTGCAGCTGAAACCAAAGCAGAGGCTTTTAAAAAAAATGTATGAGTATCTTTGGAAAACATGGCAAACATGCCGATCTGAAAGAGTCAATCAGACTAAGTAATCTTGGTGACCAATTCTGGAATTTTTCTCCTGCTGAATTAGTTGAAGACACAGTAATCACCGGGCAGGGTGTACTCACAGACACAGGTGCTATCGCCATAGAAACAGGTGAATTTACAGGCCGCTCACCGAAGGACCGTTTTGTCGTTTTCGACGAAAACACAGAAAATTCAGTGTGGTGGGGCGATGTAAACATTAAGTTCAGCAGTTCCCAGTTTGACGCTTTGTACAACCGAATGAAAGCATACTTGAACGGACGTGACGTCTATGTGCGCGATGCGTACGCTTGTGCCGATCCACAGTTCAGAATGAATATCCGGGTTGTAACGGAATTCCCCTGGTCTAACATGTTTGCTTACAACATGTTCCTTCGTCCTGAGGACAATGAACTTGAGAATTTTTTACCCGACTGGCACATCGTATGTGCTCCCGGATTCAAAGCTGATCCCGAAATCGATGGCACTAGACAACACAACTTTGCGGTATTGAATTTTACCCGAAAAATGATCATCATCGGTGGAACGGGTTACACAGGCGAGATTAAAAAGGGAATCTTCTCTGTACTAAACTATGTTCTTCCACACGAGCGCAACGTACTGTCGATGCACTGCTCTGCCAACATTGGGAACGAGCAAAACGACACTGCAATTTTCTTCGGTCTTTCCGGAACTGGAAAGACAACCTTATCCTCCGATCCGAACAGAAGATTGATTGGTGATGACGAACACGGATGGGCCGACAATTCAGTGTTCAATTTCGAAGGCGGATGTTATGCCAAAACGATCGATCTTACAAGAGAAAAAGAACCACAGATTTATGATGCCATTAAATTCGGAGCTATTCTTGAGAATATCGGATTTCACGAGGGCACATCCACTCCCGACTACACGGACGGATCAATCACTGAAAACACACGTGTTTCCTATCCAATCCACCACATAGATAACATTGCTGTTCCATCCATTGGAGGCTCTCCTAAAAATATCTTTTTTCTTACAGCGGATGCCTTCGGTGTATTGCCTCCAATTTCCAAATTGACCAAAGAGCAGGCAATGTATCATTTTATGTCGGGTTATACGGCAAAAGTAGCAGGGACTGAGGTTGGAATTACTGAACCCACAACAACGTTTTCAGCATGCTTCGGCGCGGCTTTCCTTCCCTTACATCCAGCAAAATATGCTAAACTTTTGGGAGAAAAAATTGATGGCAAAAACATCAATGTCTGGTTGATCAACACAGGATGGACCGGTGGCTCCTATGGAGTTGGAAGCAGAATGAAACTATCCTATACCCGGGCGATGATCACCGCAGCGCTGACCGGAAAACTGGACAATGTCGCTTTTGATGTTCTCCCTGTTTTTGAGTTGGCTATTCCAAAAACGTGTGACGGCGTACCAAGTGAGATCCTGAATCCAAGAGAAACATGGGCAGACAAAATGGCGTACGATGAAACAGCAAACAATCTCGCCGGTAAGTTCGTGAAGAACTTTGAAAAATTTGCCGCAGAAACAAGTGCTGAGATTCTGAATGCAGCGCCGAAAGTATTGATAAAGTAACTTTTGAAATTAGAAGCGGTCACGAGGCCGCTTTTTTTATTCCTTTCTTTCTCTGCGTCTGATCCACCAGTCCTTGCGGATAAAAAAGATAATCATCAAAATTGCAATTAGCAGCATTACGCCCCATACAGTGTAATACCCATAAGGCTTCTTGAGTTCGGGCATATATTCAAAGTTCATCCCATACACTCCTACGATAAAAGTGAGCGGGATAAAAATCGAACTGACCACTGTGAGCACCCGCATAATCTCATTCATACGCTGCCCCTGTGCCGCATAATATAGGTTCGACATTCCTTCGAGGATCTGTTTATCCCCATCGATCTCCTCGAGCACAGAAAGGCAGTTTTCTTTCAGATCAGCAAAATAATGGTGATTTTCTGCTTCGAGATATGTATTGCTTAATTTTTCCAATTGAGAAGTAACATCCCTCATTGGAACAACAATCTTGCGCAATTCAACGAGCTTTCGGTTCTCCTCCTCAATCATCCGTAAGGTATTCGGGTGGGCATGGTGGATCAATTTACTTTCAAGGACATGGAGCGAATCGCTGATGCTTTCCAACACTTCAAAATAGTTGTCAATAATCGCCTCAAGCATACGGAACAGCAAAAAATCAGGCCCCTTAAACCTGATCTTTCCACGCTTCTTTTCAATTCTGTCCCTTACGTCCGTAAAATGATCCGAGGACTTTCCCTGAAAGGAAATCAGAAAATTCTTCCCCAAAACAAAACTTATCTGATCCATGACCAGAGAATTATTTACCCCGGGCAAGACAGACCTGACTGAGAAAAAAACATAATTCGGATATTCTTCAACTTTAGGCCTGCGTTTTTCCTCGTATATATCCTCTACAGACAGCAGGTCTATCTGAAGATGTTCACACAACCTTTGGATGCTTTTTTTATCCTCCAGACTGTGAAAATTCAACCAGGAAACAAAATCTTCATCAAGTGTTGCCTGAACAAACTCCTCTGCAAAATAAGCAGGTGTTTCTCTGGTTATCAGAAAAAACTCAGAGTCGTATTTATAGAGCTGACAATTCTTGATTTCTTCCATATTAAGTCATTTTCATGTTAGAGTTCTTTCATCAAATATCGGTAAAGTTCAACCATGCTCACAATATCGGACTTAAATACAAGCTCATTTGGTGTATGGACGTGATCCTCAGGCGCTCCAATAAAACACCAATCCACCGGAAAATCTGATCGTTGCAACATGCTCCCGTCGCTTCCGCCCGAAGACTCGACTTCCAATTGAAAAGGCACGCCTGACGACCGAGCTAGAGCAATTATGCGATTCAGATAACTCCTTCTTGGCAAACTGCTGTCGCGCATTGAAATTGCAACTCCTGCACCGTGAAGAACGCCATGTGTTACCCAGGTAATGTCAGAAATCAGCGACTTCGTGAGTCCATATTTCTGATACAGAAAAGAGGCACAAAATCCAACAGAATTACCGCCATGCTCCTCGTAGGTCGAAAAGACAATTGCTCCATCCAGAAGTGTTTCAGCAACTTTCAAGGCACTCCAAACTCCAAGCCTGTTGTCAAGATAAGGCGACTGTATATACTCGTCTGTCTCGCGGAAATCAGGTTTGAAAGTTAAAATGGTACCTCGTTCAATCTCTCTTTCAAACACATATTTTATGGTTCTTGACCCATCTTCATCCTCCAGGAGCATTAGTTCGGCTTCAATTTCTCCTTCACTGTCAGCACCAACGAGTAGTGTACCATCTATCAATTGCGGGCCACCAATTTTTATAAGTTCACGGTCATAGCCGACACTGAAACCGATGCTGTCCATATGAGCATATATCGCTGTTCTCGGTTGGCCAAAAACCAATATCAGACAATCCTGAAATTCGGAACCCTGATAAATTTCAGGTTGAACACTCCAGGAACTTTGTTTTTCAAGCACATACCCATGAATAAAGTCTCTAATGTTCGCCTCATCACTGGATGCTCCCCTGATTTCAATTAATTTTTTCAATAACTCCATTAGATATACCCTTTATCTTCCAGTTTAATTCCTTTTTGCTGAGTAGCGAACTTAACAAATTCATCCCACAAGTCAACCGGAACTGAAAGTTCCATAAAATATCCTGTAGAGGTGTCCTGTTCAAGAATAGTCATTCTGAAAAGTTTAATCTGCTGCATGAAGAACGCATAATTCGTAGGATCCAACTCCACGTGAACACGTTTTTTCAAATCCCGCTCTTCAATGGTCGACTCAGCCAGCGCCAGGTGCGCTGCGGTCTTGTATGCGGACATCAAACCACCAACACCCAGTTTGGTTCCGCCATAATATCGAACCACAGCGACAAGCACATTTGTAAGATCGAACGACTGGATCTGTCCCAAAATAGGCATCCCTGCAGAATTGGCAGGCTCACCATCGTCATTCGCCCGAACACGCTCCTTATTCCATCCCAGACGGTACGCATAACACACATGCGTTGATTGATGATGTTGCTTTCGCACACTTCCGAGCAATTCACGAACTTCCTCCTCGGACGAGCATGGAAATGCGTAGCCGATAAACCTGGAGCCCTTTTCCTTGAATTGTCCGGATGATGTATCAGCCAGGGTTTTGTAATGCAGTGTGTTGGTCAAAGAGGTAATCAATTAATTTGTAGCTTTACGACGATTGATCTGGAATTTGAAGGCGCTCATCTTGCTTGCAATGTTACTGATTTTTTCTTCTTGTGCGAAGAAGGAAAAGGCAATCGACCCTTGTTCCAACGGGTTTGTTGATGCAGGTGAAACCGGAGTGGATTGCGGTGGAAATTGCGCGCCTTGTGCAATTTATAATCCGCCGTCATTGTATCTTGAACTAAATGGTACTCCTCTCAGTATGTCTCAAAAGAACATCTCTCTGTCTGCAGGAAATTATATATTGACAGCATCGAATGACTCTTTGACCTTTAAGTTCAATCTGGGTAACTCATTGTCTGTAGGAACTTTTCCAATGAGTACGAGCGGAACGCTTGCGGTGAAAAATGGTATTTACTACCTGGTTTCATCTGAGGGTACCAATTCGATTTCAAGTTTGGACACGATTTCAAAAACGGCGAGTGGCTTTCTACAGGTGAATTATTCACGAACCGGTTTTGCAGATACCCTGAAGGTCCGAAATTGCCAGTTTGATTTTATCCCTTATCCATGAGAAAAATCGTCTTCATTTTACTTTTGATATCTTCCTCTTGTGCCCCGACGCGTTTTGTCAAGCCTTTAGAGAAGAATCAACATGCCGTCTCCGCATCTCTCGGAGGTGCATTGACCAATGTCCCCGGTGTGGCTGTTATTCCGATTCCAAACACTTCTATAGGTTACGGGTATGGCCTCACGAACAACACTACACTATATGGCAGTTGGTATTCCACAGCCTCCTTGTTCGGTGTATTTCAACTAGATTCAGGAATTTCGCAATCGGTATGGAAGGATACAGTAAAACACATGGGACTGTCTGTCAACCCTGGGGTAAATTTTATGGTTGATGTATTTGAAAAAAATGCCCGTATCTGGCCTCAGCTTGATGCGAACTATTATTTTGATTACCGAATCTTGAAGGCTAAAAAAAGAAATGGACAAGATCAAATGAGGACCAATACCATTTACTTTGGCCTTTCTAACTGGATTGAACTGCAAAATAAAAGAGCACATGAGATCGAGCAAACGAACAGACTGATTTTTAGTCCTCAGATCGGGCATATTTTTGAACGGAACGATTGGAACTTTACGACTGAACTGAAGTTTCTTGCACCTTATGCCAGAAACACTGATATAGTGGTGGATTACGTGAGTGCTTTTAAAGGACGTGGGGCTTTGGGTTTTTATTTAGGTGTAACTTATAAATTTTAGGACATGAGATCACTTATATTTCTTTCAGCAGTTATTTTCATGCTCTTTGCCTGCCGCAAAAGACTCGATAATTTTTTGTTCAGCAATGACAATAGCATCACTGAGTATCAGCTGGACAATTACACTGGCCGTACCACGCTGGATGTTGGAGATTCCTATGCCATTGACCCCGCTTTAATCCATGAGTTCATGATTCCAATGACATTTCAGGGAGAAGAAATTCAGCTTGCTGCAATCTACGTTGGAGATACAACTCAGATTTCCATAGATACGGTCATCATGTATTGTCATGGCACGGCTGATCACATGGATTTTTACTGGCCCAGACAGAAACTCTATGCGAATCTTGGAGGAAAGAACCGTTTTGGTGTACTTATGATCGATTACCCAGGTTACGGGCTATCGGAAGGAAGCCCCACTGAGGAAAACATGTATGCATCTGTCGATGCAGGTTTAAACTGGCTGAAAACGAAAGGTCTGACCAAAGAACGATTGGTTCTTTTCGGCTTCTCACTTGGCACAGCCCCTACTTGTCAGGTTGCGGGGAATGAAAGCAGTTTTTCATTGGCTCCAGGGAAATTCATTCTCGAAGCCCCATTTGCTTCCGCTGAGGTAATGGTTCAGGACGCTGCTCTTTTGGCTATGCCGTCCAGTTATTTTGTAAACATCAAAATCGACAATGCAGAGGAAATCAAAAAGGCCACAGCTCCGTTCCTCTGGATCCATGGTGAAGCGGACTCGTATCTAAGCATCCACACGCATGGCGAAGTGGTTTTCAACACTTATCCAAAAAGTACAAAGACCGCTGTCAGAGTACCCGGTGGAGAACACGAGGATACTCCTTTTGTAATGGGATATGAAAATTACCTCAGTGCCATTCTGAATTTCATCACCCAATAATTCGCAGGTAACAGAAACAAAAAAGCCATCTTGACGATGGCTTCCTATTTATTGAATAGTGAGTTTTTTCTCCAAATCCTCAATGTAGCCTCTGAATTGTTTATCGGTCTCTGTAAGATTAACCACCGTACGGCATGCATGAAGAACCGTAGCATGGTCTTTTCCGCCACAATGTGCTCCGATGTTTGCAAGGGAGGACTTCGTCATCTTTTTAGAGAAGAACATAGATATCTGACGCGCCTGGACCACTTCACGTTTACGTGTTTTGGATTTAAGCATTTCCATAGGAAGGTCGAAGTAGTCACAAACCACTTTCTGTATGTACTCGATAGACACCTCGCGCGCCGTATTCTTCACGAATTTATCCACCATTTGTCTGGCAAGGTCAAGTGTGATCGCCTTTTTGTTGAGCGAAGCCTGTGCGAGAAGTGTATTGAGAGCACCTTCCATTTCGCGAACATTGGTGTTGATTGAATACGCCAGGTATTCGACAACATCGCGCGGAAGTTCGATGCCATTTCCGTACATCTTTTTTTCTAAAATTGCAATTCTGGTTTCAAGGTCCGGTGTACCCAAATCGGCTGAAAGACCCCATTTAAATCGGGAGAGCAAACGCTGCTCCATGCCCTGCATTTCTACAGGTGCTTTATCCGAAGTAAGAATGATCTGTTTTCCGTTCTGATGCAAATGATTAAAAATATGGAAGAACACATCCTGAGTTCGTTCCTTTCCTGCAAAGAACTGCACATCATCGATGATCAACACATCGATCATCTGATAAAAATGAATAAAATCATTCGTTGTTTGATTTTTAATTGCCTCGATAAACTGATGTGCAAATTTTTCAGATCCTACGTACAAAACGATTTTATTCGGGAATTGATTTTTAATCGCAATTCCTATGGCATGAGCAAGGTGAGTCTTACCAAGCCCAACTCCACCATAGATCAGCAATGGATTAAATGCTGTACCTCCAGGCTTATTCGCAAGAGCGTACCCGGAAGCGCGAGCTAGTCGGTTGCAATCTCCTTCAACAAAATTTTCAAAAGAGTATGATGGATTCAGATTGGATTCTACGTTGACCTTCTTGAGTCCAGGAATAATAAACGGATTGCGAATTTGGTTCTCATTCAAATCCAACGGCATGGATACCGGTGCATTTTTCAGTGACTTTTTATTCAATGCAGGTAACTTAACCGTATATGGAGTGGAATTCGAAGCATTGTTCTCCATCACAATACTATACTCAAGCGCTCCTTCTTGTCCGAGTTCTTTCTTAATAACCTTCTTCAACAGGGTAATGTAATTTTCTTCCAACCATTCGTAAAAAAAATGTGAGGGAACCTGAATCGTCAGGACATTGGATTCAAGTTTCACCGGTACGATCGGCTCGAACCAGGTCTTGAATGCCTGCAACGGAATGTTATCCTTAATGACCTTAAGACAAGCGCCCCAAATAGTTTCGTGATTATTACCCATTTAAAAGTTCATTTAAAGTTTTTAATACTGTTGCTCAAAACACGCAAACCGGAAGAGACCGTAGTCATGAATTGTGGTTAGTTTGCTGTTGTGTGGGACAAATATTTACAGAAAAAAGTGAAAAAAAAAGTTTTAAACGTATTGATTTTTAAAAAAGTTTTACATGTGAACTATTTTATTCGTTCACTCTTTTAATTTGATCAAAATATTCGTAAAATCAAAGGATTCAAGAGTAAAAATAAAAAAACATTTCATTAAAAAGCATACCGATTAAACGACAAAGACAACATTTTATAAAAATCATCGTAGGAACGTACATGAAAGTAAATTTCACACATGAAATTACACTGAGAGTTCGTTACAGTGAAACAGACCAAATGGGGTATTGCTACTACGGCAGATATGCCGATTATTTTGAGGTTGGCCGAGTAGAAACGATGAGAAAATTGGGAATATCCTATAAAAAACTGGAAGATGAAGGCATAATGCTTCCGGTTACAGAATTATCCATCCAATACCATCGGCCGGTGTATTATGACAACGAACTGGCCATCCGAACGACAATCACCGAACTTAGCGGAGCACGCATCACTTTTGAGTATGCGATAACACATGAAGGAAAAACCACTACGACCGGAAAAACGACTCTTGTCTTTGTGAACAGCCAGGGTATGAAACCGATTGCAGTGCCTGAAAAAATCTCAGAATTACTCAGGCCTCATTCAAAAGAAATATGAAATCTGACCATTTTAGATTCGAAAAAGTCGACAGATCATTTCTGCGAAATTTCTATACCCCTCGAGTTGGTGAAACACGGATTGGCGACCTGATTCAAACAGCCTGTACAACAGACACGAAATTTTGTATACTCGGTATAGAGGAAAGCATTGGTCCACAAAAAAACGGAGGTCTTCCCGGTGCAGAAAACGCATTCAAGTCTTTCTTGCTGCGCTTTCTGAATATGCAGGCAAACAGACACATTGCTGCTGATGAGATTTGTTTAATGGGGCGGATTTCATGTCAAAATGGAGTTGCCATGGATTTGCCATCCCTCGTTGAGGAACTGGATTCGTTTGTACTTGAAACTTTAAAAAAGGCACATCATGAACAAGCAACGTTGATTGTAATAGGCGGAGGACACAACAATGCTTATCCTATCGTACGCTATTTTGAAGAACAAACTAAAAAGATATCCGTGCTCAATGTGGATCCGCACGCCGACTGCCGAGCACTTGAAGGACGTCACAGCGGAAACCCTTTCAGTTACGCGATCTCAGAAAACCGCATACACTCATATTCGGTTATTGGCCTCCACAAAGCCTACAATAACGAATCTATTCTAAACTTTCTGGATCAACATAAGTGCTACTACAGTTTTTTCGATGACCATCTGCTGGACATGTGTACTGAATTTGACCGGGTGATAACTAATTTTGACCCTCAGGGAATTGCAGGAATTGAGCTTGACATGGATGCAATTGCATTCTCACCAAGTTCTGCCTTTACACCTTCAGGTCTTCGCTTTGAAGAGGCACGCTACTTTATCGCTAAATGCGCAAAACACCTCTCACCCGTCTATCTTCATTTACCTGAGGCAGCACCCAACAACGAACAAGAAGAAAGAATCTCCGGAAAAATGCTTGCCTACCTTGTCCATGATTTTATAATACATCATTCATCAATGAGAAAAATTGAGTAACTTACTGTAATAATGGGCTCCAAAATAAAAGAAATACTCAGTTTCATTCGGGATTTTTTTCCTGTTCAGATTCTTTTTGGGCACATAAAATACAACCTCATCTCCCTGTTTTACTGGACCTTACTTTTTTTGATCGTCAGCGAGTCACTCGGTCGGGCTTTTGGTATCCCCATCTTATTCTTCTCGCCGGAATATCTGGGCACAATAAGCATCTGGTCCTTTGCACTTCTTGGATTTGCACTTGGTGGGTTTACCATGGCCTTCAACACATACAGTTACATAAAGCTTGGACCTAGGTATCCCTTTCTAGCAACGGTTTCAAGGCCCTTTTTTAAATTCTGCATCAACAACACGCTGATTCCTTTAATTTTTGTTGTTTACTACCTCAGTCAAATGATTGAATTTCAATCACAACAAGAGGTAGCTTCTGGATTACGGATAGTTGGATACAGCCTGGGATTCCTGAGTGGATTCTTTGTATTTATTCTGCTGTCTATCTTTTATTTTTTCCCGACCACGCGAGAAAAAGGGGAACGACTGGCATCTGACGAAACCTCTAACAACCCAATCCAATCTGTCACCCGATCCAATCAAAAATGGTACAATTACTTCAGGACGGAGAAAGAACGTACCTATTACTACATTGGCAGACATTTCAGAATACACCAGAGTAGACCTACAAAACATCTTGACCGTTCGGTAATTGAAAACGTCTTTGCTCAAAACAGAATCAATGCCTCAATCTTTGAAATTCTGACCATTGCAGCCTTTATCACTTCCGGATTATTCATAGATATTCCATTTTTTGAATTTCCGGCAGGAATGAGTATCATTCTTTTACTGACAATGCTGCACATGCTTTTCAGTGCGTTGATGTCCTGGTTTCATCGATGGACCTACCCCATTCTTATTGGGTTTATTTTTTTAATGAACTATTTAAGTCTCAACACGCGATTTTTTAACTATACAAATTTTGCCTACGGTCTGAACTATGAAAAATCCGAGCTAAAAAAATATAACCTGAGGGAAATAAAGCAGAATTACCTCGACGAACGAATTCTGAAAGAATCACAGGAGAACATTCAAATCCTCCTCGACAACTGGAAACAAAAAACAGCAGAACATAAGCCTAAATTAGTAATCCTGACAACATCAGGAGGAGGTTCGCGCAGCGCGTACTGGACTTTCTCAGTACTGAAAGAATGTGACAAACATTTGAATAAAAAGCTATCAAGACACCTCAACATGATTACCGGAGCATCCGGAGGAATGGTAGGAGCGGCCTTCTACAGAGAACTTCTTCTTCGGGAAAGAAAGCAAGGTTTAAATAGTACGGAGAAGAAATATTCCGAAGCACTTGGAAAAGATTTGCTTAACAAACTTTCATTTTCGGCGTCAACGAAAGACTTGTTTTATAGATTTCAAAAATTCACCTATGGCTCACACCGATATCCCATAGATCGTGGATATGCCTTTGAGCAACAACTCAATGAAAACACATTTAACCTGATGGATCATCCGTTAGGCTATTATGAATCAGCCGAACAAAAGGCCGATATACCACTCATGATCTTAACTCCGACGATTGTAAATGATGGCAGGCGGCTCTACATCTCATCTCAATCGCTTCGTTTTATGACAGAATCCTTCGCGGAAAATAATTCTGTACAAACTTCATTTGAAAACATTGATTATCAGTCGTTCTTCCAGGACAATGACCCTCAGAAACTAAGATTTACCAGTGCCCTTCGAGCTTCGGCGACCTTTCCATTTATCATGCCTATGGTTACTTTGCCATCCACGCCTCAAATGCAGCTCATGGACGCAGGAATACGCGACAATTACGGCATGCGTGCGGCACTCAATTATGTCATGTCGATGGAAAAATGGATTTCAGAAAATACCTCCGGCGTGATCCTTCTCTCTGTTCGCGACACAAAAAAAATCCTCAAGAACGAATATTACCACCAAATTTCTCTGATGGATAAACTGACGTTGCCGTTCGGAAACATGTACAATAATTTCCCGAGAACACAAGACTTTGATCAAGAACAACTCCTCAAAACAGCAATCAATCATGCAGCATTTCCAATCGATGTAGTAACCTTCAACCTTCGGGAAAATCAAAAAGACCGAATATCACTGTCGTGGCATTTAACAAAAGAAGAAAGGAAAAAAATTAAAAAAGCGCTTTACAGTAAAGGCAACAGAAAATCACTCAGAAGACTTCAGTCTTTAATGAACGGAGTTGAAAATTAACCAGGACATACTATTTGAGCACTTCGACCTGCTCAACAGAAATCACCTTATCTACCACACAACCTGCTGGTTGAGGAGCTCTACTGGACGTAAAAAGGAATTTTATCTTTAACGCATCTTTTTTGAATTCATCAGGAAGATTCACAGGAAATGCTTTTTCCTCTTTTCCATCAATCAGTATAGTTAAATAAACGCCGCATTCTCCACCTGTATGTACGATCGCTTTCCAAGTCTCGCTGTCTGGAGGGTTGTTCATTGCCATTTTACTGGACTTACATGCTGTTAAACTCAGGAAAAAAATAAATATGAAGACGAATTTTATGTGTTTCATGTGTTGCTTTTTAGACAATTGAGCATTCAATAGTGAAACCAAACTTACAAAAGTTGATCCAATAAAAAAGGGACCTCTCGCGAAGTCCCTCTCTTTTCTTAACCTGTAGATGTTAAAAAATTGATCCGTACATACTCTAACGCATTCAACCCTTTTAGGTTTCATCTTTTCTGAAAGATTTTTTTCCGAATTAACATTTTTACCTTGAAAACAAGAACAAAGGTCATCACTAAGCGACCAAACAGTCCCCTACATTTGCCTTAATGAAAGGGGAAAGCTCTATTCTGGCACTTATAAGACTGATCGATGATCCGGATGAATCCGTTTATGAGCATGTTCGCGACAAGCTGCTTTCATTCGGTTCAGATGCCATTCCTTACCTTGAAAACTCCTGGGAGCAGGAACATTTCGGCCTGGTATTTCAAGGACGCGTAGAACAGCTTATACACAACATTCAATTCGAAGAGGTTAAAACCCAGCTCTCACTCTGGTATTCTTCACCGGATAAAGATCTGCTCAGAGGAGCAATTACGGTAGCAAAATACCAGTACCCTGGAATTCAGGAAGAAATGCTTTTCGAGGCCATACAACAAATCCGACGCGACGTTTGGCTTGAGATCAACAATAAACAGACAGCGTTCGAAAAGATTAAAATTTTCAATAGAATCTTTTTTGATACACATCAATTTCATGGCGACGCAAAACACTATTACTCGCCATTGAATTCCTACATCAATACGGTTCTTGAATCAAGAAAAGGAAATCCACTCAGCCTCTCACTCATCTACAGCATTGTAGCTCAGTCGCTGGATATTCCTGTTTATGGAGTCAATCTCCCAAATCATTTCATCCTTGCCTATCTGGACGAAAACTTTTCAGGAACATTCCTCACAGATAAGAATGAATTTGGTGTGCTGTTCTATATCAATCCGTTTTCAAGAGGGAGCATTCTCGATGCAAATGCAATCAGGGAATTTCTTGACAGCCACAAGCTGAATCACCAACGGGAGTATTTTGAGCCATGTTCGAACAGTGCCATCATACGGCGCATGCTGACAAACCTTATAGCATCCTTTCAGCAGGTAGGAAATATAGAGAAATTGAACGAACTGAAGGAGCTTCGATCCGTTCTTGACTGATCATCTCATTTCGAAAGAGATATTCAACCGGCGCAATTCATTGAACAATTCGTTATTGGGATCCACTTTTACAGACTTAGACGGCAATCTTACTTCAATTCCTTCCAAAGGATCATAAACCGTAAAATGCAGTTGACACTTTCCGGTGTGTTCCATGAAAATTTTATTCAAATCCATAATGGTTGCATGATCCAAGGTCTTAGACACCAATTTCAAATGTATGCTGGTAGCTCTTGATTCTTTCAAGTTTTGTAACATATCAATGGAATGGATCACGAATTCCAATTCATTTCTCCTTGGTGGCAACTCAATTCTTCCTTTCATATACACAAAAGTTCCGGGCTGCATGAAATGTCTGTATTTCAAATAATTTTCTCTCCAAAGGAATAATTTACTGGAATCATTGTAATCTTCAATAACAATGGTTCCAAATGGATCCCCATTCCTTGTAGTCCGGTGTTCGGGTTCTGAAATTACAGCTGCGAAAGTGATTTCCTTTCCTTTGTACAATTCCAGATTGTTTAGCATGCCCACATTTCCGTTACAAAAGGAATCAATTTCCACACGAAAATCATCCAGTGGATGCCCTGAAATGAAAATTCCAACCACCTCCTTTTCCCTGTTGAGCTTATAGACACTTCCCCATTCTTCCGTTTTTGGTATTTCCGGCTCAGGCAGTTTTACCTCTTCTCCTGGCTCATCGAAAATTGTTCCTTGAGAAGAAGCAGCATTTTCCTTGTATGTTGCACCATACTTGATAATGCTTTCAATGAAAATCTTCCCGGAGGCATCTTCACGGAAATACTGGGCTCTGTGAACCCCTTTAAAGGAATCAAAGCCCCCTGCATACGCCAGATTTTCGAACGCTTTTTTATTGCAAAGTCTTAAATCTACACGCCTGGAGAGATCAAATACAGAATTATAATACCCCCCTTTACTTCTTTCTGAGATGATTGCATCCACCGGACCGCTTCCCAATCCCTTGATGGCACCAAGTCCAAATCTTACGGCCCCCTCCTTGTTCACAGTAAACTGCAAATTCGATTCATTCACATCAGGCCCCAACACATTCACCCCCATGCGTTTGCATTCCTCCATGAAGAAGGAAACCTGCTTGATGTCATTCATGTTATTAGAAAGCACCGAGGCCATGTATTCGGCAGGATAATTGGCTTTCAGGTAAGCAGTCTGATAGGCGATCCATGCATAACAGGTGGAATGTGATTTATTAAATGCATAAGATGCAAATGCCTCCCAATCACGCCAGATCTTTTCCAATTTCTGAGGATCGTGGCCTTTTTCAGAACCCCTCTCGATGAACGCAGGTTTCATCTTATCCAGAACATCTTTCTGTTTTTTACCCATGGCTTTTCTAAGGGTATCTGCCTCCCCTTTCGTAAACCCGGCCAATTTTTGAGAAAGCAACATAACCTGCTCCTGATAGACAGTAATTCCATACGTTTCCTTCAAGTATTCTTCGCAATCATCCAGATCGTATACAATCGGTTCTTCCCCATGTTTACGTTTGATGAAGGATGGAATATATTCCAGAGGACCGGGTCTGTAAAGGGCATTCATAGCGATGAGATCGGCAAAAACCGTAGGCTTGAGCTCTCTCATGTATTTTTGCATTCCAGCCGATTCATACTGGAAAATACCCACAGTTTCTCCCCGTTGAAAAAGTTCATAGGTTTTTTCATCGTCAATAGGGAACTGATCAGGGTCTAGTGTTATTCCTTTCGTAAGCTGCACATTTCGGACTGCGTCCTTGATCAATGTCAACGTTTTGAGACCAAGAAAATCCATTTTCAACAATCCCGCAGCTTCAGCCACCGAGTTGTCATATTGGGTGCAATACATTTCTGAATCCTTGGCCGTAGCTACAGGAACAAAATTCGTAATGTCATCCGGAGTGATAATGACCCCGCAGGCATGAATACCGGTATTTCTCACAGAACCTTCCAGTTGCACTGCCTGTTTGACGACTTTTGCTTCCAGGTTATTCCCTTCAGCAATTGCACGCAATTGTCGGGCTTTGGCGATGTCATCCTGATTGTTTTTAAGTTTTTCAGCCAGCTCCATATCACTCAATCTGAATAAGGTTGAGAGCGAGATATCAGGCACTAACTTGGCAATTCTATCAGCATCAGGGAGCGGAAGGTCCAACACTCTCGCTGTATCACGTATGGAGGATTTCGCAGCCATGGTGCCGTAGGTAATGATCTGAGCCACCTGATTGGCACCGTATTTTTCTATGACCCAGTCAATTACCCTCCCTCTGCCTTCATCATCGAAATCAATATCAATATCCGGCATTGATACCCTGTCAGGATTCAAAAACCGTTCGAAAAGCAAATCGTATTCAATGGGATCTACATTCGTAATCCCTGTACAATATGCCACTGCCGAACCTGCCGCGGAACCTCTTCCCGGTCCTACAGAGACGCCCATATCCCTTGCTGCCTGACAGAAATCCTGTACAATCAGAAAATACCCTGGATATCCTGTACGTTCGATCGTAGCAAGTTCAAAATCTAACCGTTCACGAATTTCGTCCGTAATCTCGGTGTAGCGTTTCTTCGCTCCTTCATAGGTAAGAAACCGCAAATAATTGTTCTCACCTCGCTTCCCGCCATCCAACAAATCCAAAGGATCCTGAAATTCGACAGGGATATCAAAGGCAGGCAACAATACATCGCGCGCTAGTCCATACGACTCACATTTTGAAATGATTTCACTAATAGACTCAATAGCTTCAGGAACATCAGCGAACAATTGTTTCATTTCCTCGGTGGATTTGAAATAATATTGATCATTATCGAGTCCATAGCGAAATCCTCTACCCCTTCCCTTCGGTGTGGATACCAACTCTCCTTCCTTGACACAAAGCAAAATATCGTGGGCCTCTGAATCATTCTTATCGAGGTAGTAGGTATTGTTTGTGGCCACAAGTTTAACCCCATGTTTTTGAGAAAACCGAATCAGGGTTTCATTCACACGATTTTCATTTTCCTGGCCATGACGCATGATCTCCAGATAAAAATCAGCACCAAATTTGTCTTTCCACCACAACAATGCATCCTCTGCCTGTTTTTCTCCCACATTTAGGATCAGCTGAGGAATTTCACCGTACAAATTTCCCGAAAGCACTATGACATTCGAGGCAAATTCCTCAATCGCTTTTTTATCAATTCTGGGAACATAATACATTCCCTTGGTATAAGCGATCGAAGATAACTTAATTAAATTGTGATATCCTTTCTTGTTCTTCGCGAGAAAAACTACCTGATACCCGTTGTCCTTTTGCGTTTTGTCCTCCAGATTTCGACACACATTGAATTCACATCCTATGATAGGCAACAATTCCTTCCTGGTGAAAACTTCTCCATTCTCCAATGCCTTCTCCCGTTCCGAAACCACTGATTTATTGTAGGCACTCACGGCTTTTTCGAAATGAAATGCCGCCATCATGTTCCCAGTATCTGTCAATGCAACAGCCGGCATACCATACTCCGCAGCTTTCTTCACCAACCCATTTACATCAATGGTTGACTGTAAAATTGAAAACTGTGTGTGATTATGCAAGTGCACAAATGGAAGATCCACCAATTGATCAAGCGATGCATCTCTGACTTTATTTACTCCTGACTGCCCCTCTTTAGGCTGCCTTAACTTTTGACTTTCTTCCTTTAAATTCAGATGCTTCAAACCGATCAAAGCAATTTCAGCAGGATTGATCTCTTTGAACTCCTCAAAAAACGTATCTCTTTGATTTAGTTGTACCAACGAATAGCGCTCTCTGCGCACAAGTTCAAGAAAACAGCGCGTTGTCGCTTCTACATCGGCAGTTGCATTGTGGGCCTCATTGAACCCGTTTCCGAAAAGGAACTTATGGAGCTCAGTGAGCGTCGGTAATTTATATTTTCCACCTTTACCTCCGGGCAATTGACAAAGTTCGGCTGTGGATTCAGTACACGTATCGAGTACCGGGAGCGAAAGAAGACTGGTCTCGATGCCTGAGCGGTAAAATTCACAAGCCGTAACATTTAAGTCAAAGGTTACATTTTGTCCTACTACGAAGGAGCATTTTTCCAGCGCCTTGTTGAAAAGTGACAGAACATCCTGAAGTTCATCTCCGTATTTTTCAGCAAGTTCGGTGGAAATTCCGTGAATTTGTTCTGAATCAAATGGAATGTCAAATCCTTCTGGTCGGATGAGGAAATCTTTCTGTTCAAGGAGTCTCCCCATTTCGTCATGCAATTGCCAGGCAATCTGGACAATGCGCGGCCAGTTGGCAGTATCCGTAATCGGGGCATTGTAATCTCTTGCAAGACCGGTGGTCTCAGTGTCAAAAACGAGGAACATCTTCGGGAAAAATTGTTTCTAAATATACGCACTTAAGCACGTAAACCTAACGACAACTTTTCAACAAATCGTTCAAATTATTTCG
>JBEGVI010000010.1:0-3228 GCA_041178485.1 Bacteroidota bacterium | reverse complement strand
ATTGCTGAGCGGTCATATCGTAGATGAACAAAACGTGGCCATCCCCTTTGCAAAAGTTTTTGTTAAGAACAATGCTGAGATGAGAACGATAGCGGATGCCAACGGATATTATGAAATCCGTTTGTTTCCAGGAGAGTATTTCCTTGTATTCAATGCCACAGGATTTAATGAGCGTGAGGCATATGTTCCAATAGCAGACCAGCCCGCAACCAGAGACATTCAACTTTTTCCTACCACTGTTAAAGACCTTGAATACATAGAGGTCAGCGTTAAAAAAACCAATCCTGGACGTGAGATTATGCTGAAAGTGGTCGAAAAGCGCGATTCAATCAGTCTTTGGAATTTTCCTCACAGCGTTGACGCCTACATCAAGGCCACCGAAAAGATCGATCAGAAAGAGAAAGAAGACAAACAAAAGGATAAGAAAAAAAAGGACGACAATGAATCGAACGACCCTTCAGGCATTGTAGATCCTTTCGAAGCAGAGAAAAAAGAACGGGATAAACTGGCAGAGCAGATGAATTTGGTAGAGGTACAACTCAAGCGTTATTTTGCTCCGCCAAACAAAGTCAAAGAGGTGCGAAATGCCTATGAAAAAAGGGGGGATGAGCGCAATCTGTACTACACAACTACGGTAAAATCTAACTTCAATTTCTTTCAGAACCTACTGCACCTCGACGACCTGCATCAATCGCCGGTGAGTTCGCCCATTTCTATTCCGGGTATTCTTTCATACAAATACCGACTGGAGGAACAATACGAAGAAAACGGACAACGGATCAGCAAGATCAGGATTATTCCCCGAAGTTCTGCAACCACAACGCTGGAAGGATACGTCTGGGTAATCGATACCCTTTGGCTGGTCCAGAAACTAGAGCTGACACTGAACAAAGGAAACCTGCTTGTTTATGATCGTTTCACGATTAGACAAACATTCGAGCACCCTGGAGATACACTGTGTGTACTTACCCATCAGGAACTGGATTACGGGGTAAAATATAAAGATCGGAGTTCAACCTGTTTGACCATTGCAGATTTCAGCAATTACGCGTTTCAGCCCGCCTTTGCCAAGAAATTCTTTGGGAATGAATTGTCTGTTACGGAGGAAGAAGCGTATGACCGTGACACAAGCTTCTGGAACAGTCAACGAAAGATTGCACTTACAGAGGAGGAAAAAGCGTTCATTCTGGTAAAGGATTCCATTCGAGATTACCAGAACCGGAAAGAATACCTCGATTCCGTTGATGCTGTGTTCAACAAGATAACCTTCCTAAAAGTTATTTGGTGGGGCATTGACCACAGAAACAGGGAAAAGAAATCACAATGGACTATCAGTTCAATTGCCGCAACCTCCCGACCAGTATATATTGCTGGTCCGAGGGTAGCACCGAGTTTTTACTATTTTAAAAAATGGAAGAACGAACACGCCCTTGACTCCTACACAGAAGCCTCTATGGGTGTGCTGAATGCAGATCTGAAAGGACGAACATGGTGGCGCTACCGCTATGCTCCGTTCCATTTCGGCACAGCATACTTCTCATTTTCCCATGATTTTGATGCTATACGAAGTTACGACGCCATCACACAAATCTACAAACGGGAAAATTTCATCGAAGCCACCAGTGGTGAAGTCGGGAATGAATATGAAATTTTCAATGGATTTTACTTAAACACGACCTTTGAATTCACAGAACGGCGCAGTTTGCGAAACTATTCGTTTTTTACGGTGCTGGACGAGTCCCTGCCCAACAACAATCCACTTGATTTTCAAACCTATCAGGCCCTCATTGGAACTGCCACAATTACCTACACACCATTCCAGAAATACATGAAAGAGGCAAAGAAAAAAGTATTGCTTGGCTCTCGTTTCCCTTCCGTTTACGCTACCTACGAACGCGGTATACCCGGACTTTTTGGAAGCGATATAGATCATGAATACGGAAGAATGGGCGTGATGCAAACGTTTAAAATCGGAACCATTGGAACATCCTCCTATCATTTCCTGACAGGAAAATTCCTCAGTTCTAAAAATTTATACCTTGCAGATTTTAAATTCCAGCGCCGAAGTGATCCAATCTGGTTTTCAAACCCACTGTATTCCTTCCAGGGACTTGATTCTTCCCTTCCTTCGAAAGATTATTTCCTCGAGGGGCATTTTGTGCACCACGATAACGGGGCCATCATCAACAAGATTCCATTCATGAAAAAAACGAATATCGGTTTAGTCATGGGTGTAGGAGCATTGTATGTCAAAGAATTCGAATGGCAGCACTACGAAATCTTTGCCGGACTTGAGCGCAACTTCAAGTTTTCTCGGCGCAGGTTACGCATCGGAATTTATGGCGTAGCCTCCGACGGCAACAAAATGGATCCGCGGATCAACTATAAAGTTTCTTTTGCGCTATTGGATGATCGGAACATGAAGTGGAACTTCTAAGCCTCACTTAAGTAACAATTTATATCTTTAAACCAAAATTCGCAGCATGTACGGAGAACTTCAATCGCATCTTCAGGCCGAGCTCAAAGCAATCGAAGAGGGAGGAATTTATAAACGAGAACGCATAATCACCTCTCCTCAGGGAGCAAGAGTTCAAGTTTCCACCGGAGAGGAAGTGGTCATCATGTGCGCGAACAATTACCTCGGGCTTTCTTCTCATCCAGCCGTAATTCAGGCGGCAAAAGACGCGCTTGATTCTCACGGTTTCGGCATGTCGTCCGTGCGGTTTATTTGTGGAACTCAAGACATTCACAAAGAACTGGAAGCGAAGATTGCTAAATTTTACGGCACGGAGGATACCATTCTCTACGCTGCAGCATTCGATGCAAATGGTGGCGTTTTTGAACCGCTTTTTACCGAGGAAGATGCCATCATTTCAGATGAATTGAACCACGCTTCCATCATTGACGGAATTCGTTTGTGTAAAGCAGCAAGGTATCGGTATAAACATTCTGACATGGCGGATCTTGAAGAACAGCTGCAAAAAGCGCAGGCACAGAGATACCGCATCATCGTTACAGACGGTGTTTTTTCTATGGATGGCGACATTGCAAAAATGAATGAGATCTGCGATTTGGCGGATAAATACGATGCCTTGGTAATGACAGATGAATGTCACTCAGCCGGATTTATTGGAAAAACCGGTCGTGGCGTTCCCGAATACCACAATTGCATGGAACGCGTGGATATTGTTACCGGAACGCTGGGTAAGGCACTTGGCGGAGCGATGG
>JBEGVI010000009.1:0-2748 GCA_041178485.1 Bacteroidota bacterium | reverse complement strand
AAGATGCCAGCTTACAGATACCTGATTCCTATATATACTAGTATCCAAATGAAATTTACGCTATCCTCCGTAAGGAGCTTTGCGGGATACCCGTAGAGGACCTACGTAGATGTACGTAGATGAGTGACTTTAGCGTCGATTTAGGGGTTTTTGAGGGGGGGTTATCTCGCAATGGCAATCTTGAGTTTCTTCCCCTTTACTTTTTCGTGTGAGATCTTTTTCAAAAGTGCCTGGATGTTCTTGCGTTTCAATGCCACGAAAGATGCGAAGTCCAATACTGTGATGAGACCTATGTCCTCTTTTTTCAAGCCGCCTTTATGCCCAAGAAAACCTACCAGGTCGATTTTGTTGATCTTATCTTTCTTCCCGCCGCTGAAATACACAGTGATCCACGGACTTTCAACGGGAGTTTTTGCTTGACTCGGGATTTTGAATTCAGAGGTTGGTATTGGCAGATAATCCGGCATTTCTTCGTCTGAATTGATCATTAAATAGGCAGAACCATCGGCCTTCATTCGTGCCGTTCTCCCGTTGCGGTGAATAAACGCCTCTTTTGAATGTGGATATTGAAAATGCACGATATGTTGTATTTCCGGTATATCGAGTCCTCTCGAGCCGAGGTCGGTACAGATCAATGTATGGTGACTTCCATTTCGGAATTTGATGAGCGCGCGCTCCCGATCTTCTTGTTCCATACCTCCGTGATAAGAGATGGATTCGAAATCAGTTTCCTTTAAGTAATTGGTAATAGATTCGGTGGCCTCTCGGAAATTGCAGAATACGATAGTGGGTTCCCCTTGAAAAGAGCAAAGCAGATCGAAAAGCCGTTCGAATTTGTTGGAAGATTTTACAGGAACTTTGAAAAATGTGATGTTCGGTCCTTCATTTTCAGACAGGAAATTAATGATCTCCGGTTGTCGGAAATTCAGGTAGGAAGGAAATTCTTCCAGGGTGGTAGCGGAAACCAGCGTTGTTTTTTTCAACCTCACCAGGTTTTCTCGAATGAAGCGCATCTGATCCTCGAATCCGAACTCCAGGCATTTGTCGTATTCATCGATGACGAGTTGCGTCGTATTTTCAAAATTTAGATTGTTGCGTGTGAGGTGGTCACAGATCCTTCCCGGTGTTCCAATGAGCACAGCAGGAGCTTCTGAAAGGCTATTTCTCTCGACTTGCATGGAGTGACCACCGTAACATGCCAGTACTTTATAATTTGTTTTCAGTGATTTAAAGACATCCTCAATTTGAAGTGCAAGCTCACGAGAAGGGACAATGATCAATGCCTGAATAGAAGACTGATTGGTCTTTAATCTGTCAAGAGTTGCAATCAAAAACGCCAAGGTCTTGCCTGTCCCAGTCTTCGAAAGGATTACTAAATTATTGTGTTTTTTACTCAGATTTAGCGATTCTAACTGAAGATCATTCAGTGTTTCCACACCTTTAAGATTTCTGATTATTTGTGCTATATTAATTTTATACTGCAATTGACTTTTTAACTGTATTGGCTTTAATGAATTAAATTAATGATTTAATTTTTATTCAATTTAAAGGTGGAAAGTAGATATAATCACTATATTTAGTCGGAAAATAAGAACATTTATTTAGAGCGGATCCCGAAAAGCTTTAAAAGAGTAGGGAATTAATCAATTACTACATTATATGAAAAGATGGATTAGGGCATCATTTGATTTTATTTTCAGGGAAAATCTTTGGAAATCGGTCGTTTTATTAATGACTATTATTTTAATTACAGGAGCAGTTTTCTTCACATGGAACTATCCTGAATCAAAAAGAACCGAATTTATTGTTACCGCAAAAGAGTTCAAAAAGAATAAGATCAACAAAGATCTAACTTTGACAGATGAGGTAGTTTCTGAATCCACCAAGGAGGATTACTTAAAAAAATTCAAAGCTTTTCGGGCGAAAATGCCAAAAGCAGAATGGAACTTAACTGAAAAAACTCTAACAGATGCTGAATATGATAAGGCCTTGGACAATTATTATGAATCTTATGATTTGTTAAGTTATTGGTATGGTACAGGAATCATAAATTCCATGCCTTCGCCTCCTTCTAAAACGAAGTCTTTACCTTATTCAATGAAAAAGTTCATGACAAACGTCATTAACGCTCAGGAAATTGATACAACCGATTATGATGCTCTAATTACTTTAATTGACAAAATGGAGCATTTTTATTCGCTTTCTGATAAGGCGAGTTCAGATACGCTTTTTGTCAAAAAATTTGAAGACATCTTGTCTAAGTCCAAGAATTTGACAATCGATGAGATGAAATCAGTGGAGAAACTCCACTTGGGGATTACAAAGACTCCTCTGGTGTTCAGTATGAAAAAATATAACTCGGTGAATGAAAGACAGTCCGAATTATTTGGTTTATATGAGGCCGCAGCGAATGGAGATATCACCTCTGAACGTTTTGTTCAGTTGGATTCAATTGCCAAGAGATTAAGAGTAAAAGATACCATTCGGGATACCGTCACTGTTTTAAAAGTGTTAAAGCGAGTTATGGAGGTAGATTTCTCCAAGCTTAAAGAGAAGGGAGAAACCGGATATGATCTTGAGACGGTATGTATAGACGATTTCTTTAAAAGTGGTCGTTACAAATACACTAAAGAGGATGTAATTGACAAATTCAATAAATACATTGGCTTATATGAGAAAAAGCTTGAGGCTGCCAATCTCGAGAAGCGGGCTCGAGACATTTTACGTGAAGAAAACCGTGAAGATGCC
>JBEGVI010000008.1:0-2548 GCA_041178485.1 Bacteroidota bacterium | reverse complement strand
GCGAAGATTGATGTATAGAGTTGTGGGTTTTGAGAAAGTTGTGAGTTGTGGGTTGTGAGTGAAGGTTCTCCTTTTCCCTCGTCCCCTGTCCCTTGTCCCTGCCTGCCAGAGGCAGGCTCCTAAATCACCCCCATCCCTTTCGCTACTTTCACAAATGCTGAAATGGCTCTGTCGAGATGCTCTTTTTCATGAGCAGCGCTGAGTTGAACTCTAATTCTTGCTTTTCCCTTTGCAACAACGGGAAAGAAAAATCCAATCACATAGATTCCCTCTTCCAATAATTTGGCAGCCATTTCTTGTGCAACGGTAGCTTCATAGAGCATAATGGGTACGATAGGATGAACACCTGGTTTGATGTCGAATCCTGCTTTGGTCATTTCAGTTCTGAAATAGGTTGTATTCCATTCCAGTTTGTCTCGCAATGCTGTTGTTTCGCTTAGGAGATCTAAAACGGCAATAGAGCCTCCAACGATGCTGGGGGCAAGGGTATTTGAAAAAAGATAGGGACGGCTTCTTTGGCGAAGCATTTCAACAATTTCTTTTTTGCCACTGGTAAATCCACCGGATGCTCCACCCAATGCTTTTCCAAGTGTGCCTGTGATGATATCTATTTTTCCCATCACGCCGCAATGTTCGTGTGTACCTCTGCCTGTTTTTCCTAAAAATCCGGAAGAGTGACATTCATCGATCATAATGGCCGCATCGTATTGTTCTGCGAGCGGAACAATTTTATCTAATTGTGCGATGGTGCCGTCCATACTGAACGAACCATCGGTTACGATGATGCGGTTACGCAGGTGGGAAGCCGCTTTCAGCTGTTCTTCCAAATCTGCCATATCGTTGTGTTTGTAACGAAAGCGTTGTGCTTTACATAAACGAACACCGTCGATTATGGAAGCGTGATTCAATTCATCTGAGATGATTGCATCCTGGTCGTTGAACAAAGGTTCAAATACACCGCCATTGGCATCAAACGCAGCAGCATATAAAATGGTGTCTTCTGTGCCGAGGAATTCTGAAATTTTCTTTTCCAATTCCTTATGTATGTCTTGCGTACCACAGATGAATCGAACAGAGCTAAGTCCAAACCCCCTTGAGTCGATTGTATGTTTAGCGGCATCAATGATTTTGGGATGAGAGGAAAGTCCAAGGTAGTTGTTGGCACAAAGGTTAATTACCTTTTTCCCGTTTACAATGATTTCAGCGCCTTGGGTACTTTCAATGATACGTTCCTTTTTAAACAGGCCAGCAGCTTCAATTTCTTTCAATTCGGCTTCGATTCTATGGGTTAGGGAGTTGTTCATATTTATGGTTTAACTCAAGTGCGTAAAATTATTGATTTTACCCTTGTTTTTATGATTGGGTAGGGTATTTCGACTGAATTTTTCACGCTTCTGTAACCTTTTCCTTTCGAACTTCGTTTAACAATAGCGCGTACAACCAAAACGAATGACGGAGAGAGAATTCAATACCTGTGTAGATGAGCATGCGGATGGGGTTTATCGGTTTATATTGAAGAACCTGCAACACGAAGAAGATGCTCGGGATATTGTACAATCTGCTTTTGAAAAAATGTGGATCAACAGGGATAAGGTGGTTTCGGCTACTTCCAAATCCTATTTGTTTACGGTAGCGTATCACCAAATGATTGATCATATTCGAAAGAATAGTCGCATTGAGTTGAAAGAAAGTTTTGCTGAAGATGCGAAAATGGAACGTCGCGAGAATCTGAATTTGAAAAAAGAACTTGAAAAAGCATTACAACAATTGACTCCTTTGCAAAAGTCATTGATCTTGTTAAAGGATTACGAAGGGTATAGTTATGAGGAGATTGGGAAAATCACTTCGCTAAATTCCAGTCAGGTTAAAGTTTATTTACACCGTGCCCGATTGCAGTTGAAAGCGTATGTAGGAAAAGTTGAAAATATCATCTGATGATCACGAAACAAAATTATGAATCCTGGTTTTTGCTTTATGCCGACAATGAGTTGTCTGCTTCCGAACAGGAATTGGTTTTGAATTTCGTTTCATTGCATCCTGAATTGAAAACTGAATTTGATGTGATACAACAGGTAAAGTTGATTCCAGAGGAAGTGACTATGCCGAATAAGTCGTCTTTGAAGTTAGACGAATTGAAGATGTTGGAGACCATATATCGTTTCGAACCCGATCAAAATATTGTATATCTGAATAAACAGGAGTTGTATCGAAAGACTCCGGTATTTTCTTTTCCATTGATGGGTAGATGGGCCGTTGCTGCCTCCATTGTATTGTTGGTTGGATTGTGTTGGTGGATCCAGCAACAAGAGTCTATAGAGTCTATGACTGTAAAAGAAATTGCTACTGTCAGTGAGTCGCCACTGACACCTGCAAAAGAGTCTGTGAATCAGGAATTTTCTAACGTTGATCAACCTATAGCCAAACCCTTAATCAGTCGTGTTCGAACAACGAAAAAAATAGAAGAGACTTCGCGGTCAATTGATCAATCTTTAATGGTTGTGCAAGAAGATAATCTAATTTCAGACGAAGTTCAAGTTGGACTAACAGG
>JBEGVI010000007.1:0-12324 GCA_041178485.1 Bacteroidota bacterium | reverse complement strand
TTTACAGCTTTGTGCTACAGCGAATTCGCCAGCAGAATACCTGTAAGCGGAAGCGCCTACACGTATGCCTATGCTTCTTTCGGAGAATTGATCGCCTGGGTAATAGGCTGGGCACTTTTACTTGAATATTCCATTGGAAACATTTACGTAGCATTTTCATGGTCTGATTACTTCACAAACCTCTTGGGCAGCATGCATATTCACCTGCCGGAATGGACAACCATCAGTTACTCGGAGGCGGCAAAAACAATTTCCACTTCAGCAGAGGCAAAAGCAGCCTGGAACAACGCTCCTATGCTTGGTTCAATGAGGTTGATCTTCGATTTTCCCGCATTATTGATCAACTTTCTGATTACCTGGCTGGTATTTGTTGGAGTGAAGGAAAGTCGGAATATCTCAAATATTATGGTCATCATCAAATTAACGGTGGTCATTCTGGTGATACTTGTTGGAATGTTTTACATTGATCCGGCAAACTGGTTTCCAAAGAGCGAGGTAGGAGTTGGAAATTCATTTATGCCAAATGGTTTTGGCGGGGTGATGATGGGGGTAGCATCGGTATTTTTCGCTTATATTGGTTTCGATGCGGTATCCACAATGGCAGAGGAAAGTAAAAATCCACAACGCGATCTCCCGCGTGGAATGATGTATTCGTTGGTAATCTGTACGATAATTTACATTCTTCTTTCTTTGGTTCTTACCGGAATGGTGAACTATAAACTTCTAAACGTTGGAGATCCGCTTGCAGAGGTTTTTGTCCTCAGGAATGTTGGATGGATGGGCATCCTGATCTCAGTCTGTGCAGTTGCCGCTATGACCAGTGTAATTTTGGTCTTTCAACTTGGGCAACCAAGGATTTGGATGACGATGAGCCGTGATGGACTTTTGCCTAAAAAATTTCAGAATGTGCATCCCAAATATAAAACACCTTCGTTTGCAACAATCATCACGGGCTGTGTTGTGGGTATTCCAATTCTTTTCACCGACAAGACATTTGTGCTTGACTTCACGAGTATTGGGACACTTTTCGCCTTTGTGCTTGTATGCGGTGGCGTCCTTTTGTTGCCTGTAAAAGAGAAAGAAGAAGGAAAATTTCACTTAACCTACATCAACGCCCGAATCTGGTTTCCGTTGATTGTTTTTGGTTCAGCGATCATTGTAGCGTTTCTATTTCCCAATTACTTTCCTGGAATTTTCAACTTTAACGGTGATTCCGCAGCACTTACACTGAATATTTCATCGATTTTATTCTGGATAGTGATGGGGATACTTTCCATCATGGCCTTTCTTCGTTCGTGGTCTTTGGTGCCTCTGCTCGGTCTGTCAACATGTTTGTATCTCCTGACAGGCATGAGTGCTTCCAACTGGTTCTGGTTTGTGGTTTGGTTCAGCCTGGGACTCATCGTTTACTTTGGATATGGTTACCGAAAAAGCAGGCTTGCCGGAAATTGATTTTTTGTAATTTAGACCAACTGAAACTTTACTGTTTTCGTTTAACATTCAAAATACATACATGAAAAAAACACTATTCTCACTTTGCATTGCAACAATTTCTTTGGCAAATGCTCAAACCGTAACCATGGAACAGGCCAATGAACCTTCTGTGGGCAACCTGAAAACCATGTATCTGTGCGATTCATTGACAGATCCCCTTGAAACGGTAACCGGGAACAACGTAACGTGGGACTATTCCAGTATTGTGGGAATAAATTCAACCCGGACCATTGAAGTGATTGACCCGGCTACAAGCCCTTACAGTGCACAATACCCTACATCTACCAAGGGATTCAGTATTCAGGGTTCTTTGACCAACTTCTACAATTCCACTGCTACCGAGCGCGTGTCGCAAGGCTTTATCTTTGAGGAGCCGTCGTTCGGACTTGTAATTGCAACTTTTGGAACGGACGAACAAAAAACAGTCTCCTACCCATTTGCTTACGGTTCGACATTGACAGACAATTTCGCGGGTTCCTTACAGTTTGATTTCAACGGGATGGCACAAAACCCAACATGTACCGGAACATCTTACGCATCTATTGACGGACAGGGAACATTGCTTCTCCCTTCCGGAAATACGTTTAGCAATGTCATTCGCTACAAGATCGTAGATACCGTTTTTACACAGGTTTCTTTCATTGTTCCAATCGATGTAATTTTTGTTCGTACACAGTATGAATATTATGACCTTACCAATGATAACCTGCCACTTTTTACACATTCATTCGTTACCATCAGCCAGGCATCTTCGTCCACTCCTCTTGCCACACAATCAGCGGTTTTATCCTCAGTTCAGCCAACAATTACAACAAGCTTAACGGCATTGACAGAAGAAAACATTCTCATCTATCCGAATCCCGCAACAGAAGACATCACGATTTCTTCGATCGGAAAGAATACTACACTTTTCGTGAGTGACCTTGCCGGAAGAACAATCCTTTCCCTCGAAACAGAGTCTTTCAATCAGGTGATCGACATTTCAGAGCTGCCTGAGGGAACCTACCTATTGACATCAGATCGCATGAGCAGCCCGATCAAATTGATAAAAAAATAACATTTCAACCGCTCCCTGTGAGCGGTTTTTTTTTGGTCTGAATTTCTCTTAGAGTTTTGATGTTACCTTTGACTCATACGTACGTTACGAGACAAAACTTCGCATGGTTAAACAAGTACTTTTCCTCACAGCACTGGTTCTATTCTCAAGTTTAAGCTTCGCACAAGTCAATGAAGGGCTTACTGCGGAAGAACGGGCTTACTTGTACCATGTTGTTAAAAAAAGTCCAATCCTTGAACTGGAGATTGGACGCTATTTCGACTACAAAGGTCCAGGAGTTTATCTCGCCAACAAACAACCCAATTATGATTCACTGGAAACAATTATCATCAACCAGCCCGAGCTGCTTATCATCCGGAAAGAAGAAATCGCCAAATCGTCGAAGGGAATTCTATCTGAGGCAGCCAACAAAGTGGCTATATGGAAGTTGAACAAACTTTTGCTTGCAAAGCGAGGTTCAGAAAAAGACCTTGCGCTCTACGAAAGTGAAAATGCTTTTTTCGATTCACTGCTAATGGCTAAACTGCCACCAAATGCATTGAAAGAAAAGAACGGCACACTTCTTCCTAACCCTAAACTCAAAAACTTACTCGATCCTGGGCTCTCGCTGGACGACAAAATTGTTTTCCTGGAAAGTTTGAGATTTCTGGAAGAGACTGATCAAATCGTCACATTGGAAGCCGTCCATTACGCCATCAACGCTTATGTGAGTAGCAGAGCCTTGCAGATGTTTCGTGCACTTGGTGGCCAAGCAGAGATATTCAATAATATTCTTGTTGCTGCCGGCGATGGAAGTTCTACTGCCGGATTACTGGAAGAACGTGAAAAAGATGAAAAAGGACGTTGGAACAAAGGATTACCGAAAGCAATAGGATTGTTTCCATATCAAGTCGCACGGGTTTCTTCTCAGGAGAAGAAAAAAACAACCATTGAGCCGCTGCGAATAGCACGAACAGATCTATACACTGTTGGAGGAAATAAGGAAACGTTGCTCCACTTCGACGTTTGGGGTTACAACTCCAAAAAACAAACGACCGTTGTTATAGAACGGAACGGTGTAAATTATCACCTTTTCGGTTCAGGGGACACCCGATTTCTTTCTCCTGACTCCACTTTTTCGGATGGAACGACTTTTCAGACCATTATCAATGAACTGGAACGGCATCACATTGCTGAACTCGACGAAATGATTCATGGGCGGCGAGGATTTGATTACTGGATCGATTACAACACCAAAAAGAAAAATGAAACCGAACTCAAGATAATTGAAAAAGAAAAAGATTTCTCAGATCTGGGTTACAGACCTGTGGTCACCGGCGACAATCCTTCGCGAAGCATGAAAAAACGCATGAAAAAGGACCGAAAGGCAGGGAAACATCCGGATTCGTTGAATAAGAACGAACGCTACCAGCCAAATACAGATGCCAATAAAAAGGAAAAAGGGAATACGCAGAATTCTATTGTAGAACTGTATTCACTATTCAATGCCTACAAAAAAAAGATCGCAGAATTGGAACAACAAAAGCAGGAAGCTGTCGAGCTTCGTGGACGTTATCAGCAAAAACTGGACATCTATAAACAAGCCATGGGATTTTCATGGGCAACCTTTGAAGAAAAAGATGGGCTGTATGTTTTTTCTGATTCTTCAACATTTGACATTCGAACACAAGATTTCACTTTTCCGGCAACGGATTCGATACAGAGTTTTGAAGTACGGCTGATCGCAATACCCGAAACTGCACTTTCAGAACAGGCCGACGAGGTAATGTTGCACATGAATCTCACGGACTCTAAGCCTCAATACGATGCACGGGTGCAAATCGCTCTAAACGACCAGTTTCGTTCTGATCGGTGGGATCTGGACAGTCCTTTATTCTCCCGGGAAGACAGTGTCGCGCTTGTGCAATTCTTTGAAGCTTTGCAGAATAAAAAAACTGAGTTTGAAATTGTTGCCAGAGGTCAGGGAGTTGCGCGATGGAATGGGGTGCGGCCAATTAAAGATCAGCGTCCGAATGAGTTATCTGCCTATCCGATCTCTGCCTTAGATTCATCCTTTTCACGTTTGCGCTACTCGGAACTGAACATAGATTTGCGCCGGGGAATCCTTGCAGAGGTAAATTCTTTTACGGATCCCGTTCGATCGAACATTGCGATTTCAGACCCGGAACTTTTGGATGCCATGTCAAAATATAAACTTTCGAAGAATGACCTTTTGAGCGCTTTACGAACGGCTACTATTTTGAAAAAGTTCAAAGAAGAGATAAACGTTCTCGCAGGAACCTATCTGCCCCGTGAATCGGCAAAAATCGTTATTGACCGATTCAACAAACAATGGTCTAAAACAAGAGTCAGCGTCGGTGCAACATCCTTTAAACTAAGTGAACTGCTAAAGTGAGTCTTGTTCGAAATACTTATCCGCAAAATTCAAAAGATATACCTTTTCTGAAGCGCGCGTTACAGCAGTGTACAGCCACCTGAAATATTCCTCATTAAAGGAATGTTCATCGATGAAACCCGGATCAATGAACACATTTTCCCACTGTCCGCCCTGCGCTTTGTGACAGGTTACGGCGTACGCATATTTGATTTGAAGTGCGTTGAAGTATGGATCTTTTAAGATCAATTGAAATCGTTTCCGCTTGTTTTTCTCGTGCATGTAGTCTTGCTCCACGGCATAAAACAGTTCGCGCATCCGTTCACGGCTGAGAGACGGACCCTCCACCGAAAGTGATTCAGTCAACGTGAGAACCTCCATTTCGGAAACCTCAGGATAATCCGGAAAACGAACTATGAGACGCGCAAATTCAAATCCATACATCTCTTCCTGCCGTTTCACGCGGATAACCTTCATCAACTCGCCATTTGCAATGAACCCCATTTTATTCTGATCATCCGACCAGTAATAATTGTTTTTGACGACCATCAGGACATCTCCTGAGCACAAGATATCTTCAAAGTAGAGTATCCTTCCACGGATGGACTGGTTGTAGGCATTCGAACGTTTGTTTGATCGGGTAAGTACGATCGTTTCGTCCGAACCTGAATTGCTGTAACAAGTTTCGAGTTCACCTTGCAGTTCGTCACCACCTATGCGAACAATGTCTGTAAATGGCTTGAGTTTGAACACCGGAGATTGGCCGGTTGTCAGGTCACGGATGCGTGTTGCGTTGTATAAAACCCCTGAATCTGCAGCCTGACGCAATACCTCGGTAAGGGAAAACTCCTCTGTCTTTACTTTTGGATACGTATTGTTGAGGTAGTTCACGTCCAATGCGGGAGAATAGTCAGCCCCAACAGGCGGCAACTGTCCTGTGTCACCCAACAAGATCAGCCGACAGCCTTTTGCAGAAAATACAAATTCAAAAAGGTCTTCCAAGAGATTCCGCGCACCCATCGTTCCATCCGCATTCATCGAATGGTCTCCGATCATGGATGCCTCATCAACAATAAACACAGTATTCGGCTGTAAATTAGGCGCAAGTGTTAATCCGGAAAATTCATCCGCTGACGACTGCCTCCGGTAAATCATTTTATGGATTGTAAATGCCTCGCGGGAAGCTCTTTTACTGAATACCTTGGCAGCCCTGCCGGTAGGTGCGAGCAACCGAACTTTTATCTTCGACTTGAGCAATCCTTTAACATAGGCTCCAAGAACAGTCGTTTTTCCTGTTCCAGCATACCCTTTTAAAACATACAACGGGTAGTGCTCCTCGCGATAGGTAAAGTTGACCAATGAGCGAATCAACTCCGATTGCACAATGGTCGGTACATGTTCCATCTCCTCGTGAATGAAATCATACAGTTTACCAGGTACGGGTGAGCTCATCGCTGAAAGTTACACATTTCCGCACGTCTATTTTGCATACTTTTGTTATTGCATGAGCAAATTAGCAATAGAGATCGATCGGTACCATTCACGGATTTCAGTGATTCATTCTGAAAACCTACAGGTTTTTGATGTCGCATTTAATGATTTGCAGGACCACAGATGCATTGAGCAGCTTGAATCAACTTTTACACAACATAAGATTAAAGAAAACTCATACGAAGAGTATTCGCTTTGCTGGTTTGGCAACCGCAGCACATTGCTTCCGGAAAATTTATTCCAGGAAGGAGAAAAAGATCATTTTTACGAATTGTGTTTTGGCAAACCTGAATCAGACAGACAAATTGATTTCGACCGAATACCTGTAGCCCAAATTGCCAACGTGTATGACCTGCCTGAATGGATTGAGCGCTATTTCAGTTCGGCTTTTCCGAAAATAATTGTACGACACGAAGGATCTGTTCTGGTGGAAAAATTAACAGAAACCAAAACTGAAGAACTTCAGATTATTCTTTCGCTGCACATGGGACATTTTATCCTGGCGATTTCCAAAAGTGCGGCACTCGTGTATTATGCCACATTTGATTACCAGTCTGCAGATGACATTGTGTATCACTTAATGTTTACCCTCCAACAAAAAGAACTTGTCAACCACACGGGTCAACTGACAGTGTTCGAAGGTGCCGGCATTGATAAAGAGATCAGCACTTCAGTGAAAGAATCCTTTGGGAAAATTGCTGAGTTGAGCGAACTGGAAGTAAATTCACGTGAATTCACCAACATTATTGAGTTGTGCGAATAATCAGCGGTAAACTCAAAGCGAGGAGGTTTTCTGTTCCCAAGAATTTTCCTTCCCGTCCAACAACAGATTTCGCAAAAGAAGGGCTCTTCAATTTACTCGGAAATCAAATCGAATTCGATGGAATCAAGGTACTTGACCTTTGTTCCGGAACGGGGAATATTTCATTTGAATTTATCTCCAGAGGTGCGAGTCATGTCACTGCTGTAGACCAAAACTTCAATTGCGTTCGGTTTATCCGAAAAAATGCTGAGTCACTGCAGATTGATACGCAAATACAAATTGTAAAATCGGATATACTCGGATACCTGCGTCAATGTTCGGGTGAATTCGATCTCATTTTTGCAGACCCACCATATGAGATTACCTTTCATCAGGAAATAGCTGAAATCATCTTTCAAAGGAACTTACTCTCACCTGAAGGAATGCTGATTATCGAGCATGGAAAAAAAACAGACCTTTCTTCCCTAACCCATTTTGGTTTTTCACGTACATATGGAAACGTGCATTTCAGTTTTTTCAATTCAGAACCGCAGACGCCATGAAAAAAGCCCTTTTTGCCGGATCTTTCGACCCTTTCACAAAAGGGCACGAAGGAATTGTTCACAAAAGCCTGGAGTTATTCGATGAAGTTGTCATTGCTATCGGAATTAACAGCACAAAAACGGGATATTTCGACCTTGAAAAACGGAGAGCACACATTGCATCCCTCTTTTCGGAAAGACCCGTTGAGATAATCACATTCAATAAACTCACGGTCGATCTGTGTAAGGAAAAAAATGCAACCCATCTGGTGCGCGGCTTGCGCGACTCGAAAGATTTTTCATACGAGCGCTCAATAGCACACATGAATGCGACAATGTCCGGCATCACGACGGTATTTTTCCTGACAGAACAGGAATATGCTTCAATAAATTCAACGATTGTCAGAGAAATCCATCGAAATGGAGGAAACATAGAACCGTTTGTAACCAATCCACACCTGCTCGTTTAAGCTGGTACGAAATCTGTTGAAGGGCACTTATGAAGTTTTTGGGGTATATCTTCTTGTTTATCTTATTCTTTCGAACTGCTACATTCGCTCAGGCAGATAAATATGTTACCGTAACTGGGTATGCTCCGAAATACATCGGAAAAACAATCCGCATCTCCGAGATCGTCGATTTCCTCAGCATGAAGGAAAGTACCCTTGCGAGTGCGACAGTAAAAGCAGACAGTACCTTTACCCTATCTTTCGAATTAAAAGAAACCCAGAAAGCCGTTGTTCACGCCGACAAAAACAATTCGTTTCTTTACCTTCAACCGGGTGGAAAATACACCATTTACCTTCCGGAAAAGGATAAATACGACCCGCTTAGGCCAAATGGAAGCTCTATTGAAGTTACCTTCCTCGATTTGGATACAAACGACATAAATTTCAAAATTCTTCAATTTCAGCGCTGGTCGGATGAGTGGATAGGAAACTATTTTTACTTAAAAAACGTGAAGCCCCTGGAGTTTTCTACAAAATTGGATGAATTTAAAACAGCAGTAGAAAAGTTCTACCACCTTTCGGATACGACTCAGTCGGCAATAAATGAAGCACAGACCTACTTCAATACGTTTGTGAGGTTCTCCATCGCTTCGCTCGATAATATTCAACATGCAGCGGACAGAAACCGGTATGAAAAACACGATTTCTACCTGAAGTTTTCTCCCGTTTTTTACCGCAACGACGCATACATGGGTTACCTAAATTCCTTTTACGAAAAAATGATTCCGCGATTGTCAAAAGAGACAAACAACAAAGTTTACCTCGGCTTACTTAAAAGCAGTCCTACCCTAATTATGAAGGCATTAGGCAATGAATACACGCTCATTAATATGCGGATTCGCGAGATTGTAATGATAAAGGCCCTCTCTGAAATTTATTATTCCAACGATTATCCTCAAACAAATATTCTTGCCGTTTTGGACAGTGTATCCAACCACAGCCTTTTTAATGCGAATGCAGTGCTTGCAAGAAACATGATGGAACGTCTGACAGAGTTGACCATAGGAGGAAAAGCTCCTGACCTTGTATTGCATTCCGACCAGGGAGAAGTAATTACACTTTCTGCACTGCCTAAAAAACATATTTATCTGCATTTCTATGATCCGACCAGCCAGAAATCTGCAGAGGAACTGGTGCTGTTGAGAAAACTGCATGAAACATACAAGGAGGACGTGACCTTCATTTCCGTTTATCCTGACAAGGAATATTCAAAATCCGTTACAGACGCTCAAATAAATTCTTTGCCATGGATCAGGTGCAGAGCCAGGGATGACAATCCAATCTGGAAAAATTACAAGATCGCTACCTATCCCACCTATGTACTTCTCGATGGCTTTGGATATGTGGTTGCAGCCCCGGCACTCACACCTTTACCCGACGGTCAATACCAGACCATTGACAAGACCTTTTATTACATTCAGAAGGCCAATAAAGAGATGAACCGGCGCTGATCAGCCGAGCTTTTTGTGGAAGTAGCCAAAAAGGATTCCGATAAATCCGCCTGTGACATGGGCAAATTGGGAAATACTGTCAGAAGAAAAAGAATTATACACTTCCCTGCCCAGAAAAAGAACAACGATCAAAATGAAGGTAAGAGGAATTTCTCGCCCCTTAATGTTGATCAAAGAAGAGAGGACAATGAACATGAATACGATTCCACTTGCCCCCATCAATGCATGGTCCCAGAACATCATATGGAAAATCGCAGTAACCAAAGCAGTAATAAGAGACATCAGCAAAAGTTTTTTCGTTCCATAGGCTTCTTCCAGAATTGGCCCAAGCATCAGAATGATGGAGAAATTCCCCAAAAGATGCTCTAGGCTGGCATGACCCAGGGTATATCCAAATAAACTCGGATACCAAACTGCATCCTTAATAAGGAATTCACCTGGCAAAACAAACGGAAGCGGAGCTCCATTTTTATGAAATAGAATGAATACACATACCGCTGCAATGGTAAAGATGAGGGTAAATGGGGCATTGAAGGTAACTTTCACGTTGCTTATTTTATTGCGAACATACGAAATTTCAATCAAGACACGATTAACCAAGTGTATCTGCTAAATTTGTAATAGGCAAGTAACCATCCATGAAATTCAATCTTTCCGAAACCAACGATCTTATTCGAAGCAGACGCACGATATATCCGGAGCAATTCTCAGAACGGCAGGTGCATCGCGAACAACTTGAAGTGATTCTTAACAATGCGCAATGGGCTCCAACACACGGGAATACGCAACCCTGGAGATTCAAGGTCTTTACAGAGGCCGCTCGTCAACGTCTGAGTGATTTCCTCGCCAAAACCTATCTTGAAATCACACCCATCGAGCAACAGAAGGATGCTAAACTTGCCAAAATGCTCAAACGCCCAATGCTTGCTTCGGCAGTTATTGCGGTTTGCATGGAACGTCAACCGGAAGAAAAGATTTTGGAAATCGAAGAAATTGAAGCCGTTGCCTGTGCCATACAAAACATGCACTTAAGTTGCACCGCCTATGGATTAGGAGGCTTCTGGTCGACGCCTAAACTGATCTATCATTCCAAAATGAATGAATTTCTGGGGTTAAAGGAAAAAGATAAATGCCTGGGATTGTTCTACATAGGTTACCCTGCAATAGAATGGCCTGCCGCACACAGAAAACCGCTTGAATACACCACAGAATGGTTTACATCCTAAAACAATTTACAATTCAATCCGTTCATATGAAAACGTTCTTGAACTTTGAATAACTCTCTGGCAATATTGTTCATTTTCCTTTGCGCTTTGTGTTACGGACAAACCAAGAAACCCTCAAAAAAAGAGCGGTTTCCATCTTATTTTGGTGTTCAATTTCGTCCTGTCTTTCCAACAAAATATATTGGTGAACGAGAATTGACTCTATCAAATGAAGGTTTTACAACCACTATTTCCCAGCGCATTGGTTATTCCTTCGGCGGAACAGTACGCGCTGGACTGACCAAGCTTCTGGCCTTTGAATCAGGCATAAATTATACGCAAAGGCATTATGACATCACCATGGCAGTTGCAGATTCAGGCGTTTCCGAAAACAGTGACATCACTTTTATTTGTTACGACGTACCGGTAAATGCATTGGTGTACGTTCAACTCAGTGAAAAAGTCTACATGAATGCATCGCTTGGAGCTGCACTAACCTTCAAACCGACTTCTGTCGGGATTCTGACCTTACCCGGTGGAAAACACAGCATCACGCATACAGGAGTAGTTAGCCGTAAAGGGGGAATAGATTTCAATGCAAATGTTGGCTTTGAATACCGCACTGAGAAAAATGGTTTCTTCTACATCGGCGGTTCAGCGCGTATCCCGTTTCAGCCGGTGTTTGAAATGGTCGCGCAGTACACCTACGACGGCTATGAAAATACCGTCAGCGGTTCGGTGGATGGCACTTATTTTGCGCTTGATCTGAAATACTTTTTCCCCAATATTCAAAACAAAGGTGTACAATTTCAAGACGGACCCATCGAATGAACCCTGAAGTCGACAAACTGATCAAAACCCTGGGACTGCTGCCCCATCCGGAAGGCGGATTTTTCAAAGAAACTTTCCGGTCGTATGAAAAAATAGATGCTACAGACCGTAATCTGCTCACTTCCATCTATTTTCTGCTGACCTCAGAAAATGTATCGCATTTCCATCGAATCAAAAGTGATGAACTGTGGTATTTCCACGCAGGATCGGCTGTGACAGTGCATACCCTTGATGAAACTGGACACAAAATGTTCAAACTTGGAACGGACATCGCGAATGGCGAACTTCCCTTTTATCTTGTAAAGAAGGATACCATTTTCGGATCAACTGTTGACATGCCTAACAGCTTCGCACTGGTCTCTTGCGCAGTTGCACCTGGTTTTGATTTCAGGGATTTTGAATTGTTTGAACGACAGTATTTACTGGATCTATACCCTGATTTTGAGGATATTGTAAAACGATTGACGCGTTAAAACGCTATTTCTAACCGGAAAATTTATTTCAATTTAGAATCCTGTATCAACGTTACCCAAAGGGAAATCTTACCGTCATCCATACGGGGATAGATAGGACGAATTTCACCTTTGACAGCTGAGATGTTGAGATAGTCACCGAAGAATTTTTCAGC
>JBEGVI010000006.1:0-28319 GCA_041178485.1 Bacteroidota bacterium | reverse complement strand
AATAAAGGAAACAGATCGGTTATTTGCTCGGTAAGCGTCAACTGTTCAAAACTTTCTTCAGAAAAAGAAGCGGTGTTATATCTGCATTGTTTCGGGGTTATCAGCAAAAGCCCTGTTATGAAAAAGTTTGTTGCCAAAACTGTAATTCTGATGTCTTTCAGTATCGCACTTATATGTTCGTGTGAACAAAAGTCTATTTCATCAAACGATACAACTTCTCAATCTGCGAGTATTGGACAGGATAATGTAACAGATTTGGAAGCTCCCATTCATGCTACTGAATGAAATTTCAGTTTAGGGAATCCTGACGTTCACACGCTTCATTGATCACGGAAATAATCTCTTTGCTGTCCCATGGTTTGTTCAGGCAGCGTAAAACCTTATTCTTTGCCAGTTCTTGAAGAACTTCGGATTCTGCATACCCGGTTAAGAGTACGCAACACGTTTTTGGGAACAAGGATTGAATTCTGTCGATCAATTCATGTCCTTTCATCCCGGGCATCATTTGATCGGTTATCACGAGCGGGATACTTACGCCTGCTTCTTTCAATTCTTCCAGTACCTCCAGGGCTTCGTCTCCGCTCGATGCCATTTCAACATCAAAACGTTCTCCATATTCGCTCATGATTTGCTGGTGTAGCCCAGAAAGTATAGACTTTTCGTCGTCGACGCAAAGAATGGTTTGAGAGTGCATATCCCGAAATTAGGATTTTTTTTTAAGAATTCAAATTTTTTGGAATTATCGGCAATTCCACGTAAAAGGTTGTTCCCTTGCCCGGTTCGCTTTCATAATAGATGCGGCCTTGGTGCTTGTCTACAATTTTTTTTGCGATGTCCAGACCTAATCCTGAGCCTTCACCACTTTTCTTAGTCGTGTAAAAAGGTTCAAAGATTCTTGAACCAATTTCGGGAGAAATTCCCGAACCGGTATCCGAAATAGAGACACAAATTGCATCATCTATTTTCCGGGCCTTAATTGTTAATTTCCCTTTGTAATCCATTGCCTGAGATGCATTGACGATGAGATTTGTCCAGACCTGGTTGATTTGTTCCAGCAATCCTGTAATTCGGGGAAGTGGGGGCAGATCCAATTCCACCTCAACGCCATGTTTAATCTGATTGTGGTAAATAGTCAGTACCGTAGAAATGCTCTCCTCCAGGTCAAAGGGTTCCGGCTTCATTCCCTCCGAAGTATGTAAATACATTCTGAGCGCACGAACAATTCTCGATGCTTTTTCTACAGCAGTGCTTATTGTCGTAGTGTTCTTTTCCTTCATGAAAAATAAGTACAATACATTGATGGCTTTTTCAAAATTCGGCCCAATAAGTTGCTTTAAGGTATCTGGAAGCACGTGCAGGTCGATGTGCACTAGTTTTACTGCCATATTTCGTGAATTCTCCACTCCAAGTGAATCAAGTTCAGCGGCTAATTCTGCAACTTTCTGACGTTCTTCACGCGTTGATAAATAGAGTGTTCCTGTGCGGTGGCTCTGAATAAAACTGCACAGAATCGCAAACTTTTCCTCTCCGAGGACAGGCCTGATTTCCAAAAGCTCATTGAAAAGTTTTCGGTCGGAATTTGCTGAGTCAGATGAAATGGCCTTAATGGCCCCCAAAGGTGTGTTGATCTCATGAGCAATGCCTGCAGAAAGTTGTCCCAATGCCGCAAGTTTCTCCGATTGAATGAGCATGTTTTGGGTGTCGACAACCGTTTTATAAGAGATAGAATTTTCTCTCACGTAGAAGATCATTAAAAGGAAAATCAAGAATGAAACAACTGAAATATTTAATGTAAACAGTGTTGTTATTAAGTCTGCTGAATAAGAATTGGGAAACATTTCAACAAATACAAAGTCAAAGCAACCTGAAACAATGACAAGAATCAAATAAACAGAGAGCCATTTAAAGCTGGTATTCATATTTGAGTAACTCAGGGAAGCTGCCAATGAGATCAAAGACCAGAGCATAACGCCGCCTGAAGCATTGAAACCACCGAGATGCCATTGGAAAATAAATGGCAGCAGCAGGCTAATCCCTGTCTGAAATCCCTGTGCGAAACGAAAGTTTTTTTGGACAGCAAAGTAGGTAATATTGATTATGGAAAGCAAAACATAAACAAATGGAGTATGGCTTTGTGGATATTTTCCCAACACAAGACAAATTGAGCCCCATAGTAGCCCGCCCAAACTCATGAAAATTGCCACATAAACCACAAATCTTTTACGGTTCACTTGAAGTGAATCATCTGTAGGAAGAATTCCGATTTGGTTAATGCTGTTTATCAGGGAATTGATGCTCATACGGATCAGTTGCACGACAAAGTTACAGTAAAAAATAGTTACGCCGGATAATGCTGGTGAGGATAGTTGTGTTATGTCTTTAGAAGAACTGCGTTTAGCATTTCCGTTGTGACCATCCACCGGAAGATGGAAACGTTCTTTGTTGTATTAATTTAACTCATAATCTTTATGCCCTTACGATTGGTTGATGGAGGGATCCCCTCATTTGAATGGAAAAGAAAACGTGTTGAAAACCCCTTCACGGATGACGAAATCGTCGAACTCCGGAAGAAGGTTGAACTGGGAGAGCTCGTTGAAGATGAAGCTTTTCGAAAACGGTACAAGTTGATCGATGACGCCGATGCGAACCTCGAGCTTTACCGCAAAATCCTCACAAAAATACCCCCAATGCCCGGCAAACTTGTTATCTGCACGATAACTGACTTCAAATTCAAGATCCATGGGTTTTACAGCTCGGATCTGGACTTAAGAGAGGGATTTAAACACTCTCTGAAAACTGTTGACGGATGTCAAATCGACCGTTTCAGCTGGCTCAAGAAATTAGCCCTTGAAAACGGTGTCTCCTCTGTAAGCTTCCTACTCGGAAGAGAAGACTGATCCTTAGTTTAACCAATGCTCCCGGCGTCCGGACCGGGGGCTTTTAATTTTTATCGGTTTTCTCGCAACGTAAGATTATCTCATTTTGAACAAAACCAATTATCTTTCGGGTTCAGTATCATAAAATACAGCTATGAGATATAACCTTACGCTTCTTCTTTTGCTCTTCTTTTCAGCATCTTATTCACAAATTCTTGTAAAGCCGTCGCAATTTGAGATCAGCCATTTGCCGGAGTGGGCGAAGGAGATGTATTCGGGAAACCCAAATGTTTTCAAGGTAGATTCTTTAATATCAAGGTATTACAAAACTCATTCATTTGAAAAAACGTACCATACACAATATTACAAACGTTGGAGAAGAGCGGTTACCAATCATATGGATGTAGCCGGATTTATCATCCCCGAAACAATTGAGGAAACCGAACTGAAAAAAGCATCGTATCTCTCACTTCAAACTCCGAACAAAGCGCTGAACTGGACAGTTGTTGGTCCTGTGCACAATTCTGGAGAGAACGGCGGACAAGGATCAGGTCAAACGAATGTTTATTGCTTTGACCAATGTGAAGGTCAACCCCAATATTTATATCTTGGAACTGAGCCCGGAGAGGTATTCAGGAGCGAAGATGGCGGCGTTTCATGGTCGTGCGCTTCATTAAGTGAAAATTTTGGGGGAACTAATGCAATAGAAGTTCATCCAACGAATGGACTTGTGGTTTTCGTAGGAGGAAACAATGGGGTATATAAAAGTTCGGATGGCGGTCAATCCTGGCAACACGTGCTGGTTCAAACGAACTTTGAAGCCAATGAAATCCTTATTCATCCAGCCAATGATCAAATAGTTCTTGCCGTTTCCGGAAAAGGATTGTTCAGGTCACAGGATGGGGGTACAACCTGGACACAAATCTACACGAACCGGTGTTGGGATATCAAACATAAACCGGGATCTGCCGGGACATTTTATTTACTTAAGAACAATCCCACGCTGATCCGGAGTGAGTTTTTTGTTTCCAGCGACTCGGGAGCCACATGGACGATTCAGACAAACGGCTGGTATTCCTCTACAGACCCCGCAAGAAATGACGGCGGATCAAGACTTGCAGTTTCACCCTCTGATCCAAATCGCGTCTACGCATACCTGATCGGAGAATCGAAAGCAGACGATTTTGGATACATCGGAGTGTATAAAAGTGTGGATGGAGGTGCCACCTGGACCTTGCCGAACGGTCCGGCAGGTGGACCCTATACCGCCGATCACTTGAATCTTGCGTACGGTTATCCGGACTGGACCTACCATCAAGGTTATTACAATTGTGCAATCATGGCCAATCCGAACGATCCTGATGAAATCCTGGTCGGCGGGCTCAATATCTATCGATCCACAGATGGTGGCAGCAGTTTTTCTCCAGTTGCAGGGTATGTCGGCGGACCATTGAGTATGCATGTTGACATGCAGGATTTCAGAGCTGTCGGCAACAATGCGTGGGTAACGACCGATGGCGGCGTGTATTGGTCGGATAACTTTTTTACATCCCAACCGGAATTCAAAATGGATGGCGTCAGAGGTTCTGATTATTGGGGATTTGGAAGCGGATGGAACGAAGATGTGCTCGTCGGAGGACTTTATCACAATGGAAACCTGGCACATCATGAGAATTATGGGTACGGCAATTTTCTCGAGTTGGGTGGGGGAGAGGCACCTACAGGATACGTCAATCCTGGGATGAACAGAAAAACTTATTTTTCAGACATTAGTGGAAAAGTCATCCCTCTAAATTACTCGGATCCGATCGACAACTTTAGTTTCGGAATTGCGCCTAATGAATCCTATTATGCAGCCGAATCCAGTGAATTAGAATTCCATCCGAATTGTTACTCGATCGCATATACCGGGAAAGAAAATAAACTCTGGCGCACCAACGATGCCGGTGGTTCATTTGATCTGATAAAACAATTTGGTTCCAATACTTCCAATATAGTCACATACATCGAAATCTCTAGTCAGAATCCCGATGTGATGTATGTCTGTCAAAGGCCATCCTCAGGCGGTGTGGGGTACCTCTGGAAGACAACAGACGGCGGTGTGAACTGGAACCAGCTTCCAGTACCAACCGGAAACAGCCGTAGAATGCTGGTTACGATCAATCCAATGAATCACAACGAAGTTTGGATAGCCTATCCGGACGGAGCGAATGGCAACAAGGTCTTTCAAAGTATCAATGGAGGAAATGTCTGGACCAATATCACTTCTTTAGAATTAAACAATCAGAGCGTACAGTCACTCGTGTACATTGCCGGTACCGACAAAGCGCTTTATCTGGCGACCAACCTGGCCGTTTTCTACCGAAATGGATCAAGTTCGTCGTGGATGATTGACAATTCCGGACTGCCGACCTATACCAATGGAAACATTCTGAAGCCGTTTTACCGGGATGCCAAGATTCGAATCGCGACCTACGGAAAAGGGATATGGGAAAGTGTTCTCAATGAACAGCCTTCACCGGTGTGCAGGATTACCGTTGACAAACTTCTGCAAACCGTTTATTGCAGCGCCGACTCTTTCTATTTTGAAGACCATTCATTTTTAAATCATCAGGGCGCAACATGGAACTGGTCCTTTCCAACAGGTTCTCCTGCTACCAGCACGCAACGCAATCCGGCAGTGTTTTTTTCAACGCCTGGAGAACATTTAGCGATACTTACAATTACAGATCAATTTGGTCAGACCGATCAGGATTCAATCACAGTTACCGTTGCTAATTTTTCCGCTCCGACAATCATACAGGAGGGATTTGAAGGCGCATTTGTCCCCAATGGATGGTATCAAACCAATACCGACGGCAGCGGGCAATGGGCACTTTCAACCACTTCAGGGGGATATGGATTGTCTGCTCAAAGTGCCATTTTTGACAATTACAATTACGATTCTCAGGGGACTACCGATGATTTAACAGCTATACTCAACACTGAAAATGCCGGACAGCTGCAGCTGACCTTTGATGTGGCTTATGCTCCCTGGGGTGGTTCGTACTCGGATTCTTTGTATGTGATGGTTTCAACAGATTGCGGCAATACATTTCAGCAAGTCTATTTTAAAGGCGGAGAGACCTTAGCAACTGCTCCTGCATTTACATCATATTATGTTCCTGCCTCGTCTGAATGGCGCACAGAGACTATTGATCTTGGGGCGTATCTAGGTTTTAGCCAGGTGCTGATTGCCTTTAGGAACAAAGGACATTTTGGCAATGTTCTTTATATCGACAATGTCAACATCTCCAATGATTTGAACTTGCAGGAAGTTTTGGCTGAGTCAGTTCAGATCTTTCCAAACCCGGTTGAAAAGGGTTCTAATTTAAACATCACAGGTGTTACTGTTCCGTTTGCTTTGCGTATTCGGGATATAAATGGCAAAATCGTCCATCAACAAAAATGTGAAGCATCCGGTATTTCGATTCCCGACTATGTATCAGAAGGAACGTACATGGTTACCATTGAAACCGAAACAAAAATTTGGAATAAGCCATTGGTTGTCACGAAATAATCAGGCGTGCTAGATTGAAATAACTTTTATATTTGAAATATTGAATTAAAAACAAAAGACAGATGAAAACAATACTTTCTACACTTGCCCTTCTAATGTGTTCATGGACCTTCGGTCAAACTGTTTACTCAGTGGATTCCAAATATGACGCCGACGTGAAGGTCTACGTAGCTTCGTCAAAGTACGATGCCGACCTCATCGTCTATAAATGTCCCTCCAAATACGATGCAACGGATAACAAAGGCCTGTGGTATTTTGTATCCAGCAAGTATGATGCGAAGAAGAAGATTTTTTTCTGTGACAGCAAGTATGATGCGAATCTGATCATCTACTTTACGGACAGCAAATACGACGCAGGCTGGAGAAACAACTCTAAGAAAAGCCTGATGTATTGATGTTTCAGAATAGCTATAATTTATGAAAAAATGGCTCTCTGAAAACTGGTTTGACCTCGTTTCTGTTGTTTCAAGAGTGCTTGTAATTTCCGGAGTCGCTTTATTTGTCGTGTCACTATTGGTCTTCTACCTATGGAATATTGAAACAATCCTGGGGGTGAAGGTGGCAGTAATTCTATTTTTTGCAGGAAGAATGCTCGGGGTATTGAAAGGCTTGAGGTGAACTTTTATATTCTGAATACAGCTACATTCCTTTCGTTCTCCATTGAAGCCATAATTCACGGAAACCATCTTGCTCAATGAGTTGAGATTCTATTTTACTGCTTGATATTTTAGCTACCCTACCTTTCCATGCTGAAAAATTTTCATCACTACACTTGTTGTAATCCTTAACCCAGGTTCCGCGGTGTTCAATTGATGTCATAGCATCCTTTCTTTTCGATACGTGGATGATAGGAACCGAAATCTTGTATTCAACAATTTTTTGAGACTTCCAACAGAGCGATACAAGATTTCCAAAAGATTCAGAAGAGATCCTCAGGGAATTTTTGAAAAAGTATTGGCTTTAAAAAGTGAAAAATAGCATTTATTAGGTTAAACCGATGTCACTTCTTTGTTTGTGAATGCTGGGATTTATTTTTGATTATTGCCAATCTCGATAACGTTGTTTTATGAATAGGGAAATTTGGATGAAATTGCCGCTTTATGAATCCTTTTTAAGCCGAAAAATGGCACCTGTAAAACCTGGGAGAAAACTTCACAAGTTGGGAAGTATTTTATTGAAAAAGATTATATTTCGATAAAAAATTATTTATGGCAAAAATTGAAATGAGTCGTGGTTCAGCCGTTTTGTTTCTCTTAATCTTGGGAATAACCATGTTGACTGGACCTGAACCATGGGTTGGAGGCTTGATGATAGGAGCAGCATTAATTGGAATTATTACGTTGATTTTGACCAAAGACACATAACACGTTCAGATACTCTCCTAAGAAACCAATATTTATTAAATACAATGCACAAAATAACAGCTAAATAGTGAAATTATTTATTGAAAATATTAATGGCAATGCGATACCTTTCATTGAAATTGGAGGTCAATTTTGGATGACAGAAAACCTTAATGTCGAAACATTCCGAAACGGTGATAAAATAACTGAGGCAAAGAATATCGAGGAATGGAAAATGGCAACACATGAGAAAATACCAGTTTGGTGCTATTACAATTATGAGCAAAAGTATGCGTCGATATTTGGTAAAATCTATAATGGTTTTGCCGTTGTTGATCCTAGAGGACTTGCTCCAGAAGGCTGGCACGTTCCGAGTGATTTAGAGTGGCTTAACCTTTCGAAAGTATTAGGGGGTGAAAATGTTGCTGGATTCAAAATGAGGATCAAAATGGATGAGTGTGAAAAGCTAAATTTACCAATTGAATGGGCAGGCTCGAATCGAAGTGGTTTTTCTGCATTGCCAGGTTCATTCTCTTGCAGCGACGGAAATTTTTTCGATCAAGGCAGGATATTTTCTGATGCTATTAATATTTACACCATGTATACCTCGTTTTGGAGTTCATCTTGGAGAGATTCCAAAAACGGTCTTCATGTAAGTACTCCGGCAATCGATATATCTGGTCATTTTGGAGGTGAAATTTCCGGAGAATTTTCAGACGGGAGGTATGTGCGATGTGTGAAGGACAATAATCTTTAAAGTCTTTAGCTGCAGTTTCAGCAAAGAAAAAATGGTCATTAAAAAAATAAAACCCTTGATATTCAAGGGTTTTATCTCTTTTTTGTGATCCCGTTTGGATTCGAACCAAAGACCTACTGCTTAGAAGGCAGTTGCTCTATCCAGCTGAGCTACGGGACCAATTCTTATTTCAATGACTTTGGACGAACCAAAGACCTTCCCGACGCTTCGGTCGGGTTGCTCTATCCAGTGTTCACTTCCGATATGTCGGAATGAGCTACGGGATCCTGTTGAATAAAAAAGGGGGATGATTGCTCATCCCCCCTGTCGGGGCGGCAGGATTCGAACCTGCGACCTCCTGGTCCCAAACCAGGCGCGATGACCGGACTACGCTACGCCCCGTATTTTTTTCAAATACGCTTTTATTTCAAAGTGTAATCCGAACTTGCGACCTTCCCGACTGAAACGTCGGGACGCGATGACCGGACTACGCTACGCCCCGTATTTTTCAAATACGATATTATTTCAAAGTGCAATCTTTATGCGAATTCGTCTTGTTCATTTACAGATCGTTTTCTGTAAATGGAGTGCAAAGCTAAGAAGTTTATGTTAAATTCCAACTTTCGGCATGAACACTCTGGTAATTTAGCGGAGAGAGCGGGATTCGAACCCGCGGTACAGTTACCCGTACGTCAGTTTAGCAAACTGGTGGTTTCAGCCACTCACCCATCCCTCCTGGGTTCAAAGAACTAGGGGGCAAAAATAACAATTCAGTCCATACAAAAGTTATTCTCAGCCAAAAAAAGTAACGAAGTCATTGGGCTAACTCATAAATTTCATAAAGACCCATTCTGTAGTTTTAAAAATCAAGATTGACAAGGTGATTAGGTAGACAGGATACTTGCTTTTCGGTTCAAAGTAAAATTTAATTGTGAATACACTTAAGCAAATGACGTACACTACAAATGCATTCAAAAATCCTGAAAGCAGAAGCAACCCTCCGATGAAAAAGTAGAGTAGGCGATTGCGGAAATTCTCAGAATTGTATTGGGCAACAGACAATCCAATTGTTAGGGTAAGAAGTGATAAGAACTTTATGAGGTCAATAATTTCAGGTTGAGCAATGCTCTCTTCTTTGATGAAAAAAGTTGAAAAAAATGGCGATATGCACATTTCAAGAAAAGTTGTCGCCAACAGCAAGATGGATGTTCGTTTTTCCTGTTTGAAATGCAACAGCGCAAAATAAAAGGTCAGCACAAACGCAAATACGGGAAAGAGCGGAACAGGAATCATAAAAACTCCCGATTGCATAAATATTCCTAACCCATATAAGAAAGAAATAAGAAAAACGATGGCAACAGCACGTTCTTCTCTGGTCATGACTTTTTAGCTGCAAGAGCTTTGTCAACGTAATCAAATGTAGACAGAATCAGTGGTTTTCCGTCTACGACCGCTACATCATGTTCAAAATGTGCACTAGGAAGATTGTCCTCAGTCACAATGGTCCATTTATCATCCAATTGAACTACGCGCTCGGTTCCCATATTGATCATTGGTTCGATGGCGATGGTCAATCCGTTCTGAATTTTTTTTCCTCTTCCCCTGCGGCCATAGTTAGGAACTTGAGGATCTTCGTGCAAGCTTCTTCCAAGTCCATGTCCAACCAGATCACGAACTACGCCATACCCGTGCTTTTCAGCATGCTGCTGAATTGCAAAACCGATGTCTTCGATTCTATTGGCTGTGGTGCATTGTTCGATTCCTATATAAAGACATTCTTTGGTTACCTCAAGGAGTTTTTTGATCTCCGGTTTAACTTCGCCTACTTCGAATGTGTAGGCATGGTCGCCATAAAATCCTTCGAATACTGCTCCACAATCTACAGAGATGATATCGCCTTCCTCTAATACACGTTTGCTGGGCATGCCATGAACAACTTGCTCATTCACCGAAATACAGAGTGTATATGGGAACCCATACATGCCTTTGAATCCTGGAATGGCATTTTGTGAGCGAATATATTCTTCGGCCAGTTCATCCAGCATAAGCGTATTGATTCCCGGCTCAATGACTTCTGCAATCTTTCCTAAAGTGCGACTTACGATCTGAGCGGCTTCTCGCATGATCTCTATTTCTGCTGGGGTCTTATAAATGATCATATTCCGGTTGAAGATATTCACGAGGCGCAAAGATAGGAGAATTCATTATTCATAAATCTTGATTCAGAATTAGAAAATGTGAATGAAAATAACACTGGAAAATTGTAAGATAAAAAAAGGCTTCCTTATTCCGGGAAGCCTATGGTTTACGAAATTGTACGATTATGCCAGAACCTCTTTCACTTTGTCCGCAGCCTCCTGAAGAAGCACTGCTGAATGAACGTTCAGCCCTGATTCATCAATGAGTTTTTTTGCTTCTTCCGCGTTCGTTCCCTGGAGGCGAACAATGATCGGAACAGGAATAGATCCAATATTTTTATACGCATCTACTACACCTTGTGCAACACGATCACAACGAACAATTCCCCCGAAAATATTAATCAATATCGCTTTTACGTTTGGATCCTTCAGGATGATGTGGAATGCTTTCTCAACGCGTTCTGCGTTCGCTGTTCCACCAACATCAAGAAAGTTTGCAGGGTTTCCTCCGGAATACTTGATGATATCCATAGTGGCCATTGCCAATCCTGCACCGTTCACCATACATGCAACGTTTCCATCGAGTTTCACAAAGTTCAACCCAGCTTCATCAGCCTCTACTTCTGTTGGATCTTCCTCGGTTTTATCTCTCATTTCTGCATAATCCGGATGACGGAACAATCCGTTTCCATCCAGGGTAACTTTTGAGTCTACAGCGATGATTTTGTTGTCAGAAGTTTTAAGAACAGGATTGATCTCGAACATGGAGGCATCAATACCTTCATACGCCTTGTAAAGGGATGCTATAAACTTCGTCATCTGTTTGAACGCCTCGCCTGAAAGTCCGAGATTGAATGCAATTTTACGTGCTTGAAAACCTTGAAGTCCGACGCGCGGATCAATAAATTCCTTGTAAATCTTTTCAGGGGTATGTTCCGCCACATGCTCGATGTCCATTCCTCCTTCAGTGGAATAAACAATCACATTTCTGGCTTTTTCTCTGTCAAGAAGTACAGACATATAAAATTCTTCGACTGCACTCTCTCCCGGATAGTAAACATCCTGTGCGATGAGAACTTTATTTACTTTTTTTCCTTTTCCGTTGGTTTGAAGAGTCACGAGGTGTCCACCGAGAATGCCTTTTACTTTTTCCTCAATCTCAGATATTCCTTTTGCCAGAACTACGCCATTGGAACCTGTTTCTTCCACTTTGCCTTTTCCACGTCCACCGGCATGGATTTGAGCTTTCACAACATACCATCCCGTACCGGTTTGTTCTGTTAGTTTCTTAGCTGCCTCAACAGCATCTTCGACTTTATCGATAACGATTCCTTCCTGAATCGCCACCCCATAACTTTTGAGTATGGATTTTCCCTGATATTCGTGTAAGTTCATTGAGTTGAATTTTGAGTGCTAAAAGTAAGTGTTTATTTAAAAACAGGCGACATGGATTTGCTCCTTTTTTTAACCTACAGAATTTTTCCAGGAACTCGTGATTTCTCTGGAAGCGTATTCTTTTTTCTGCTGGGCTTTTATACTGTCCCAGATCTGGTTAATGCTGTGTTGCAAGGCATCCCTCTCTTCTTCCATGGATTCGTGCATGACCGTCGGATCCTGAAAATAGTGTTTTACGAAATTGGTATCGAAGTTTCCTGAGCGGAATGCCTCATGCTTCATCACATATTTTCCGAAATCCAGTGTGGTCTTTACGCCTGACACCTGATACTCGTCTATTGCTTTGATTGTTCGTTCGATGGCTTCCATCCGTGTTTTTCCCCAAACAACAAGTTTTGCAATCATTGGGTCATAGTAGATTGGTATATCCATTCCTTCAACAAAAGCGTCGTCCACACGCACACTTTTACCAGATGGAATTCGGTAACGATTCAGTGTGCCAATGTCAGGAACAAATCCGTTCAGTGTATCTTCTGCGTACACTCTGACCTCTATTGCATGACCATGAATGTGGAGTTCTTCCTGCTTTTTTGGCAATTCTTCACCACGTGCAACACGTATTTGCCATTCAACCAAATCAAGACCTGTAATTTCCTCAGTCACAGGATGCTCTACTTGCAAACGGGTGTTCATTTCCAGAAAATAGAAATTCAAATCGCCGTCGAGCAAGAATTCAACAGTACCGGCACCTTCGTAATTGCAGGCTTTACACACGGCAACAGCAGCTTCTCCCATTTTCTTGCGCAACTCATTGCTTACGATTGCACTGGGGGCTTCCTCTACCACCTTTTGATGCCTTCTCTGAACGGAACATTCGCGTTCGAACAGATAGACCGTATTTCCTGATTGATCAGCAAAGACCTGAATTTCAATGTGCCTGGGTTTTGTGACAAATTTTTCAATGAAAACAGCATCGTCACCGAAAGAGGAACGTGCTTCATTTTGCGCAAGGCGCATCTGCTCGGCAAACTCTGAAGAGTTCTCAACAAGTCGCATCCCTTTGCCACCACCTCCTGCCGATGCCTTGATGAGTACTGGATAGCCAACGTGTTCAGCAATCTTAATCGCTTCATTGACATCACTAATCGCTTCGTCAACACCGGGAACCAAGGGTACATTATAGGTTTTAACCGCCTGTTTTGCACTAAGTTTATCTCCCATGATCTCCATGCTCTCCGGCGATGGTCCGATGAGTTTGATCCCTGCAGCTTTTACTTTTCGCGCAAAACCCGCATTTTCAGACAGAAAGCCGTATCCCGGATGGATTCCATCCACACCAAGATCTTTGCAATGCTGAAGGATGAGGTCTTGTTTGAGATAGCTCTCCGCGGATGGACTTGCACCCACATAAACAGCTTCGTCTGCCTCCAGAACATGCGGCGCATTTTTGTCCGCGTCAGAATAGATGGCGACACTGGAAATATTCATTTTTTTCAGCGTACGGATTACCCTTCGGGCAATTTCTCCTCGGTTGGCAATAAGGACTTTTTTCATGGATCAACTGATTTCAGGATAAAGGTAAGAAAACCTTTTTGAAGCGAAGATTTATCAGAGCAGGAGAGAAGTGTATTTAGTCAGTAATGACCGTTTGACGTTTGTTCCGTTTTACGGGGTAGCGCTTGTTTTCTTTCTTTCTGAAGATATCCAGGAAATACTGCGCCAGTTTGAAATTCCCGAAGTTGTCGAAATCTTCCTGATAATGAATACCTGCACCTTGTGTAAACGGTCCAAGGTTCTTTTCCTGAATTACCGAGAAGTCATTCGATTCGTTGAAGACATTCACCCGAATCGTACCGCTTTCATTTAACAAGTATTCTAATCTCACGTCTCCTATCAATGCACTCTGCGATTGTGAGGAACTTGTGACATTTTCCACCCCGAAACTACCGTTCAGAATTAATCTGTTGTCGAGAAATCCTTTCGTAACACCAAACTCATAGGTGCTTTCACCACTCAATTGATCCGAATCCAGATTGACATTGAGTTTGTAATCTTTTGAAACTTGTGAAAGCATAGAATTAATCTGGTTTGAAACGAGATCCATTGCAGCAGATCCTCCTGCCGCGGTTGTTCCTTTCAAAGGCTGAAAGCGTTTCCATAGCATGAGTGAGAAAAATTGCCTGTTCAGCTCATCCTTGTCACCCGTGATTCTCGAGATAAGTGCCTTTCCGGATTCATCCGCTTTCGGCGCTTTGATGTCAAAACCAATGGCCGGTTTCATAAGAGATTCTGTTAATCCCAGGTAACATTGAACCTTCTGAGTGCTGTTGGCGGTACTTCCCTGAAACTGATCAGGAGCGATTTCCGTGAGATTGGCATACACTTCATAATACGTTTTAAGGTCGATGGTTGCATTGTATGGATCGCCTGTCCAGGTGATTGTTCCGCCGTCCTGAATGTAGAATGGTTGTCTGATAGGTCCCATAGCAAAATTGTACATTCCCTCTTTTACCCGAAAAGTTCCTTCCATGCTAAGATCACCCAGATTGTCCAGTTTAATGTCAATGTCGCCACTTCCGGCGGCACTGATTTCGTCGCCTGTTGTTTCATTGAAGATAATTCTCAATTTGGCGTCCGGTGTAACCGTGAAATTCAAATCGAGGTTGACTCCTGAAAAATCTATTTTTGGTTGGATGATCTCGACATTTTCTCCTTTCTTCAGAAATTGAATGTATCCATTCTCTTCCTCAAGTTCACTCATGCCATACATGGGGAAATTGATGGAGGTACCCCGTTGCGTTTTAAGGTCGACGGAAATGTCGAGGTTGTCGGCGTACCCAAATATGTTGGCTTTTCCTGTCACGTAGGCTTTTCCAAAATAATAATCTCCTTCTTTGTATTTGGTATTCAGAATAAGGAATTTGTTCATTGTCGTGTTGTCGGGAACAAAACTGAGGAAAGAAGACTGATAGACTGCAGTATTTTTATCTAAGTCAAATTGAAGGTCAAAGTTCCAGTCCTCAAAGTTGGAATGGTAAATCGAACCGATCAACGAACCGGAATTTCCCTCTTCATCGAGCACCGGCATATTGTCAATGTAAAAACCATATTCGTCTGCCTTTATCTTACCGTTTAACCCGAAATTCACTCCAAGCAACTCCACTTTTGCATTTCCGGCAAGCAGGTTGACTTCACCTTTGAGCTTTGGAAATTCCGGAGTTCCTTTAACGCTCAGTCTTCCATCGACAACTCCTCTTATATTTTTGATCACGTCTGGATCCATGAAGGCATTGGTGAATTGAAGGTCTGTTTGATCGAATACAAGGTCGAAATCCAGGTTGTCGGTTTCTTTTTCTAAATAGTAATTTCCATCAAATTTGAATGTTTGAGCTCCCCGGTAGGTAAGGTCTCCTCCCAGTCTGATGCTCTCCCGTTGTTTATTCCAGTCCGATTGAAGGTAGATGTCTCCGACCTCGCGCTCATTGAGATAAAATTCTCTGATAGAGGCATCGCCCATATAGGTCAGGTTGGTATAAGGATTGGCGATGTATCCCCATCCATTGAGTCTTCCTTTCATGGAAACTTCAGACCCCAGCAATTCACTGATGTCCCTGAGATCAATGTCGTTCATTTGAAAATTCAGTTTATCTGAATCGTTTCTGGAGATTTTACCATCCACGGATATATACTGATCGGCTCGCTGAATTTTGAGTTTCGTAATGTGGAATTCGTCGTTGGCAATTTTTAAATGAGACTCTTTCTCTATCTCCCATTTTTGTTGATTGATACTGAAGTAGGATGGGAGCAGTTCAAAATTGATTTCTGATGTGTTCGGAATATGGGTTTCCCAGCTGATTCGGGAGTCGTCCTCAGTATTCTTGTCCCAAGTCAATTCTGAAAGTAAATTTTCTTGTGTTCCATTTGCAAGAAACCGGACCTTATGAAAAACAATCGAATCGCTAAGTGCCAGTTCGGAGACCGTATATTCTGCAGAAATTCCCGTAATGGTCAAGTTTTGATCAAGTTTGATTTTCCTGAAATGTATGCTGTCGTAAATGACTTCCGGCGAGTCAAATGAAAGCGTGAAATTGGAGAGTTCACCATCATAGTGCCCCTGAAGGACACTTTTTTCAGGAATCTGAAGTTCTGGGACAAAAATTTCCAGTACTTCGCTCAGGTCTTTTGAAATGACTTCATAGGTAAAATGACTTTTTATCGTTTTTTTCTTTTGTTTTCCAGGTTTCTTTTTGTCCTTTTCCTGAGATTGAATGGAGGGAAATACTTTACTGAACTGATCAGTGAAATCGCCAATGAGAGTTTCAAAGTTTATCTTCCCCTTTAGTGTTGCATCAGCAACTTTGCTTTGAAGGCGAAATATGTCTTCTTTGCCTCTTTCGACATGCAGGCTAAGGCTTGGAATGCGGATCTCCTTTTCGCCTTCGACATACACCAGTCCGTCTAAGGTTACATTTCCGCGCATCTTGTTGGGTGTCACACCGAAAATGTCCACGCTGAAATTTGAACTGAGTTTCGTCCCTGCTTTGTCCGATAATTGCAACTTGTCCAGAAAAGCTTTGGTGAGGTCGACAGAAAATTGCAGGTGCCTGTCACCGTTGAGATCCAGCTTTCCTTTGTAGGTAAGATCAAGATTGTCGTCTTTGACATCCATTTCCCCTTCAAAAACATTATTCACGAAACTTCCGTTTTTGATTTGAATGTTACTGTACGGATACCCGATTAAATCAAAACGTTTGACAAAGCCTGAAATCTGATTCAGATTGAATTTCCCATTGTCACTCACGAATCCTTTTAGTGCGATGTTGCCTTCCGCCAAACCAAAGTCGGAAAGTCCGGTTAGTTTATATAATGAAACAGCATTCAATTGAACTCCTGAAATCGAATCCAGGGTTTGAAAAGCATACATGCCATCCAGTTGTTGAAGTTCCATTCCGGAGGATAAACCAACGCTTCCAAGATCGCTTTTGATGGTGTCGGCAAAGACAGATAAGCGAGTCGGAATTCCTTTTAGTTTCAGGTCATACACTTTGATCGTTCCAAATTCATTTGCCTCGGGTCCGAGATTTAAAGTTTTGCTGGTGCTTGACACTGGAAGAGTAATCGCAGATAATTCGCGAAGTGGAACATTGGCATACGTAATGTGCTCATTTAAACTGGCGGTTTCCCAATTTCTGAAATCGGGGAGGATAAGGTCGCCTCGAATGACGATGGACTTTCCGGTCCGAAGATCGAGCTTACTGATATGCAAATTTTTAATGTATTCTTCAACCTTTCCTTCAATGCTTATTTCAGCATCCATGCCCTCCAGTGCCGGAGCAAAATACGATACATCTTTCAAGGAAACCTTGCTCTTTGCGATTTCTGAATCGAAACGGACGCTGTCTTCGAAAAAACTGAAATCGTCCATTTCTTCCAGCAGCAAATGAAATTTTGGCAAATGTATGTTCGAGCGTGGCGTTTGTATTTTCAGATTTGCAATCTTTAGCCCTTGGGGATCAATGATTACGTTCATTGAAAGGTCATTTAGTACAAAACCACACTTGTCGCGGGTGCTCAAGGCCTTAACTTCAAAAGCAAAGGTGTTATCCTGAACGGAAAAACCTCCTGCTTCCAACCTGATATTTCTCAGATCTAAGTGGTCATAATCCATCCCAACGGAAGAATAGGATTTTCGAAAGTCGTCGTATTTGAAATCGATTTGGTCGAGGGAAAGATTGTCCACGAAAAGATTCACGGGTTTGCTTTTACGGGTCTTTTTTCCTGATGAAAAATAATCTTCCAGAAATTCGTAGTTGTAATCTCCGGATATCTTGTCCCTGTTCAAATGAATGGTGCCTTTTTCAATAGAAATTCTGTCCAGGTGAATATTGTTTGCATTCAGATCGATTTCGGAAACTGTCGCGAAGAGGGTCTTTATACCTGCCAGGGTATCTTTATTTTGATCAAGAATAAGGACATCATCCAGCGCTACGCGGTCTATGAAGACGATTGCGACTTTTCCAATTTTAACTGTGGTATTCAGTTCTTTTGAAAGGTAAGCGGCAGCCCGCTGAGCGAGGTAGGTTTGGACAGTACTCGTGCGAATTGCAAATGCGAAGAAAATCAAAATCAATAACAGCCAGTCGAGCAGTAAACTCAGCAGGTTTCCTGTTATTTTGAGTATTTTTAACATCAGATACAAACTTACGTAACTTGCCTGAAAAAGATATATTTATTCTGGGTATTGAGTCCTCTTGCGACGACACCTCTGCGGCCGTACTCAAAAATAGCGCCATCTTGAGCAATGTCATTGCAAGACAGGATGTGCATGAACTGTACGGTGGAGTAGTGCCGGAACTGGCGAGCAGGGCGCACCAGCAAAACATTATTCCAGTTGTGGATGCCGCATTCAAAAAAGCAGGGATCAACAAGGAAGATTTGGATGCAGTGGCCTTTACACGAGGGCCGGGATTGCTTGGTTCACTGATCGTTGGTACATCTTTCGCGAAGGCATTTGCGCTTTCTTTGAATGTGCCTCTGATAGAGGTCAACCACATGATGGGACATGTACTCGCTCATTTTATAGATGAACCGGAAAAAGAGAAGCCGTCGTTCCCTTTTTTATGCCTTACTGTCTCAGGGGGGCATACGCAAATTGTTCTGGTGAAAAGTCACCTTGAGATGGAAGTTATTGGCAATACAATCGACGATGCCGCTGGAGAAGCATTTGACAAGGCCGCCAAGCTTCTTGGTTTCCCATATCCCGGTGGTCCCATGATTGACAGATTCGCGAGAGACGGAGATTCCTCGAAATTCAGTTTCGCTAAACCGGCCATTGCCGGATACGATTTTAGTTTTAGTGGCTTAAAAACTTCGATACTGTATTTTCTTCAGAAAAATGTTGCTAGAGATGCGGATTTCATTGAAAATAACAGAAACGATCTCTGCGCTTCAATTCAATCGACAATTATTGATATTCTTCTTAAAAAGATGGTTAAGGCATCCACTGAACTCAACATATCAGAGATTGCACTTGCAGGAGGTGTATCCGCGAACAGCGGACTGAGAAGGTGCTTTGAGGAATATGGCAGAGAGCATGGTTGGAAGGTGTACATTCCGAAATTTGAGTATTGCACAGACAATGCAGCAATGATTGCCATAACTGCAAAATATCTATTTGAATCCAAAAAGTTTACCGATCAGTCAGTTGCCGCAACGGCAAGATATACTCTTGGGAACAGGTGAAATCTTTAGTGCAAATTGCAATATATTCATTCAAAAGCAGCGTTTGGTCATTTTTTTGCAATTCTGAATGAACATTTTAGTATATTTTCCGTTGCATGTAAAAATCAGTAACTATGGATCCAGAAATAATTGAGAAGGAATTGATCTCGTCCCTGAGCTTCAATGAGAAGGTGTCGGTAAAACAGCATCCTGATTTACGAAATCAAATTGATAAAGCCACAATCCTTGGGAATGTCCATAGAAATAAAGTTTCCATTATTTTTCGTGACGACGCAGGATTGAAAAGAGTAGACACTACCATCTGGGCGGCCGGAACAAAATTTATCTGTCTGAAAGGGGGAGTGTGGATCCCGATAGATCGAATCGAGGAGGTTAAAATCTGATTGTAGGATTTCAAGGATAACCACAAGAAAAAGGGTCGGATTTTTCCGATCCTTTTTAATTTTGAAGAATGCGATTCTTGTTTGTATTACTTTTTCCGTTGGTTCTGGGTGCACAAGCACCCGCAGAATGGTCGTGGGCGGGAAGTTCTGCTTCAAATGAGTTGAAATTTAAAGTCAATTTACAGGAAGGGTGGCATGTGTATAGCCAGTATATTCAGAATGATATTGGTCCCGTTCCTACCTCATTTGCCTTCGAGGAGCTCTCGGGAATTCAACTGCTAGATTCTGTTACAGAGCCTGTTCCAATTAAGAAATACGACGAAAACTTTGAAGCAACCCTCGATTTTTTTGAAGGAGAAGTAGTCTTTACCCAGAAGTATTCCGGTGTACCAAAAGGACCTGTTTCTGGAACAATTACGTACATGCTTTGCAATGACAGAATGTGTCTGCCACCTGTCGATTTACACTTTTTAATATCCATACAATGAATATGTTAAAAACGTTTTTACTCACTTTTTTTGCCGTTGCCACCTCGTATGTAAGCGCACAGATCGAACTTCCTTCAGATAAGGTGAAATGGACTTTTGAACTCGAACAAAAAGGAGCGGAGGCTACGGTTATTGTAAATGTAAAATGTGAGGAACACTGGCATATCAATGCAGTTAAATTGCCGAAGGGAAGTTTTGGGTTTCCAACCTCTCTTAAGCTCGATAAATCGAAAGATTTTACTTTGGCCGGAGGAATCATTGAGCCCAAACCCATTGAAAAATACGACGACCTGGCCGATGAGCAGCTGTCATACCACGAAGGTAGCTTTAAGTTGAAGCAAAAGATCAAAGTTACGTCGTCGAAAGACTTTTTTGTTCAGGGTACTTTTTCATTTCAAACCTGTAACGAGGTGAAATGTTTGCCTGATTTTACCGCTCCATTTAAACTTAAAGTAAAAGGCGTCGAAGGAACGGATACGGCCTCGGAAAAAGATACTGCAGCTTCAGTTCAACCAAATGTATCAGATACCGTTGACAAGGGCAATTCAAAAGTTGAATCGGAATCAGTAGAAGCAATTAAAAAAGAAGAGAAACAACAATCATCGCAGTCCTATGGGCTTGTTTTTTTACTGGCTTTTTTAAGTGGATTCGCAGCCTTGATTATGCCGTGTGTTTTTCCAATGATTCCAATGACTGTGAGTTTCTTTACGAAACGAAGTAAGACACGTGCTGAAGGAATTAAAAATGCAATGATCTATGGAGCATCGATTGTAGTCATTCATTTTCTGTTGGGTTTACTTGTGGTTGTTACAGGTTCATCGAGTTTGCTCAATGAAATGTCGACCAATGTCTGGTTCAACTTGTTTTTCTTTCTCATGCTGTTTGTTTTCGGAATGTCTTTCCTTGGTGCATTCGAGATTCAACTCCCTTCCTCTTGGGTAAACGCTGCAGATTCCAAGGCCGATAAAGGCGGAATGGTCGGTATATTTTTCATGGCGCTCGTTCTGTCCTTGGCGTCATTTTCATGTACGGGACCAATTCTTGGTTCATTGCTTGTCGGAATTTCAGCAAAAGGTGGGGATGTAGCACTTCTCATTGGAATGTTTGCATTTGGCCTCGCACTGGCTCTTCCGTTCATGTTGTTTTCTATCTTCCCTGCGATGATGAATTCGTTGCCCAGTTCGGGAGGCTGGCTTAACGTGGTAAAGGTCTTCTTGGGTTTTGTGGAAATCGCGTTCGCGTTTAAATTCCTTTCAACGGTTGATACTACTCTTCAATTGCACCTTCTGGAGCGTGAGATATTTATTGCCATAGAAGTCGCAATTTTTGCTGCACTCGCATTGTATCTCTTTGGAAAATATAAACTTCCTCATGACAGTGAGGTCGAGCGATTGTCTGTAGGAAGAACTCTGACTGCAACATGTGTTCTTGCCTTTACTATTTATCTGCTTCCGGGGATGTGGGGTGCACCGCTCAAACTTGTCAATGCGTACCTTCCTCCTGATTTCTATGCGGAGTCCCCTAAAGGAATTGGAGGTGGAGCGACTGCAGTAAGTTCCGAAGATGCAACGGAACATGAAGAAGGTATGCATGAAGGGCCACAGGGAACCATGGCGTTCAATGACTATGATAAAGCTTTGGCATACGCAAAAAAGGTAAACAAGCCATTATTTGTAGATTTCACGGGATGGGGATGTGTGAATTGCCGTAAAATGGAACAAACAGTCTGGGGTCAGACAGGGATCATCGAACACCTCCGTGAGGATGTTGTGATTGTCTCGTTGTATGTGGATGAGCGCACAGAGCTGCCCAAGAGTGAACAAACGTCTATCGATGTTAATGGGACAAATTTTGCAGTTAAAACAATTGGCAATAAGTGGACAGCAAAGCAGATTACGGAATACAAAACGTCTTCGCAACCCTATTATGTAATGAAATATCCGGACGGGAAGGACATTGAAATTGGCTCAGCAGATTACCAGAATCACAGCAATCCTGAGGTCTTCAAGAAATGGCTCGATAGTGGTCTTGAGGCTTTTAACAAGCAAAAGTGAGATCTGAGTTCCTAGGGATTTATCAAGTGTAATTCAACGGAGAATTTCTAACTTTAGGAAGTGAATGAATTTCTGCTCACTCCGATAGAATTCCTGAGAGGTGTTGGCCCGCAGCGTGCCGCACTTTTAACCTCTGAAGTTGGAGTCAGAACTTTCGGTGATCTTCTCAACTATTTCCCATTTCGGTATGTCGATCGTTCACGCTATCACAAAATAGCTGATTTGATAGAACTGGATAGTTATGCTCAGTTGAAAGGAACAATCATAAACGTTTCGGAAACAGGTTCCGCAAGACACAAAAGGTTGAATGCAAAGTTTCAGGACGACACAGGTGTTATTGACCTGGTTTGGTTTCAAGGAGCAAAATGGATCAAGCCCCTGCTCAAGGTAGGTGTAGAGTATCAAATCTATGGCAAAGCGAAACAATTCGGATCGACCTGGAGTATTCCGCATCCCGAACTTGCAGAGTGGAAAGATGTTCAATTGAAAACGGGTTTACAGCCTGTCTATCCTTCTACTGAGAAATTAACTTCCAAAGGACTTCATTCCAAAGGAATTGAAAAACTAACCTCTGCCCTCGTTTCTCAACTGAAAGGAAAAGTTCCTGAGATTCTTCCGGGATACCTGATCGCTGAAAACAGATTAATTTCCAGAGAGGATGCGTTTGTTCAGATTCACCGTCCTCAAACTGATGTTTTGTTTCAGCAGTCCCGATTGAGATTGAAATTTGAAGAATTGTTCCTCCTTCAAATGGAGCTGCAAATTCGAAAACAGATTACGCTTAAAAAATCAAAAGGGTTTGTTTTTCAGGAGGTGGGACAGGTGTTCAATGATTTTTATGCCAATTATTTGCCCTTTCCACTTACGAATGCCCAAAAACGAGTTCTAAAAGAGATCAGAAGGGACCTTGGTTCGGGAAATCACATGAACAGGTTGTTGCAGGGTGATGTTGGATCGGGAAAAACGCTCGTTGCTCTACTCACCATGTTGATGGGAATAGGCAATGGATTCCAGGCCGCGTTGATGGCTCCGACAGAAATTCTTGCGCAGCAACATTTTGAAACCATTTCAGCCATGATGAATGGCTTGCCGGTGCGTGTGCGAATCCTTACAGGATCCACGAAGAAAAAAGAGCGTGAAGAACTTCATGCCGGATTGCGGGATGGGAGCATCCAGATCCTTATCGGGACGCACGCCCTGCTGGAGGAGGTGGTTCAGTTTGCCAACCTGGGCATAGTTGTAATTGATGAGCAGCACCGTTTTGGTGTTGAACAACGTGCGCGAATGCGACAGAAAAATGCCCTTCCTCCTCATGTGTTGGTGATGACTGCCACGCCTATTCCGCGAACACTAGCGATGACCTTTTACGGTGATCTGGATGTTTCGGTGATCGATGAATTGCCTCCGGGAAGAAAGCCTGTTTCTACGATTCACCGCTATGAGTCACACCGATTGAGGTTGTTTGGATTTCTCAAGGAGCAAATTGCTTTGGGACGGCAAGTGTATGTTGTATATCCGCTGATCAACGAGTCGGAGAAACTCGATTTTAACAATTTAATGGAGGGCTACGAAGCAATTTCACGCGCGTTTCCACTTCCGCACTATAAAGTGAGTATCGTGCATGGAAAGATGAAGCCTGAGGACAAGGATTTTGAGATGCAGCGTTTTTTGAGAGGGGATACTCAGATCATGGTGGCTACAACAGTTATCGAAGTTGGTGTAAATGTACCGAACGCTTCGGTGATGGTCATCGAAAGTGCCGAGCGCTTCGGGTTGTCTCAGCTGCATCAGCTTCGTGGAAGGGTGGGAAGAGGGGCTGAGCAATCTTATTGCATTTTGATGAGCGGAGTGAAACTTTCTAAAGAAACGATCAAACGACTGGAAACAATGGTCCGAACCAACGATGGGTTTGAGATTGCAGAGGTTGACCTTCAGCTCAGGGGACCTGGTGACATCATGGGGACGCAGCAAAGTGGAATGCTCGATCTCAAGATTGCAGATCTTGCGAAAGATGGTCCCATCGTCGTACTGGCGCGAGATCAGGCACGGTTGCTCCTGGAAAAAGATCCCGATCTGTCAAGTCCGCAGTGCAGTATGCTTCGCGAAATCTTAAAGGAGGCCCTGCGTTCGCGTCCAAATTGGGGCAAAATAGCTTAATATAGATTTTAGACAATGAATAAGAATCTTCGTTCAAAAATAAAAAGTGCACTTAAGATCACGGGATTCAGTCTGCTTACGTTTATACTTGTGTTGTCAGTCGTTGTATTTATTTTCCCGATGTTCAAACATCGTGAAGAGACCCGTACCGGCGTGCATACCGTTTCCGTTTATATCATGAAATCTGGTGTGCATACAGATTTTATAGTTCCTGTTCATCACAAAATTCAAGACTGGGACAAACTCTTTCCATACGAAAACAATAAGGTTGTCGATACTTCATTTCACTGGCTTGCGATCGGTGTAGGGGACAAGCAGTTTTTTCTGAGTACACCGACATTTGCCGATTTGACATTCTCTACGGCCATACGCTCCGTCTTTGGAATGAATGGAGCTGCTATGCATGCAAGTTACCACTATGAAATTCCGAAAGACAGGCCGGTCGTCAAATTAAGAGTTACGGAAAAACAATATTCCCGACTCTGTGGCTACATTCGATCTGCCATAAATTACAAACATGGAAAACCGGAGTTACTCTATTCCAATGTAAAGGGCACCACCTTCAGTTATGACAGGTACTATGGATCGAGGCGTTCATACAGTTTTGTGAACAATTGTAACGCGTGGGTAAATTCAGGGCTTAAAGTTGCCGGACAGCGGGCATGTTTCTGGACGGTTCTGGCAGAGGGAATTTTCAGACACTATGGGAAGTAGAATTCTTTTAACGATTTTTCTGATTGTTACGGTGCAAGTATTTTCCCAGCAGCGGATAATACTGTTTGTGAATGGCTACCTCGGATATAAACATGATCAAAAACCTACAGATAATTCAGTGTCCACAAAACGAAAATCGTATTGGTACAATTACGATGACAGCATCATTGCACGTTTTCAACCAGTCCTGCCGGTGTATGCTTCCGGGCATCATTCTTTGTCTACATCTACCCATAGAAACCTCGCCAGAGTAGTGGGCTCTTATGTGTTTAGCAGATGTTTTCCGTTTAGGAGTAAAAAAGGGGTTTTTCTGAATACTCGCACCAACCCGGAGGGTTTTCTTACCAGGTATGAAAGCGGAAGGGTATGTGGACAGAATTACCTGAGGTTTGTGAAAGACTCTCTAAGTCAATCAAGTCAGAAAGATACACTCGACATCGTTTGCCACAGCATGGGATACGCCTATGCGTTAGGAATACTCTCTGTAATTGACTCTTCAGTCGTGTTGGGTAAAATCCTAATGATTTCTCCCGAAATGGCAGGATATCGGGGATATGACTGGAACAAGTTCAGCGAAGTGTGGCAATACGGCAGCAATCTGGGAGAATCAAAAGCCGACCTGATCTGCTTTCAGGATGGCATTGCTCCTCAATGCAGGGTGAATGGCCTGGAATTGTTGGATCCTTCGAAAGGTGGAAGGGTGTATGTTCCAAAGCATGCCAAAAGGGGGTTTAACAGGAGTCACCACCTTCATTTTTTTCAATGGTTCTTTGATCTGAAAAAAGGAGATCGGGGTTACTTCGGCAGATAATCCTGAATTGTGTAACAAGGTTGAAGATCCTCCGTACTACACAACAAACCCACAACAAAAGTAGTATGAGAATCGGGACTGTAATCTTTTTTCTTTGCTTTGTTTCGTCAATTAAAGCACAGTTGATAAAAGGAACACTGATGGACGATCAGCGAAAAATGATCAGCACGTTTGATTTTAAGGTGGAGGATCCCAATGCCGGTACAGTATTTTTTGAACTTGCCGTAAATCCGAAAGGGAAAGTGACCTCAGCCAGAGTGGTCGAGGCAGGAACAACGATCGTGTCCACTCCGACGCGTATTAATGTCAGGAAAGCACTCATGACCTTGCTTTTCGAAGAAGGAACCTGGTATCCCGAATTTCACCACGTGGTTGTTCAGGTAACTACAGTCAAACCTGAAGCGATCAAAAATTAATTGAGCAAGCGTCTGAGGATCTTACCTACGTTCGATTTTGGTAGTTCATCTCTGAAAACCACTTCTCGCGGAACTTTATAGCCGGTAAGTAATTTTCGGCTTTCTTCGATGACCTCTTCTGCAGTGAGAGACGGATCCTTTTTAACTACAAACGCTTTTACGAATTCAGTTCCATCGGAGTTCTTTTCTCCTCTGACGCCCACTTCAAGTACTTTTGGATTCTCTGAAATAGCTTTTTCTACTTCATTCGGATAGACGTTGAACCCGGAAACAAGAACCATTTCTTTCTTACGGTCAACGATCTTGAAAAAACCGTCTTCGTCCATCACGCCAATGTCACCTGTAAGGAAAAACTCTCCAAGCATCACTTTGGCTGTTTCATCCGGACGATTCCAATAGCCTGTCATCACTTGTGGACCTTTAATTCCAATTTCGCCGGGTTCACCTACAGCTACTTCTTGCCCTTCGTCATTGAAAAGTTTAATGTCTGTGTTTGGAAGTGGCAATCCAATGGAACCGCGACGATGTGTTCCATTGATAGGGTTAATTGTCGCAGCAGGGCTGGTTTCAGAAAGACCATAAGCCTCCAGCAAAGGACTGTTCGTTAGTTTTTCCCAACGGTCGGCAACAGCATCCTGAACCGCCATTCCACCTCCCAGGGATAGTTTTAGTTTTGAAAAATCAAGTGATCTAAAAACTTCTTGATTGAGCAATCCTATGAATAAGGTATTCACACCGGTGAGGATAGAGAATGGATTCTTCTTGAGGTCTTTGCAGAAGGCCTTCATGTCCCTTGGATTCGTAATTAAAACGTTTGTTGCACCGTAGCGGAAGAAAACAATACAGTTTGCCGTCAACGCGAATATATGATACATTGGCAGGGCCGTGATGATCGTATCTTCTCCTTCTTTGAACATATAACCGATCCATGCCTCCACCTGCTGTACGTTGGCACAAAGATTTCCATGAGAGAGCGCTGCGCCCTTGGATACCCCTGTTGTTCCTCCGGTGTATTGCAGAAATGCAAGGTCCTTCGAACTGATATCGACACGGTTACCGGTTTTTCCGGAATGGCTTTTAAGAATGCTCTTGAGAGGAATCGCACCCGGTAAAGAGTAGGATGGAACCATTTTTTTGATGTAGCGAACAACGAAATTGGTGATTGCACCCTTCAAGCCTCCCAGCATATCCCCAATACTGGTGGTGATGACGGTTTTAATTTCCGTTTCGCTGAGGATCGTTTGAAGATTGTATGCAAAGTTCTCGAGAATAATGATGGCTTTTGCACCCGAATCTTTGTACTGATGCCGCATTTCTTCTGCGGTGTATAAAGGATTTGTATTTACGATGACCAAACCGGCCTTCAGGCATGCAAATATGGTGATCGGAAATTGCAATAAATTAGGCATTTGCAATGCAATTCGATCGCCTTTTTGAAGATCGGTTTTATTTTGAAGATACCACACAAGGGCATTCACGTGATGGTTTACTTCATTGAATGTCAGACTGACATCCATGTTTTTAAATGCGATTTTGTCACCGTATTTCTTGACAGACTCATCGAATATATCAACGAGGTTCTCATATCTGTCCAACGTGAGTTCTTTCTCTACAAATTCAGGATAACTTTTAAACCAAGGATGTTCAGACATAGCAGATTGTTTACGAATAAAACAAAACTATAAAAATATTACTTCCATTTTTTAAAAAGTTCGTTAATTGTCTGAGTTTGTTCGCAGTGAAGTGCCCTTTGAAAATTACTATATAATTCACCGGGTAATTTACGTTAAATTGAAAATACAGTTCACACCGACTGTTTTAACTAAACGTGAAGCCATGAAAAAGTTGATTTTAATTCTTTGTATTTCTTTTTCGTGGAATGTTTCTGCGCAAGACCCGACGTTTACCCAGTTCTATGCCAATCCACTCTACCTGAATCCGGCGTTTGCAGGTTCTCATGGCTGTCCGAGATTTGCCCTGAACTACCGTAACGAATGGCCTCAACTT
>JBEGVI010000005.1:0-4896 GCA_041178485.1 Bacteroidota bacterium | reverse complement strand
GGTTAATCCAAACGTATACACACCGTCTGTAGAACCCAACTGAACATCGTCATTGAAGTATGAAAAAGAGATGTCAGTTGCACCCACAACACCTGCCTTTGTATTTACGCCGGCCACAGTCAATCCACCTGTTAGGTTCGAGTATGCGAACTTTCCGTTGACACCTACACTCAAGCGCTCACTTAAACGAAAAGCATATCCAGCTGTCAATTCAAACTCACTCGGCTTATCGTCTCGGATAACATTTCCTGCGGCATCTGTAAAAGTAATTTCTCCCAAACTAAAGAAGCGAACTGCTCCCGCGATTGCATTGCGCTCATCCAGTTTGTAAAAACCAGACAGGTACGACAAGTGCATATCGTTTGTAAGTTGTCTTAACCAAGGAGTGTACGACAAGCTGATCTCAGATTTATCTTTGGCAAAATTCAAGAGAGACGTATTCCAGTAAATCGAGTTCGCATCTCCGCTTAGAGCAGTACCCGCATCCCCCATTCCTCCGGCTCTTGAATCAGGCGTAATCGCCATAAAAGGAAGCGCAGTCGTAATGGTATTCAACTGAAGATCGTTCTGTGTTACACCGGATTGAGCTACCATGCTCAAGGGCAACAAAAACACCACTAAAAAAGAGCTTATCCTGCGCATACATTCATTATGGGTTGGCAAATATACGTAATTCACAACGCTTTATTGTGTCATTATCTTAATAAAACTAATTTTTCAATTTTTTCCGCTTTTTGTCCATCCGGCGTAGTGACTTTAACAGCATAAACATACACTCCTTTCGCAAGCTGGTCGCCAAAATCATCTTTTCCATCCCACTCGATGCCCTGCGAACGGAATCCCTCTGTTTGCACGAGTTGATTTATTGAACGAACCAATCGGCCCGAGACCGTAAAGATTTGAACCTGAGCCTCGAGGTGTGAACAGACCTGATTGTGTTCGAAAAAGAAAGAAGTTCGGGTGGTAAAAGGATTCGGATAATTCAGTACATGATCCAATGTGAGATCTTCTTTTTCCTGCACATTGAATTCAATGGTTTTTTCTGATGAATTATTGTTCACATCCCATACTTTCAGTGTCAGCGTGTGTTTTCCTGTCTCAAGTTCCGGAAACGTATACCGTAACTCACCGGATTGATAGGAATCCAGGTCAGCAGTATAATAATCGTTCAAAACCACAGGTTCCGCAGTTTTACCGTCAAGAATGGCCGTAATGTCATGACCGATTCCGTTTCCTACCGTATTTATACCGTTTTCGTCAAACAATTGAGCAATGAGAACAGGCGTTTCATCGGTAATTCCTCCAAAGACAAAATTCTCATCATTCATGTAAAGATCAATATCCGGACCAACGGCATCATTCAATCCAAGGGTATCGAAACCACCAATTCTGAAACGGGTATCCGAACCACTTGCATCGGTACTTGTGCTATTCGCATAATAACTGATCTTTCCGTTTCCAAAAGAATAATTGATGTCTTTCGGAACGATAAAACTGAAGGTAAAATAACCATTTGACACGGATGCTTTCCCTTTGTAAACAACATTTTTCTGCAGTTCAAAATCGATTTCCGGGGAATCGTCGTTCTGCCCGAGAGTGGTTTGGATCTTCGGCTTATCAAAGACAGTCGGAGTAAGCACGCCACTGAAACCATTGAGAATATTCCCATTGAAATCTTCAAGATGGCCTTTCACTGTAACTTTGCTTAAGGCTCTGAGCGTATCGATCTCCACACTTGGACTTAACCCGTTGATGCTGTCCGTCAAAACTCTCATTCGAGGCAGTGCCAACTTCAACGCAGGGTCGCCGATAAGTGTAAAACTTCGTTTGTTGTCGCTTGAACCGGAACCGTTCTTGGTCACCCGCATGATTTCCCCGAAGGACAGTGGTTCATTGGCCGCATCCCGCTGAAATACAGTTTCAAAGAATTTAAGTCCGGTCAATGTATTCACTCCAAAGAAAACAGAACGGGAAGTGGTCATAAGAGCAATCGCGCCCCCGGTTGGATTCAACGAAACCCATTCTCCGGCAGAAACGCGCTCTGGATCATCGTACTTGGTAAATTCACACGTTGCAGAAACAAAAAGATTCAACTTGTTGATATTGTCCCAATCCTGAATTTGCGGTATTGTCACAATACGTTCCTCAGCGAGACCTACCTCTCCACCGTGGCCAACATAATTCACCACCAAGGCTCCACGTTCAACACGGTCGGTTATCGCATTGTAAATGTCCGGATAGCGCTCGCCCCCTGCAGTTACCTCCTGCGGAAAAGCGTCGCAGTACAATTTATCGCAATTCATCTCCGGATGCTGCAATTTCACCTCTTCATATTGAGGTTCCGTGTCCTGAACGACAAAATACCCACCTTCCTCATCGTCCGCAATCTGAACATAATTCGTTCGCCATTCCCCAAATGTTGAACTTACACCATTCGAATTCACAGCACAGGAAGAAGCACTTGAATTCGCGAACAATGACGAACCGTTCTTTAAGTAATGTTCTATTTTATCCACTTGCTCTTTGGCCATTTGAGCATCTGAAACCAGCAATCTCCCAACACCAATATCCATTAGATCTGTCGGTGCAATGGACTCAACATCATCGAGCATTGCGTAATAATCATCCGTAACCAATGCTGAAATATGGTCTTCGCTGTTCGCCACCTGATACGTCAGAACAAAATTATTATTGTCGGAAAGTCGGTTTTTGGGATCATAGGTGCCATCTCCAAATAGCAACAAATGCTTTGGACGCAAATCGGGATTTGCCGCAGCTCTGTCGTAAAACATTTTAGCAAACATGCGAATCGCCGTTGCATCTTGCATTCCGGAGCTGAATTCATTAAAGACCTGTGTAGTTGTCACGACGTGAGTACTCGTTCCTTCCGATTCATGTAAGGAGGCCAAACGCTGTGCTTGTGACAGGAAATTTGGATGAGTAACGATGAGTAATTCTGCGGCTTCCAAACCATGTAAATTCTGATGGTTAACCGGTCCTACACGTGTTGGCAGATAAAAGTCAGTTCCATTTGAAACAGTGTATTCACGAAGCGTATCTGTTTCTGCAACGAAAGAAAAAGAACCTGAACCTGCCGTTCCAAGTTGCCGAAATGGGCGATGTCGATCTGTTACATCCCAAACAAAGCCTCCAGAAGGAAAATTAGCTACAGTGAAAGAGGAAACAAATCCTGCACCTACCGAACTTATATCCCTGAAGTTGAATTGTGTACCGAAAAAGGTGAGTTTTCGTCTGGCATTCACCAAAATCCGGTCGAGGTATGCAACTGTGTTCGGGGAATTGCGCGTGATGCGAATCTTTAATGCAATATTCGCGGTAGGATTTAGCCAGGAAAAAGATTTCGACGAACGAAAGTAATCGTAGGAAACTACCGGCAACGGCGAACTTGAAAGTAAATTCCCATTGACAAAATAATCTTGAGCTGTCCCTGAAGAAAGGACCGAATTTGAGGCAATTGCGACTTTAAAGAAAACCGGAGAGGCAGTCTCAATGTTTGGAATGTTGAAATTAAATGTTTGTTCCAATTCAGTATCAAACAATTCACCGTACCATCTTTGCCCTCCCCCAACTAAGTTGACGTTATCAATTTCATGAATATCGCAGTACGAGTATGAGTTAACCACATGTGTCGGAGAAATTCCTGAACTGGTCAGATCTTCAATTCTAAGCGGAGGCTCATTGGCATTTACATTAATAAAATAGCAAGACTGGTCACTGTATATATTTTTGTCCTGATCCATGGAAGATCCGCCTGATGCACTCCAGCGATTTGGTCCCCATCCGTAAAATAGAATATAATCCCCCTCATTAAATTGACCGTCATTGCCACCAACGATTTGTATTGCATTCTTCGCGAGGTCGTCAGTTCGGGGAATGCTATTGAGTTCCGGCAATTTTCCGTCTCCGTTGCCATATATATTGATCGAGTTTGGATCCAGCCCATCGGTAACAATTCCGCACGCCTCAAGAAATGCCTTGTCTATCTTATAAATTCCATCTTTGTCTACCGCAATTTTATACCAGCTACCTGATCCGGCTGCAAGAGCAGATTGAGTTGCAAAACCCTTGTTAACAGAAACAGAACTGGGCTTTGAATCCAACCGAACCGAAAATCGGTCCATCCTCATCACTTTTCCTTCCTTGGTGATGTATGGAAAAACGTACACAACGGCATAAGGCTTTCCACGATCAGTAGTTACTTTCACTTGGATTTCCGGTTCATTGGAAACAGCAAAGCTTTGAGTGTTTAAATAAGCAACATCTTCTTTTGGAGCAATTGAGAGGCTGTAATCATTTAATTGGATTTCAAAATTGACCGAGCTTAATTTTCTTGTGTCATAAAAGACGAGCTTGCCATTGTCGGGCGTTTGACCCTGAATTGTTGGAATTAAAATCTCTCGATCGTCACTTTTGTATTTCACAGGACTCAACCAATTCAATTTGAATTCCAGTGTATCTTGTGAAATGGCTAAAAAATTCAAGCAGAGAAAAATAAATGTTTTGGATACTCGAATCATAAACAAGCTAGGTTTTGTGTGCTTCACAGGACAAATATCTGAATACATTAACAATTTAACACTGAAAAAAACGTTTAGTTGATGTTATTATTTTATTTCGAATTGTCATATTTGTAACCAAATTTTGAAATTTGCGTTATCTTTGGTCAGATTTCGTTGTACATAACCAACACAAATGAAAGGACTTAAACGTTTTGTTTTTACTTGCACAGCCGTACTCATGTACCTGACAGTCAATGCGCAAGACCCGACGTTTACCCAGTTCTATGCCAATCCACTCTACCTGAATCCGGCGTTTGCAGGTTCTCATGGCTGTCCGAGATTTGCCCTGAACTACCGTAACGAATGGCCTCAACTT
>JBEGVI010000004.1:0-3178 GCA_041178485.1 Bacteroidota bacterium | reverse complement strand
GTAAAAGAAAAATAAGATGAAATGTATGAAACTGCTTCTTTGCACCTTTTTTTTTACAGCATCACATCTATTTGCGCAGGACACCATCAAGGTGATGTGGTACAATATCCTCAATTATCCGGACATTAATTCAGCGCGAATCGCCTATCTTCAGACGATTCTGCAATATGAGAAACCGGATATTTTTGTTGTTTGCGAGATTACGAGTCCTGCAGGTGCCTCCACGATTTTGAATACTGCGCTGAATGTTGGAACTACAAATTATGCAATGGTGAATTACACCGATGGTCCGGACGATGAGAACATGTTGTTCTATAACACCGCCAAAATCGGTTTCAAAGAACAGAATGAAATTCAGGCTACGCCAAGACAATACAATGAATATGTTCTGTATTACAAGGATCCTGCACTCACGGCATCGAGTGACACAGCCTATTTGTACATGTACGCGGCACACCTGAAAGCAGGAAATACGTCCAGTGATGCGTCTGAACGTGCTTCTGCTTCTGCAATTTTGCGAAGTTATCTGAATACGCGCCCTTCTGCCGAGAATACCATACTGGGAGGCGACATGAATATTTATGGTTCCTCTGAATCTGCGTATTCGATTTTTACAGGGGAAACTCAGGCCAATCTCTTTGATCCGATTGGTCCGGGAGAATACCATTCCAATGCTTCATTTGCAATACACCATACTCAAAGCACCCGGCTTTTGTCGATTGACGGAGGTTCCACAGGGGGTATGGATGATCGTTTTGACATGATGCTGTTTTCGGATGACATACGTTATGGAAGCAACGGGGTGCAATTTCTTGCCGGCAGTTACCGTGTAGTTGGTCAGGATGGGCAACATTTTAATCTCGCACTGAACGAGCCTGCGAATACGTCCGTTCCAGCCAATATTCTCAATGCGTTGTACTACATGAGTGATCACTTGCCGATTACTATGAAATTACTTGCCGGCGGAGGTGTGGGAATAGAAGAACAGGGATCTGGAATGAAAGGCCTGAAGGTATATCCCAATCCGGCAAAAGATAAAATTACGTATTCCATGAACGAAACGGAAGAATTGTTTGTTTCCCTTTGTGATATGTACGGAAGAATTGTTTTTTCGAACAAGGGAACAGGAAGTCAAAGCATTGATGTCTCAAGTCTCGCTAAAGGATGTTACACACTTTGCATCGCCAGCGCTACGGGGAGTGTTACCCGGAAAATCATTCTTGAATGAAATCAATGACGGAGGTTCTTCGTTCTGTTCTGTTCTATTCATTGCTCTTGCTGTTTTTAGGGTGCTCAGACAATACCGCGCGTATCTCTGCAACCTACGAAACCGTTACCGGTTCCGGGACGAACAAAATCGATTCACTCATTTTTCCTTACCGAGATTCTTTACAAGAAGAAATGGGACAGGTGCTTGGATACTCTCCGAGAGGCATGGCGACAAAGCGTCCATGCTCTGATCTCATGAACTGGGTTGCGGATGCGGTTTTCATGCATCAAACGAGAACCGTGCGTCTTTCCGAACCTGTTATGTGTCTGCTTAACACAGGTGGTATCCGTTCGACAATTAACAAGGGAGAAATTACGATGGGCGATCTTTTTAAGTTGATGCCCTTTGACAATCAGGTTGTTTGGGTACGAATGCCTGTGTCTTCAATACCGGAAATCGAAGGGTTTTTAAGAAATTCAGGTGGTGAACCCCTTTCGAATGCCAAGATAGAAAAAGGAAAATTGATTGTAAATGGGTTGAATGAAAGCCATCAGTCGTTTTACATCATCACGTCCGATTACCTTATGAATGGGGGAGATAAGGCTGTTTTTTTTAAACAGAAACTGGATTTCCAACAGTCCGGAAAATTGATGCGAGATGTACTCATTGATGAAGTTAGATTTCAAAAGGAATTGATAGTGGATACATTGTGTCGAATCTCATTTTAATTAAAATGAAAAGAAGAACATTCTTAAATCAAACTACTGTTGCAGCAGGTGCCTTATTCATCCAGCCCGCTTGGAAGATGATGGTGGGTAAAGCAAAACATTTCAAGAAACTAACGATTTTGCACACAAATGACACGCATTCCAACATTGATCCCTTTCCGGCCAATCACGCCAAATATCCTAATCAAGGTGGAGTGGCACGGCGATTTGACCTCATTCAGCGAATAAAATCTGAAGAAGAACATGTTTTAGTACTTGATTCGGGAGACATCTTTCAGGGGACGCCTTATTTTAATAAATATCATGGGGTGTTGGAAATGAAACTGATGAGCGAACTCGGTTACGATGCATCTACGATGGGCAACCATGATTTTGACATTGGCCTGGAGGGTTTTCTGAATGCTAAACAACATGCCCGTTTTCCTTTCCTGTGTGCAAACTACGATTTTTCAGAAACACTGTTAAAAGAGCATACTCAAAAGCATCTCGTACTCGAACGGGGAGGATTGAAGATCGGTATTTTTGGACTGGGAGTCGAACTTAAAGGGCTTGTTCCGGAGAGTAATTATGGGAACACCCGGTACCTCGATCCGATCGAGACTGCAAATCAACAGGCAAAGGAACTCCGTTTAAAAGGCTGCGACCTCGTGATCTGTTTATCGCACCTTGGCTTCGAATATAAAGATGACAAGGTTTCAGATAAAGTACTGGCGAGTAAAACGAGCGGGATTCACCTCATTTTGGGCGGACATACGCATACCTTTCTTGATAAGCCGTTCGAAGCAAAGAATTCAGAAGGAGAATTGGTACTCATCAATCAGGCAGGATATGCCGGAGTGCAAATGGGGAGATTGGAGTATTGTTTGATGAACAGAAAATTTGTTAAACATCAGGTGCTTGAAGTAAAGAATTAGGTTTCTTGAAACAACAATTAAAGAAAGTTCCGCCTCCAAAAAGGTTAAAAAGGCATTTACCTAACTCTTTACAAGAGATTATAAACCCGGCAAGCGATATAATTGTGTTGATTGTATACCAAATTGTCTAGAAGTAAGAATCACCTAATTGTCATGACCTCCGGATAGGGAATCAGTGCCTCACAGAGGAGTCCGCAGTATGAACTTACGATGAAGGCAATGGCAACTATAAAAGCTGCTGCGATCAGCGAGGAATTAATGCGCTTATTCTTGAGCTCCTCGACTTCATTTACTTTGGTCATCTGAAAGATGGTAACCAACCCACC
>JBEGVI010000003.1:0-19004 GCA_041178485.1 Bacteroidota bacterium | reverse complement strand
AATGATCACGGATCCGTTTGGAAAATACGAACGGAAAATCAGGGCTTCAATGTCCGGTTACATTATTTGTGTGAACGAATCTCCCGTAGTGTACAAGGGGGATGCAATTATTCACATTGGGAAGGAGATGCCGGGCAACTGATTTCTCAAGAAATTCTTTCCTACTTTTGCTGAAACAGAACATTATGTCGGTCCATAAAAATGTTAAAAAGGTTACCACTCATACGCTGCAGGAAATGAAACATGCGGGTGAGAAGATCTCCATGCTCACAGGATATGATTTTTCAATGGCCAGAATCATCGATGCAGCAGGGGTCGACGTGATTCTTGTGGGTGACTCTGCCTCAAATGTTATGGCGGGTCATGAAACCACCTTGCCGATTACTTTGGATCAGATGATTTACCATGCTTCTTCTGTTGTTCGTGCCGTGAACAGAGCACTAATTGTGGTAGATCTTCCTTTTGGTTCGTACCAGGGCAATTCCAAGGAAGCGCTCTCAAGTGCGATCAGAATTATGAAGGAATCAGGCGCCCATGCCGTCAAAATGGAGGGTGGAGCAGAAATCATTGAATCGGTTAAACGAATTCTTACGGCAGGTATTCCCGTGATGGGTCACCTCGGACTTACACCTCAGTCCATTTATAAATTTGGAACCTATGTAGTTCGGGCCAGAGAGGAAGAAGAAGCTGAACGTTTAAAACAGGATGCGCGTGCGCTTGAAGAGGCCGGTTGTTTTGCTATTGTCCTTGAAAAAATACCTGCAGAATTGGCCGGTGAGGTAGCACGTTCTGTAGAAATTCCAATTATAGGAATCGGAGCCGGTTCCGGGGTAGATGGTCAAGTGCTTGTGGTGCATGACATGTTAGGGATAAACAATGAGTTCAGTCCCCGGTTTCTGAGAAAATACAATAACCTGTACGACCAGATGATGGGATCGTTCCGGCAGTATATCAGTGACGTAAGGTCGGGCGATTTTCCAAATGAAAAGGAACAGTATTGATCGAAAAAACAATGCAGCCTGACATCCTTTACGAAGACAATCATCTCATTATTGTAAACAAAAGGTCTTCAGAGATCGTGCAGGGAGATAAAACCGGCGATGAAACATTGCCTGACCGAATCAAACAGTATTTAAAGGTCAAACACGATAAACCCGGCAACGTATTTTGCGGAGTCATACATCGCTTGGATCGACCCACCTCAGGTGTAGTTGTATTTGCTAAAACGAGTAAGGCGCTGGAACGATTAAACAAGCAATTCAGGGAAAAGGAAACCAACAAAATTTATTGGGCTGTTGTGGAGCGGAGACCTGAACATGACGAAGGGACTTTGATTCATTATTTGAAGAAGAATGAAAAACAGAACCGTTCCTATGCCTCTTTGACAGAGTCGTCAGGTACCAAAAAAGCCATTTTACATTACAAGTTGATTGCTACCTCCGAAAAGTATTTTTTGCTTGAGATTCGATTGGAAACGGGCCGACACCATCAGATTCGCTGTCAGCTTGCAACGATAGGGTGTGTGATTAAGGGCGATGTTAAATATGGAGCAAAACGACCAAATTCTGACGGATCGATAGATCTTCATGCACGTGAACTGGAGCTTATCCATCCTACGACTAAAGAAAAATTGAAGGTTTTGGCACCTGTTCCTGAGGGTGGAATATGGGCTTATTTCCATTTATGACCTTCAAAAAATGAGTTGAATTAAAATAATTTATAATTTTAGTTCAAATTACCTGCTACAATGCAACCTACTACAGAGATCAAACTGATCTACTACACCGATCCATTGTGTTCTACTTGTTGGGCTTTTGAGCCATTTCTGCTTAAGTTTCTGCTCAGTTATCGCCGGCACATTCAACTCGAATACCGCATGGGCGGGCTTTTGGAGTCATGGGAAACCATGGAGCGAATTGATAAAAGGATGGACAATGCTCAGTTTCTCAAGAACTTATGGGAGAGTGAAGCGAAACGATTTAAGATTGCCATTGATACCTCCGTCTGGAAAAAAGGCAAACTTGAAACGTCCTATCTGGCGTGTAAAGCGTTTTATGCTGCCAGCATAGAGGATGTACAAAAGGCGCATCACTTGTTGCAGAACATGCGAGAATCTATCTTCATAAGCGGAAAGGATATTTCTCAGAAAGAAGCAATTTTAACGTGTGCCATAAATTCCGGATTGAATATCGAAGATTTTCTTCATAGTTTCGAAAACGGCGAGGCTCAAGCGCTTTTGGATCAGTCACTTGATTTAAAAAAAGAGGATAAAATTCGACACTTTCCGTCCTTTATTCTGGAAAATTCAAGTGGGGAGAGAAGAAAAGTTTTGAATATTACAGAGTATGCTTTTTTCGAGGATGTTACTTTGAAAATGGAACATTATCTGAGTGAGTTGCTTGGAATCACGGATCTGTCAAGTGAATTTAATTCTTCGCTACATGAAGTATTGAGGCATGGAAGTCGATTTTCGTTCAGTCAGCTGAAAACAATTACTTCGAAAGGAGAATTGGAATTACGGAACGAGCTTGTAGAATTGTACGATCAGGGTGAGGTCATCATGGAAAATATTGAAAACTATGAATACTTTAGACTCAATCAAACGCCATACAAGATGCATCAAAGTCACCGAAAGGATACCTTTGGAATAATAGGGGGAGGCATTTGCGGGGGATTCTTGAAAGTTGCCATGGACAAATCAGGTTTAAATGCACGCATGTTTGAACGCCAGGAGGATTTTGAAAATAAAGGTTTTGGATTTTTGATTTTGAAGAATGGCATTGATGCGCTCGATGCTTTGGGATTAAGCAATAAAATTTACAAGTACGGAAACCACATCAATCATTTTCGTGCAATAACTCCTGAGAACGAATTACTTCATACCAAATACCTGGAGAATTGTATTGCTATCGGACGGGATCACCTTCATGACTTTTTTCGAACAGAAATAGGTGTGGAGAATATTCATTTCGGTAAAGAGTTTTCTCACTTTGAAACTACTTCTTCGAATACAAAAGTCCAATTCAGTGATGCAACCAATTTCGAAGCGTCGGCTTTTCTTGCTACAGATGGCTTCCGTTCGGGAATTAGAACATCTCTCTTTCCAAATTTTGAGCTGGAGGAGGTTGGAGAACGCGAAATTGTCTGTACTGTGGAGGCTGAAGACATGCCTTTTTCTCTGGATGAGTTTCTCAAGGTAGTTGATTTAGAGGCTGGTAAAGCATTGGGAATTATTCCTTTGAATGATAAAAGGTACGTTTGGTTTCTTCAGTTCAATCAATTTAAGGACCCCATTCAAAGCAAGGATCCCGAAGTTCTCCGAGCGTATGTTTTCCGTTCGGTTAAAGAGTTTCCGGAACATGTTAAGAGACTATTGGAAAAGAGTAATTTTGAAAATGCCTTTTTATGGGTGTCCCAACGCATGGAACATCTTCCTGCATATTACAACGAAAATATATTGCTTATGGGGGATGCGGCACATCCACTTTTGCCACTTACCAGTCAGGGCGCCAATTCTGCGTTGGAGGATGTGGCAGAATGGATAAGTGTCGTTTCATCAGATAGTGGAAACACACCATTGAACCAGTTATTTGCTCAATATGATGCGAAGCGAAGAAAGATAATAGATTACTATATTTCCCACGGGGATGAACTGGTGGCTGAGTTTCTTCGGCTGTCACAAGCGAAAACCTACAGTTTACCACTAACAATTCACTGATTATGCAATTATTTTCGAACGAACAGGTGAACATGGAAGTGCTTCGTAAAAGGGCATTCAATTACAGATGGGCTGTGACTGATTCAGATGTTATTCCGCTGACGGCCGCAGATCCCGATTTTCCTGTTGCAAAGGAAATTCTCGACGGAATTCGGAATTTCGTCGGAGAAGGCTATTTCTCGTATGGTTCCCCTGAAGGAAATGCTGAATTCAAGGAGGCAATTGCTGAATGGTATGGGTTGAACTACAACTCCAGATTGAATCCACAGCATATTCTACCTGTGAACAGTGCGGCACATGGGTTGTTTGTTGCAGTATCTTCAGTTCTGTCCAGAGGGGACAGTGCAATTATACCTGATCCGGTCGATTTTTTATTCAGAAAGTCCGTTGAGGCGGCCGGTGCTGATGTGATTACATGTCAGGTAGACAAGACCACGGCAGAACTATCGATTGAACGGTTAGAACAACTAATTCGAAAAGATACGCGTGCCATTTTGCTCTGCAATCCCAATAATCCGCTTGGAAAGAAGTATTCAAAAAGCTATCTGAATGAATTGATTGCTTTTGCTTTGAAGCATGACCTTTGGATTATTTCAGATGAAATTTGGGCGGATATAACGTTTGAGGGCCGCGTCACCAGCCTTTTTGACACTTCATTTGAACATTTCGAGAAAAAGTTAGTGGTCTCCGGCTTATCCAAAAACTTTGGACTCGCGGGACTAAGAATTGGGTATATCCTTTGTCCATCTGCTGAGGTTTTTATGAATGTTCTTGAAGCTTCGGGCCATAGGTCCACAGCTTTTGGTATTCCAATTCTTTCGCAGGCGGCAGGAACCGCGGCGCTCAAGAACGCAGCGTATTGGCTGGATGAATTTAAAGTTCATCTGTTGAGCATGAAGAAACTTGTGCATCAGTTCATGGAGGCACATCCGATGTTATTGAATTGCTCGTTCGATTCAACGTACCTTGCCTTTCCTAAATTGGCTGAGGGGGTAGGCTCTGAGGAATTTGTCCAATCTACTTTAGAATTGGCAAGAGTGGCCCTGGTGCCGGGGGGCACTCAGTGGTTTGAGTCGGCTTCTGAAGGACATGTACGCATCTGTTTTGCTACGTCAGAAAAAATTCTCAATGAAGCTTTTTCCCGCATGCTCGAAGTAGCGAAATGAGTATCTTCGAAATGTGAATTCTGCTACATCCACTGCTCAACGCACAGTTTTTATTAGTATTCTGTCGAGTCTTCTGCTCGCAGTCATTAAAGGTGTGTCAGGAATTATAGGCAATTCATACGCGCTCATTGCCGATGCGATTGAATCTACAGCAGATGTTTTTTCCTCTTTGCTGGTTTTGTTTGGAATTCGTTATTCAAATAAACCGCCGGATGAAAACCATCCATACGGTCATGGACGTGCTGAGCCATTGGTGACGTTTGTGGTCGTCGGATTTTTAATCACATCAGCTACTGTAATCGCCATCGAATCTATTCAGAATATTCAGACTCCTCATGCGTTGCCATCCACCTGGACATTGTATGTGCTCGGAGCGATCATTTTGTGGAAGGAAGCCTCTTTTCGTTATGTCATGAAACGGGGACTTGAAACCGGAAGCTCTTCTTTACAAGCAGATGCATGGCACCATCGGTCCGATGCAGTCACCTCGGTTACTGCGTTTATTGGTATTTCGATTGCTGCGTTTTTAGGAAATGGGTATGCCTCCGCCGATGACTGGGCAGCGCTTTTTGCTTCAGGGTTTATTTTTTATAACGCATACAAAATTTTTAGGCCGGCATTGGGTGAGGTAATGGACGAACACAGTTACCCGGAAATGGAACAAGAGATCCGTACTGTTTCCCTCAAGGTTGAAGGCATACAGGGTACGGAAAAATGCTTCATACGTAAAGCTGGGATGAAATACCATGTGGATCTTCATGCTTTGGTGGATGGAAAACTTTCTGTATCAGAAGGACATGCGCTTGCTCATCAACTTAAGGACAGGCTTAAGGAGGAAATTAAGGAGTTAGGTCACGTGTTGATTCATGTGGAACCTAAATAAGCTTGGTGGAGTTATTTTTTAGGTCCTTTTTCGTTTAAAGCGAGTCTAAAAAATTAATATTTATGAAAATAGGATTTAACACAGTATCCCAGCCTTATGGATGGATGGGTAACATGTATTCGTGCAAGATTGTGGATGAAGAAGGGAAGGAATGGTTTCACAGCGAAGGGTTATTTCAGGCCATGCGCTTTAAAGATGAAGAAATAAAAGAAGAGTTCAGGAAAATTTCAAATCCTATAATCCTTAAAAGGAAGGCAAAATCTAATGTTTACAAAGATAAAAGGGTTGTTGAACCTACAAGCGAGTGGGATGTTCAAAATATGAAGTATGTTCTTTTTGCTCAAATTCACACAGCATCCACATCTGGCCGAACAATTGATCAACACTGGGAGTAACTACCTCTATGAAGATGTAACCAGCAGACAAAAAAGAGGAGGGAGTACCTTTTTCTGGGGTGCCTGTTATATCGATGGTGTCTTCACCGGAAAGAATGTACTCGGTGAATTGCTCATGGAACTCAGAGAATTTCTCAGAACCTTTAATATCTATCTTTCTTGATTACAGATCAAATTAAAAAAGAGAGTGACGCTTTTCGCACTCACTCTCATTCTCACTCTGTTTTGTGGAGAAGATGGGGCTTACCTCGACTTCATTTCATTTCGCTCGGTATGAACTTCTCGCCCCGGTTATAAAAAAAAGAGAGTGACGCTTTTCGCACTCACTCTCGTTCTCACTCTGTTTTGTGGAGAAGATGGGGCTCGAACCCACGACCTCTTGGCTGCCAGCCAAGCGCTCTAGCCATCTGAGCTACATCCCCGGCTAAATCCTATCAACCACTGACGTAACAGGATCACTGGCTCAATAGGTTTCAAAAGTAAAAACTAATTCGAAATCAAGCATGCTACTGGTTGAATTTATAACTTCACCAAATGCATGTTCAAATTATTCTCGATGCGATTCAAGACGGGACACTGCCCACGGATGAGCAATTGGATGCATTGCTCCCTGAATCTTACCGAGTGCATGCGGATCAACATTTTTCGGGTGTTTTTGTCATTGAACAGGCAGCTCGTTTTCTGGCGGATCGAAAGGACCCTCTGATTCTTGATGTTGGTTCAGGTTCGGGCAAATTTTGTTTGCTAGGTGCGTTGCTAAATGAAAATGCACATTTTACCGGTGTAGAATTCCGTGCGGAATTGGTTTCTATTTCCAGAAAGTTAGCGGAGGAATTTAAGCTTCAAAACATTGATTTTGTTCATGACAATATTTTGAATAGTGATTTTCAGAAATTTAATGGTTTTTTCATTTTTAATCCATTTCTGGAACACAGAAAGCCTGGACAACGCATGCAAGGATTTTCGGATCATGACAAAACCGCTTCAATCTATGAGGAATACCTTTCGAATGAACTGTCACTTCTTTCTAAAAACACAAAAATGGTTACCTATTACATGGATCGCTCATTGATTCCAAATAATTTTCAATGTGTACGCGAAGCTATAGGAGGCACATTGCTTTTTTGGGAAAGTATCGGGTAGAGTGTTATTTTTTCTTTCGGACATGGTTAGAATAGAAATTAAATCTTTAGCCATGTTTAGAATTCTTCTTTTTACGGTTGTTCTCATGCTTGGAATAGCCGCTGCTTTGCCTGTAAAGGAAAGGCCCGTTGCACAAAGCCTCAAGCTCAAGTGGAAATGTGAAATAGGAAACACCACTGATCGGACGAGGCCTGTTATCTGTGATGGGTCTATCTGGATTGGTTCTAACGGGAGCCATTATAAAGATTACGCGATAGATTACGGCAATGGAATCTACCAGATCTCGGCAAATTCTGGAAAAGTGATAAATCACATCCTTCACGAACAGGTCGGAGATATGGATGTGAATGGCATTGTCAAAATTGGTGAACTATTTTATGCAGGAAGCGACAATGAAGAACTGACGTGCTTCGATGCGAGTGGAAAAGTGCGCTGGAGGATTCCTTCCGGCGGGGACATCGAACATCGTCCGATAGCAATTACAATCGATGGGATGGATGTGTTGGTGTATGCGACAGAAAATGGTGAGATTTCAGCTGTAAATCCCGAAAATGGGAATCGCTTGTGGAGTCATTATCATTCAGACTATAAAGGATGGAAACCAGGCGACAACCGATTTGTATTCAAGGTGAACAACCAGTTTTATCAGGGGAATTGTTATTTTTCTGAACCTGCTGTTGTGGACCTGAATAAGGATGGAACGGAAGACCTTATCTACAGTTCCGGATATTCTAAAATACAAGCCATTAATGGCCGAAGCGGCAAGCAGATGTATGAATATTCATATCCGAATCCTACCGATCTGTCGCTTTTGGGCAGGGACAAGCCTTTGATTTCCAGTGTAAATAAAAATTTGGTTGTATGGTTGCCTGTTAAAACCGACAAGGGGTACGATATGATTGGCTTAAATTCTAAAGGAGAAGAGCGTTACAGAAAGTCACTTCCCAAGTCAGAGCTACTTTCGACTTCGTACAATTCTTCTTTCGGAGATTGTGGTTTTGACAACGGTTACCTGGATTTGAACACCTTCAAATTCACTTCATACAAATGGAATAAAATCGTCAAAGAGCAATACTATAGCAACCTTGATTACAATGTTGGCAGGTACTCCGACAATAAGGTGAAATTCAATGGCGAACTATGCAATGTGATTATCTATGAATTTGTTTCCGGAACGAATTCAGTGCTGGCGATTGTGGGTGAGAATTCCGGAGCGGTTCACTTCAAACAGGTGCTTGCAGGCAGGTCCGAGTTTATTCCTGTCGTCGAAGATGTGGACAAGGACGGTAAAGTCGATCTGCTCGTCAATACATCAGATGGAATGCTGTACTGCTATTCTTTAGGAGTGAATGTTAAAGAACTTGTTAAACGATAAATAGTAAAGATCATGAAACCAGTAAATAAATCTAAAAAACGAGGGCTGATTCTAACAATTTCGGCATGTGTTGTCGCCGTTGCAGGAATCCTGTATTACCAATACCTAACGACCTATGATCCGGGTATACTACCGCCGCTCGGAAAAAGAATTCCCTTCACAAAAAAGAGTTTCAAAGCCGAAGATGGACTCACCCTGCATATGCCGACGGGAACACACATAGTAATTCCTTCGGATGCGCTAGTGGACGAGAACGGCAACAGAGTGTCAGGGAATGTTACAGCACGTTTCAGAGAGTTTCATACTCCCGGAGAGATCCTGCATAGCGGCATTCCCATGCAGTTTGGAGACGACCGCACCGACTTCTTTTCCTCTGGCGGAATGATGGAGTTGCGCGTAAGTCAGAATGGAAAGGAACTTAAGTTGTCCGAGGATAAGGAAGTCAATGTAGAATTGGCATCTGCAATTAGTCCTGACAAAGACTTTAAACTTTATTTTTTGACGGACGACCTAAATTGGGACAATGGGGCTGCTTTTGAAACTGTACCCAATGCACGAAGAGATTCAGCACTTGCGGCACTGCCTGATCCGGGCATTAAACCTGTCGATCCTGTTCCAGGCAGCGACGATATCATTTTTGAAATTACGAATTCAGCTGGCAACAAATTGACTCGCGCTTTCCGAAATACAAAATGGCGCCTGGTGGAAATCCTTTCTGGAGAGGATGCCGAATTTGCTTTCAGTGTGAATTGGACCAGCGTTAAAATTGAGCAACCTACAGAACCAAACACTCCGTTTACTCTGACATTTTCTTTGAAAGCGGTAGATTACAAGGGAAAAATAATGAACAGAACCTGTACTGTTTCTGCGACACCTCTACTTACAGGGGAGGCACTTGAGGCGGCTATGGCGCAGTTTGAAAGCGATCTGGCTGCTTTCGAAAAGGAAATGGCAGACATCGAACTTGAAAAAACGAGATTGTTACAGGAACAAGGGCTGCTCAATAAGTTTCAAATGCAGGAGTTCGGAATATGTAATATTGATAAACTTCAAAGCACGGGACTACTGGCTACTGTGAACATTACGTTCGACTTCGAAGACGAACTTCAGCCGCATATCAACAGAGTGATGCTTTACATGGTTTTGGAAGACCAAAATGGAGTCTTGAAGCTTAACGCCTTTGAATGGAATGCGCTACCGATAGCCGACACGCGATTTTCTTTAGTAGCTGTTCTTCCAGATGGAAAAGTTGCTTACGTGCCTTCATATAAAATCAAGAAACAGCTCGAGATACAAGGCGACAAAAAGATATTCTTGGAGACAGAAAGATATGACTACGATACATTCGATAAGTGTTTGAACTCGAAGTCCACCCCAAGATTTATATAAAGTCAAGTAATTTTTTATTGGGGCTTCGGCCCCTTTTTTTGTTACAATAATCAGTGGTTGGAGTATTGTAAGTATCACATCGTTTTTACCTCAAAAAAGTTGAAATATGAAATCTAAAATGTTCATTTTCCTGCTGATTCTATGCATGCCTATCATGGCCTTTTCGAAATGGAAAACTCCAACCGCAGCACTCCGTTCCGTATTTTCTCCAAAAGGAAAGTCAGGGTCTACTGAACTCATTCGACTTTACACGGATTTATCCTTTGAACATTTAATATACTCCTCTTCCAAGGGTTCGTCCAGAAGAACTGTATCGGTAAATAACGGCACCTATACCTTTCATTCCGGTAAACTGACATTAAACCCAATTGCTGTTAATTTCAAAACGGATAGATACGCGCAAACATACATTGTGGAAAACAGCAAGGTTTATGCGAACAAATGGCAGTCAATTTTTAAGAAAGATGCGTATATCCTGAGGTCAGTTTCTAAAACTTCCTTTGACATGCCCTATTTTCTGGATCCTTCCACACTCACTGTAGTTGGCAATACGGATGCATCGGAAATGATCGACTTGAACGCTCTATCGGCGTATTTTTCCAGAAAAACAAAATCGAAAAGGGAATTGATTGAAAAAGTTTCTGAATTTCTCCGAAGCGCCGTTGTTTTTGATGAAGCTGCAGCAGAAAGCCAAGTTGCTGATATTCTTGGCGGATCAATACGCAGCGCAAATTCACTCGGTATTTCCAGGTGTATCAATGAACTTCTTTCCCCGGCAGATATTGCCTCTAAAACTGTGGAAGGGCGGCTTAAAAAATCATCTGTTGAGGTAGGCAGCCAGGGTGAGCGACATTGCTGGAACATGATTCAAATTGGGGATTTCAGCAAACTCTATGATGTCTTTCTTGGTGAGGATTGGCACGAGTTAGACCCGGGCTTGGCGATCTATTCACACTTTCCTGACCGCCCTGAAGATCAGCTTCTTGAAGAATCGGTCACTTTAGATCAGTTTATCCAAATGCCTTTTGCAGCACCCACATTTAAAGGTGCCAAGGGTAACGTATTTCTTCCTTTGAAAGGGAAGCTTACCGCAAGAGGGGAGTTAAAACTTATTTTTAGCGGATATGTTCAGATTTCTTCTGTCCAACAGCAGAAGGTTGGACTCATGGGAGATCTTAATCCTGCTGAAGCAGTTCGAAATTTTAAGACATTTTCGGCCGAGGACAGAACGGTGTTCTCTGTTCCCTTAAATTATCAGGAAAGCCTTTTTACGCTTAAGACATCCGATGGAATGAGCATTACCGTGGACGTGCTTAACAATGGAGTAGAGGAGGCAGATATTACAAGTTATTATGTGAAAAATGCCAAGAAAAGGATGGTTATTCCACAACCTAAAAAAGAATCAAAAATCCCTGAAAAAGACGTTGCCGTGGTGTCTGGCCAATCATCTGATAAGGGTTCGTTAACGAGCAATCAGCTGAAAATGGTTATGGATCTGGGCGACTTTTACCAGAAAGACATGTTTTCACATCCGCTCATACAGCAGGCAGTTGCATTTTATGGTGTGAAAGAGATTGTCGGAGAACAAAATGATAAAAATATAATGATGTTCTTTCGGGAGTCAGGAAACAGGAATGTAACCTCGGATGAAGATGCGTGGTGCAGCGTTTTTATTTCGTATTGTGCCAAAAAAGCAGGTGCGGCCTTTACGAAAAAAGCTACTGCAAAATCCTGGCTGAACGTCGGCGAGCGCATAACTCAACCAACGCCCGGAGATATTGTAGTATTCTGGAGAGAAGATCCAGATTCATGGAAAGGACATGTGGCAATTTATCTGGGCAAAGACTCTGCCACCGGAAAGATCGTTTGCCTGGGAGGGAATCAGGATGATGAGGTAAATGTCCGAATGTATGACAGCAACTATGTTCTGGGATACCGCAGGATTATAAGGTAATTGAAGTGTTCTTGTGATTGCCAATTTCCTTTATGTTTGAAGTTTTCATGCTTCAATGAAATTCACACTCAAAGGCTATTTTGCACATATTTAATCGTCCATATATCCCCAGCCCTCTTTTGGATTGTAAAAGTGTCCTGAATTTTTGGCTGTGACATAAAAGAAGATATTAAAGTCATTGTCGTTGATTTTAGTGTAAATGATCCTGGTATCAATTTCACAATTAAGTTTTGATGGATATTTACCTGATTTTATTTTCTGATTATTTGCGAGTCGAATTAATTTATCACATTCACTTTTTAGATGATTTAGTAGTGTCAAGTTGTAAACACAATATGAGACAATTAATATTCCTCCTGATATAGATATTAAAAAAGCACCTTTGAGGTAATTCAATGATACCATAATCAAGACTATCCAAAGTGTTAAAGCAGCAATCAGGAAAAATAAACCTTGCAATCCCCAATTGACGCAGTAGTTTAACTCTTTTAAGAAATAATATTCAATAAATGATGTCAGTATAATTACTGTCAATACAATCCATTTATTCATATTCGTTTATCGTGAATTGTACCGTTTTATTGTACCTAAAAGGGATAATACGGAATAGAACAAACAAAAAAGCCACCCCTTTTGGGATGGCTTTTGATGTTTAATGAATCAGGCAGCCTTTCGACACAATTCGGTAAGTCGAATTCGTGCTCTTTGGAAGTAGATATTGATCTGACTTTCCGGGATGCCTGTTAATTGAGCCATTTCTCGTCCGCTCAGGTTGAACATGAAGCGGTAGGTAATCAGCATTCGGTCACGTTCACACAAAAATTGCATTGCTTTGCGTATGCGTTTAAGCTCGCTTCGCTCTACATCTTTGTTCGATTGTTCCTCCATTACATTCACGGAGATAGGTATGAGCTCCATGCGATCCATGTTTCGAATGGCGTCAAAACAAAGATTTTGCGTAAGCCGGTACAACCAGCTTTTGAAGTTGCCTTTGGAAGGATCATACATGTGAACCTTTTCAATGGCTTTCAAGATGGCATCCTGCGCAAGGTCCTCTGCGAGGTGCATGTATCTTGAAGGAAGAGATCTTCTAACAATTGCTTTGAAATAAGGCAACTGCTCAGAAATAAGGAGAATGTTGGTTTTCATTTTGGAGAGATTTAAGTTCAACAATCTGCTACGGAGAAGCATTAGTAGTTTTGTTCATAAGCTTGATTTATGAAGCTATAATGCTAAAACTTTGAGAATGTAACAGAAGAATTGAAAAAAAATCTAAAAAAAATAATTACTCACCCCTAATTGGCTTTTTTTCAGTTAGATAGAACGGATTTTTTTTTGTTAACGACGAGTGTTCTATAGAGTAGCGTTGAATTTCTCCATGCCGAAACCAGAGACACGTACAATTTCCGTCTTCGTCAATTAAGTGAACTGTCATTTCAGGACCTCCACTTTTTAGCCAAACTACATCACCTTTTTTAATTGCAGATGTGCATTCTTTTCCGATGAATTCCATAATAATAGTGTACTTTTTGACAAAAGTAGTGGCGATTAAGGTGCTATGCAATAGGAGTTTACCCTTATTGACAATACCCTTAAATCACGACGATTCCCTCCTGAATAGCGATCAATACGAGTTGAGCAATATTCTTAATTTGAGCTTTTTCAAAAATACTGGAACGATGGTTTTCAACTGTTTTAATCGAAATTCCCAACTTACTCGCAATTTCTTTATTTGTTATCCCCGAACATGCGAGGCGAATAATGGCTGTTTCTTTATTTGTAAATTGATAATTGCTTTTCTTTTGAATGGGAACAATATATTGAAGAGCCTCATCAAAATAATACCCGTTGTCTGAAACACAATGAATGGCCTTCTCCAATTGTTCGATGGTGGCATTTTTTGGTAAAAAACCTCTTGCATTCAACTGAATTGCTCGGACAATGAAATCAGTCTCACTGAAATAGCTCAACATAAGGCATTTTACATCAGGGTGTGAAGTCCTCAATAAATTTAGTGTTTCAAAGCCATCCATCCCGGGCATTTCTAAATCCAGAAGTACTATATCGACATTGTAATCTTCAAGTTTTCGGATCAATTCTAATCCGTTTGGAACGTCAAAAACGACTTCGAATTTGTCTTTCAGAACTGACTTGAGACCTTGCCTGAACAAATCATGGTCATCAGCAATGGCCATTCGTAGTCTCCCCATAGTCTTCAGTTTAAGGTTTAGAGAAATGGTTAATTCTCGTTTAATCAAAGTTAAACTAATCTTTTTGAGCTTGAAATAGGGGTAAACCCTTAATTTGTTTTGCGTTTAAAATGAAAGTTCAAGGCATGAACTTTCATTTTGTTTCTGGAGCACGTTTGGCTGAATTGCATTGCGTTTTATGAATGCTGCTCAGAGTCGCTCTAAATGAAAAAGCACCATCCTTTGGACAGTGCTTTCATCAGAGTGATTCCGCTGGGAGTAAAGATCCCATTTTTTCGACGTGCAGTGGATGAAAGCACATATTCGCTACGCTCATACGGTACTATTTCATTTGTCCCTCGCTTGAGCAAGCTCAGACTCGCTCTAAATGAAAAAGCACCATCCTTTGGACAGTGCTTTCATCAGAGTGATTCCGCTGGGATTCGAACCCAGGGCCCATACATTAAAAGTGTATTGCTCTACCAGCTGAGCTACGGAATCGGCCTTTTGCGGGTGCAAAGATAATGGGATAATTTGTTTAGACAAGATTGAGCTGTATTTTTTTAAATCTGAATCCAAATTATTGAAACTAAATGCGAGTGATTTTGTTCCTTTGTTTTATGAATCAGATCATCCTAGTTGGATTTATGGGCTCAGGAAAATCTACATTGGGAAAATCGCTGTCCACTCATCTTCACTTTCACTTTATTGATACAGATTCGTTGATCGAAGAGCAGACAGGACTTACCGTTTCCGAGATTTTTGAATTAAAAGGTGAACACGCCTTCCGAAAAATGGAGAAGGAGGCCATCTCTTCCGTTTCTCAGAATGAAAATCACGTAATAGCAGTTGGGGGAGGACTGCCTGAAATTCCGGGTATGATGCAACAGTTGAATGAACTTGGACGCACTGTATTTTTAAATGTTTCAGAGGATGAATTGCTCCGTAGATTGTACAGCCAATCCGAGAAACGTCCCCTGATTCGCAGCCTCGATGAACAGGAACTGGGCAAATTTATTTCGGCAGCATATGAACGAAGAAAGCCTTTTTATCTCCAGTCCAAAATTGTAATTTCGTCGGATAACATTTCAGTTGATGACCTTTTGAATGCACTGAAAGAGTATGAATGAATTTCTAAAAGAGACTGATTTTCTCAACTTTACCCACGTTACATTAGATAAATTCATACTTGACCTTTCGTCAGATGAAATTGACAAAGCATGCGAATTGTATTACAGGGTGCGAGATGGTTTTCTGTATGATCCATACCACCTCGACTTGAGACTGCCTGCCCTGACTGCGTCTGTAATTGCCTCCGGAAAACGCGCCTGGTGTGTTGAAAAATCTATTTTACTTGCAGCACTTTTTCGAAAGGTTGGTATTCCCTCCAAATTGGGTTATGCCGTAGTAACAAATCATATTGGCGTAGACAAGTTGAAAGGGTATCTACAAAGGGAAGAAATTGTTTTTCACGGTTTTGTGGAAGCTTTTCTGGAAGGTAAATGGGTGAAATGTACACCTGCTTTTGACCGGAGAATCTGCCGCTTAACTGGCGTGGACCCTTTGGATTGGGACGGGAAATCTGATTCTATGTTTCAGTCTTTTGAAAAGAACAGGAAATTCATGGAGTACATTCATTTTTACGGATCTTTTGCTGATGTGCCGCTCGAATTGATGAATGAAGAAATGAAAAAGTACTACCCGCATTTGTTTCAAAACACGTACAGCACTAAAGAATTTTCTTTCCGACATCTGTGGTCGCCGGAATGATGTATATTTGATAAAAACCATTCACCATGCGTTTAATATTACTAGTTATTGGCCTAATACCGGGATTTTTACTCGCTCAAAAGATCTCTTATGAAGTATCTATGCCAAAGCCCCAGAACCACTATTTTCATGTAGAAATGGTGCTTTCCGGATTCAAGGAAAAGGAACTTACCGTTAAAATGCCTGTTTGGGCTCCGGGTTCGTATCTCGTAAGGGAATTTTCAAAAAATGTCGATTTGGTCAAAGCGTTTGATGAATCAGGTAAGCCACTAAAAGTTAGCAAACGAAGCAAAAATTCCTGGTCGGTTGAGAGAGGAGCTGCTACAAGTGTGAAGGTGGTGTATGATGTATATTCTTTTGAGCTTTCTGTCCGTACGAGTTTTCTTGATCTGACACATGGGTTTATTAGTGGCTCAGGTGTCTTCATGTACCTGGAAGGTCAGAAAGAATTGTCCGGTGAACTGACGGTTAAGCCATTCAAAGAGTTTAAAAAGGTAAGTACTTCACTTCCTCCGGCGTCTGAATCTGTGGCTTCTGATGGTTCGGTGAAATTCAGGTTCAATGACTACGATCAGCTGGTCGACTGTCCGATTGAAATAGGAAACCAGGAGGTATTCCATTTCATGGCTGCAGGAGTAGATCACACTGTCGCGATTTATGGTGAAGGGAACTATGACATCGGCGCACTCAAGAAAGACATGGCCATCATTGTTGAAACGGCAACTGGCGTTATTGGGGAAAATCCAAACAAAAATTACACGTTCATCATTCACAATGTGGTAGACGGTCAGGGTGGATTGGAACATACGAATTCTTGCACGCTCAGCGTCAACAGATGGACTTATCAGGGAGGTGAATACATCGGATTTCTCTCGTTGGTGGCGCACGAATATTTCCACTTGTGGAATGTAAAGCGGATCCGACCGATTGAGCTGGGGCCATTTAATTACGATGAAGAGAATTATACCTCGCTGCTGTGGGTCATGGAAGGATTTACCTCGTATTATGATGAGCTACTTCTGGTGAGAGCTGGATATACCTCCGGCAGTGAGTACCTTCAGAAAATCCAAAGTACCATTAATTATGTGGAAGGTTCGGTTGGTGCACGTGTGCAACCGGTTGCTCATGCCAGTTTTGATGCATGGATCAAGGCGTATCGTCCCACAGAAAATAGTTCAAATACAACGATGACTTATTATTCTCGCGGTCAGATGCTTGCAGCGATATTGGATGTTATGATCATCTCTAAATATAAAGGACAGAAGTGCCTGGATCATTTCCTTCAGCAACTTTACAATAAATTCTACAAAGGGTTGAAACGTGGTTTTACGGAACAGGAATTTCAAGACGAACTGGAGGAATTTTTGGGAGAAGACATGGATGAGTTTTTTAGAAAATATGTCTTTGGAACAGAGGTCGCACCTTTGCAGGAGGTCTTTAAAAAAGTCGGATTGCAGGTGGAAGAGACTGGCGTTGCAAGGCCCTCTTTTGGAGCGTCATTGCGTCAGGAGGGAGGAAAGGTCATCGTCCGTGGAATACGCTCGGGTTCGGCAGCTGAACAAGCCGGAATTTCTGTAAACGATGAAATCATTGGGTGCAATGGCTATCGAATCGATCAGGGAGCTTTGGAACAATTCACGGGAGGATTGAGTTCAGGAGAAACATTCAGTTTGTTGATTTCACGAGATGAGAAATTGATGAATATCAGCGTTACAATGACAGATTATTTTAAACCTCAATTTGCCTTTAAGAATCTGAATGATCCCCAAGGTGAAAAACTCCGTAATTACTGGTTGAGAAAAAGAATCTAAATGAAAAAAGTCTCGTTTCCCTTTCTAGCCTGCATTCTGTTTTATTGCGCTGTAAATGCTCAAACTCAATTCGAGAATGTAAAATTAAAGCCGTACAATATAATGTCAGAGCTTTATGGCCAATCTGAACCTGCGATTGCCATTGATCCGAAGAATCCTGATATTATAGCTGCCGGGTGTATCCTGAGTGATTATTACTATTCAAAAGACGGCGGTAAAACCTGGCAAAGTCGTAAGATGAGCAGCGTTTACGGAGTTTGGGGAGATCCTGCAATTCTGTTCGATACAACGGGAAGGCTGTACTATTTTCATCTTGCCGATTACAAAAAAACTTCCTGGATCGATCGAATTGTTTGCCAGACAGCATCGAGTGTGGATGCCAAGTTTAACGATGGGACTTTCCCAAAACCGAATGGCACAAAAGCGCAAGACAAACACTGGATGGTCCTTAATCCGATGAACAACGATATCTACCTTACATGGACGCAATTCGACAAATACGACTCCGCACTCGAATCGGATTCATCCGTAATTCTATTTTCCCGTTCGTCTGATCAGGGAAAAACCTGGACTGATCCTAAACGAATTTCATTTTATGGGGGAAATTGTCTGGACAGTGATGAAACGGTTGAAGGAGCTGTTCCTGCTGTTGGACCCAACGGAGAGATCTATGTTGTCTGGTCAGGACCGAAAGGACTCGTGTTTCAGGTTTCAAAAGATCGTGGGAAGACGTGGTTGCCCGTTGAACAGAAGATCGGTCCGCAGATAGAAGGCTGGGACCTCGACATTCCGGGAATGAACCGTGCGAATGGATTGCCGATCCTTGTTTCTGATTTGAGCAATGGCCCGAATCGTGGCAATCTGTATCTCAATTGGTGCGATCAGCGAAATGGAAAAGAGAATACGGATGTGTTTTTATCGGTCTCCAAAGACGGTGGAAAAACGTGGTCGGAAGCACGAAAGGTCAATCAGGATTCAAGCAAGAAACATCAGTTTTTTACTTGGGTTACAGTGGACCAAAGCACCGGCTACCTTTACTTTGTGTATTACGACCGCAGGAATTATTCGGATCTCAAGACAGATGTCTACATCTCTCGCTCAACAGACGGGGGAGTAACATTCAAAGATTACCGGATCAGCGATAAACCATTTACCCCGGATGCTGAAAAATTCTTCGGTGACTATCTTAACATCTCAGCTGTCAAAGGTGA
>JBEGVI010000002.1:0-13048 GCA_041178485.1 Bacteroidota bacterium | reverse complement strand
GCACTGCAAACGGGTCAGGCACAAGCGGAGAGTCCACCCTAATATGTCTATCGTCAAGGATATATGCTCTTGCCGGATAGAACACACGGTCTCTTCCGGCGATTTCAAATCCGAGTACGGCAGGTTTATCCGTTTCGTTCGAAAAATCAAGAGTCAGTTTGCCTGCGGTTTTTTGTAAGGTCAATAAAATGAAATTTTCAAAGCGACCTTTATACTGGAACGTCGCATATTCTGTGCAAATAGAGGTGTCCTTGTATGTTTTAACAAGTGCCAGGGAAGCAAGCCGGTATCCTACTTCCTGTTTACGTCCCGGATGTATGTTTGTCCGCTCAGTTTTATCTACAAGGTCATTCGTACTTATGATGTGACAGTCCGGAATGCGCTGTGCTGCGTTGAATTGAGCTTCCCTTAATTTTGCAGCACCCAATGGATCGGAATACTCATAGGGAGCGATTTCAACAATGTAAAAAGGAAGGTCACTTCGTTTCCAGTCATTTCGCCAAAGTTGAACCATGTCTGCTAGTTTGTCCGAATAGGTGGCAGGACGTTCCACATTGGCTTCTCCCTGATACCAGACAAACCCGCGTATCACAAAATCCCGGAACGGGTAAAGCATTCCGTTGTACATGATGCAGGGTTTTCTCCAGTTTTCATTGTCGGGCACTTCCTCTTTGAGGTCCAGATCGGTATATTTTTCAACAAGCTCGCGCGACATCCAACCTTCAACGGAAGAACCGCCCCAGCTCGAATTGATAATGCCTATTGGTACATTGAGCTCCCTGCGCAGTTTTAATGCATAAAAATACGCCGTTGCACTGAAGTTAGGGACGTTTTGAGTGGTGCTGTTCATCCATTTACCCTCTGCGGTATTGGAAGGGGCCTCTTGTCCGATGCGTTTTACACGCAACATACGAATGCCCAGGTTCGGATCTGCTTCCTTGATTAATTGTTCTGCATTCCGAATAGGTTCATTCGGATATCCTTTAAAGGTCATTTCCATGTTGGATTGTCCGGAACAGAACCACACTTCCCCGATAAGGATATGCGAAATTCTGGTAATCGTTTTTTGCTCCGAAAATTCAATTGTATGTTCCGTAAAGCTCGCCGCAGGTGTCTGGATCTGTATGCTCCAGTTGCCGTCCTTTTTTGTGTTGAATTTGTAAATGGTGTCGCTCCAGGAAGTCTTGATCCGAACGCATTTGTTTGGTTTGGCCAGTCCCCAGATCTTAATACTGCTTTTTTGTTGAAGGACCATGTAGTCGCTGAACATGTCAGGAAGTACTACTTTTCCGTGTAATTGAGACAGACAGATCAGAAAAAATAAAAGCAGCTGTGCGCGCATGTGCGGTACAATTATTTCATGAAGGCATACATCAGTATGTTGGCACCCATTTGAAGTGCCTCTTTATGTTTTTCAGGTGTATCGTTGTGCACTTGAGGATCTTCCCATCCGTCGCTCAAGTCGGTTTCAAATGTGTACAGACAAACCAACCTCCCATTTTCGATAATCCCAAAGGCTTGCGGTCTTTTTCCGTCGTGTTCATGGATCTTTGGCAATCCGTTGAAATCGTATTTCTGATGAAAAACAGGGTGGTTAAACGGCAGCTCAACCAACGGATTGTTAGGGAAAAGTTTCTTTAACTCGACCCGAATGAATTGATCCATTCCGTAGTTGTCGTCAATGTGAAGAAATCCTCCTGCCAGCATGTATGTTCTGAGGTTTTGCACCTCTGCCGGAGAGAAAACCACGTTTCCGTGGCCTGTCATGTGAACGAACGGATAGAGGAACAGATCTGAACTGCCGGCGTCAACGTAAGGGACATCTTTGGAAATGTTGGTGCTGAGTTGCTGATTGCAGAAACTGATTAGATTAGGCAGTGCCGTTGGATTGGCATAATAATCTCCGCCACCGCTGTACTTCAAAACCGCAAGTTGGTACGTTCCCTGTGAGTAAACCGTAGTTCCCAGCAGAAAATAAATGCAGCTATACAGTATGTACTTCACTTGATCTGATTCAAAAAGGTCATTGCTTCAACACAAGCTACGATGCCTGCGGTTTCCGTGCGCAACCTGTTTGCCCCGAAAGTTACTGCTTTATAACCGGAATTTAGCGCATTGGTAACTTCTTCTTTTGTAAAATCACCCTCAGGACCAATCAGAATAGGACAATTTGAAGGTGAAAAAACATTCGCCAGCTGTGATTTGCTCGCTTCTCCGCAATATGCGATGCATCCGGATGGGTGTTTTTCGAGAAAAGAACGAAAATTCACTACGCCATTGAATTTCGGAATAAAGGCCCGCTGAGACTGTTTCATCGCCGAAATTAGAATGCGTTGAATCCGTTCTTCGTTGATTTTGGTCCGTTCGCTGTTTTTGCAGTTCAGGAAAGTAAACTCAGTGGCACCGATCTCAGTAGCTTTTTCAATGAACCATTCGATTCGGTCTGCATTTTTCGTTGGTGCGATGGCAAGATGAAGGTCGTACCCGGGAGCGTTGATTTCTTCGAATTCAATGAGTTCGACCTCACATTTCTTTGAGTCGGCCTTGTGGATGGTGCACGTAACTATTTTTCCCTTCCCGTCCAGAATTTCGATCCGATCGCCCTCTTTCAAACGCAAAACCTTACATATGTGCTTTGACTCTTCCTCACTTAACGTGTGAAACCGTTGATCTGCCAAAATCGTTGGGTCAAAGAAGGATGCCATCAGAAGAGAAGTTGATAAATCATTTCACGCATCAATGGACCGTTGCCTATGTTCCCTGTAGAGCCAACTCCTTTCGACTTCAAGTCGTATTCATAAAGGATTTCTACATTCTTTGCAATGGCCTTTGGGGGAAAATTTCGTGCGGCGGTTATGAGTTCTCCGGCAACATAAGGATGGACCCTCAATGCAGCAGCAACGGCTTCTTTTGTTTTGTTCGGAAGAAAGTGGATCCGCATCAGCTGGGAAAAGAACCTAAATAGATTTCCCACGACAAGGACCATATCTCCGGCTTTTGGATTGTGGTCAAAATACTCTACAATGCGGAGTGCCTTAAAAAAGTCACGTTTAGCGAGGGCGTTTGAAAGTTCGAAAACATTGTAGTCTTTGGAAATGCCGATGTATTCCTCAATGTGGACATCGTTGATGGCAGTGCCTTTTTCAAGATTTACAGAGAGTTTATCTATCTCATTGATCATGCGGTTCAAATCGTTTCCGATGCTCTCTATGAGCATCATGCAAGCTTTGGACGAGATAGTGAAACCTGCGCTTTTGACTTGAGATTGAAGCCAGTCCGGAAGATTGTACTCTTTGATCTTTTCCGATTTGAAGAAAATACCATTCTTACTGGCAGCCTTGGCTATACGCTTTCGGGAATCAAAGTTTTTGTATTTGTAATTCACCACCAGAATTGTGTTGTCAGAGGGGTCTTCGCAATAGGTTTCGAGGTTTTCAAGCTTCCCAAAATCCTGCGCCTCCTTGACAACAACCAGTTTGCGTTGCCCCATCATCGGAAAAGCCTTTAGTTCGCTTATCAGACTTAAAGGTTCAGCCTCACGGCCGTAGATCAATATCTGATTGAATTCACGTTCCATAGGATCCAGAGCATGGGCAATAATTTCTTCAGTAATGAGATCTATAAAAAAGGGTTCCTCACCGTGAAGAAAATAGATTTTCTCGAAACGGCCTTCTCTGATGTTCTTGATGATGCTTTTGTGGTCCATCCGGTTGTTGGAATTCAAAAATAACCACTTCCTGTCAAGAAAATAGAATTGGTTTCAGAAGTTTTTAAACAAAATATGGAGTAGTGTAAAATGAAAGGAAATTTGTATTTTGGGCAAGGATTACTTTTTGATAATGAAAAAGTTAGTTTTTCTGTCTTTGTTTTTTATATCATTTTCTCTGATTGGGCAGAATGCTGTGCGGTGCAGAAGCGTTCTTGAGTGGGTGGATAATAATTCCGAAGCAGACATCTCTGCGACAAAAGATTCATTGGATAAGGCGTATTTTTTGGCCAGGAGCGGGGATGTTAAATTAAAGGTGAGGACATTAATGTATTTGAGTCGTTTTGCTCTTAATAGACTAAATAATATTGAAAAATGCCATGCCTATCTCGAAGACATTAAAAGTATGGCGGAGGCAAGGAACAATGACCCCTGGATACTGTCTCAATACCACAATGGTCGGGGTGTAATGTTTTTTCATGAGCAAACCAATTTAAAGAAGGCGAAATCAGAATTTAAAATTGCACAAACTCTCTGCGAACGATACAGTCTTCCCCGCGATCCGCAGATGTTGAATAACTATGCGCTGGTCTATTTGTCATCAGATCAGGCGAGCAATGCACTTAAATTGTTTAAGGAATCGGCACGATTGGCAAAATCAAAAAAATCTGCGTTAGGAAAACGGTTTTATATTTCAAATACCCTGAATATGGGTGTGTGTTACATCTATCTCAATGATGTTGAAAGTGCATTGAATCAATTCGAGAAAGTGGTCGAAATAGCAGAACAAACGGATGGTCTGGATGACGATTTCGAGGCCTTCGTGTATCTTGGGGTATTTCAGGAAGAACAAGGCATGTACGAAGCTGCGGTAGCCAGTTTGTCTAAAGCAGAATCTATCTTGGATTTTTCAAAATCCTATCAAATGAGGTCTCTTCTTTTTGAATCACTCCAATTGCTCTATGAAAAGAAAGGTGTGCTGGCAAAGGCCTACGATTATTCGAAGAAAAAACAACTGTATCAAGATTCGTTACGTGACAAACGGTTGTCGGAACAGGCTTTTTCATTGGATTATAAATTTGAAGCTCAAAAATTGCGGTCCGAACAGATCATTAAGGATTTGAAGAATAAAGCGGATCGTCAAGATTTCCGTTGGCGGATTTTGTTGCTGGTGCTTTTGCTGTTTGCAGTAGTAATGGCCGGAGTGTTTGTGATATACAGGTTGAATCAGCAAAAGGAATTGAACAGGGTGAAAGCTGAAAACGAAGCCTTAGAAAAAGAAAAAATAAGCCAGCAGGCTGAAATAGACCTTCTTCGAAAGGAGGAGGAACTGATTTCTGCCAATGTGGAATTGAATGTGCGCAAGAATGAACTGACAGATCTCAAAAACCGCCTGCAAAATCACCTCGACAAGAGCCATGATCCTGAATTTGACGATTTGAAAACATTCCTGAAGCAAGCCAATCACTCCGAGAAAAAGATGGAGCAAATGAAATACCTCGATCATGTACTGAGTTATTCAAACAGCACCTTCTATTCAAACATAAGAAAACAACACCCGGGTCTCACCGAGGATGAATTGAGACTGGCAACGCTTATTCGATTGAATCTAAGTTCGGAGGAATTGCTTCAAGTCTTCAATATATCGATGAGTTCACTCATGACCAAACGCTACAGGATGCGTAAAAAACTCAACCTCCCGAAAGAATCCAGCCTGGAGGAATATATAATGAGTGTGTAACGCTCAATTAACCTCCTGTTTTCATATTTCTCTTTTTTAGATGATATGCTCCACGGCTGTCTATGGATTGTCTATGTGTTTAAATTTATAATTGTTCGGCATAGCTCTAGATTTGTTCTAATTGAACTATGACGAGTATGTGCACATTTTTTAAAAAAATAAGATTAACCGATTCATTAATAACTATCTTCATTTTTGGATGGTATAACTGCTCGATTGCTCAATCGACAACCATTTACTTTACTACTCCGGGCTCGACAACCTGGACTGTTCCACCTTGCGTTTATCGAATAACGGTTCAAGTGTGGGGTGGCGGTGGCGGCGGTGGAGCTGTTTGGTCGAAATTCTTGAATGGATGCTCGAATACGAGTTGTCAATCAGCCGAACTGTGTACTGCCGGTGGTGGAGGCGGTGGTGGTGGTTATGCAACCAGGACCTACTCAGTTCAGCCCGGCCAAGTATATAATATCACTGTCGGGACAGGAGGTAATGGCGGTACGTTAAATGCGTCTGGCACCAATCGTGCAAACAGTGGGTCCTCAGGTGGTGCCAGTTCCTTTTCCGGTATAGCCACTGCTGCTTTTGGAGTACTCACAGGAAATGGTGGTTCAGGCGGGGGAAGCGCTAATTTATATGAAAGTAGTTACACAAGTAGTATGTCCGGACACTTAGGAGCAAATGGTTCTGGTGGGAATGGAGGCTCAGGATCAAATGGCTCAACAAACCAGACAGGAGGAAATGGTGCATCGGGTGCTCACTCATCAAATAGTCCGGATCGAAGTGGAGGAGGAGGAGGAGGAGCAGGAACAGACCAGAATGGTTCCAACGCCAATACGAACACTGCAGGGGCAGGTGGTTCAACGGGAGGTGGCGCGGGTGCAGATGGGGGGTATATAAATAATTACGTCGGAGCACAGTTTGCTGGTGGAACAGTAGGTAATTTAATTGGTGGTGGTGGAAGTGGTGCTTTAATTCATAATCGGGTAGTTCAAAATAATACATCAACAACAACAACTGATAGACAAAGAGCTGGCGGAAACGGTGCTCGAGGAGAAGTGCGAATTACATACACTACCTCACCTTCACCTTCAGTAGGTTCAGGTTTTGTGAATGGAGAGTGGGCATTTCATGGTACCGTTGATGGAGCCGGAAATGTCACTAATGTTGATTGGGAACAAGGAGTGAACTGGAGGGTGTGGGATCAGACACAGGCACAATTTATTCTTCCAGCTTCAGCTTCTCATCCAACAACCATAAGTGATGTAAGGTTGAAATCAGGAACTTGTCTGGCTCAACCGACGATAAATAGTATTAATGCCACGTCTACTGACAATTCAAATGCAATTGGGGCTGCAACCTGCCGAGATATTGTAATTGAAAACACCGGAATATTGACGATTAATTCTGATGCCGATGTAGAACACTTCCATATTCTTGGGAATTATTCAAATTCTGGAACAGTCAATTACAACAACGGTCGATTTAAATTCGTGAAGTCGGGTACACAAACGATATATGACGCTTCCGGTACTGCAACTTTTTGGGAAATGAATATCGGAGGGAATTCACTGACAGATTTGAATAGTGCAGTAACCATTTTGAATGCCCTCAGAATTAATGGAGTTGTAAAAACGGATGGATATCTTTACTGGCTCAATACAACTTCTACTGACGGTGCATCTACAGGTGTGGTTGATAATGCTTATGGTGGCCATGTATTCGGTACCTTTCGAAGAACGATCCAGAACAATACCGCCACCTACCGTTTTCCCGTAGGGGTGAATGCGACCATTACGACCGGGAGAAGATTACTCGAGTTTATTAACAATGGGGTGAGTGGTGTCAGTTATTTGGACTGCAGTGTTTCTGCCACCTACAAGGGACAGGGCAACAATATGGATCAATACCTGAATTCTGCGTATGCAAATCAAAATGGACAAGTAATAAATTTAATGCATGAAGAAGCTGAATGGACACTTATTCCATCTGCTAGTCCAGCCTCCGGTTCATATGGGGTAAATCTATATGCTCAAAACATTGTTTCGTTGGTGGGAATGGACAATCGTTTTGTTGTACTGAAACGTCCCGATGCGTCTGCTTCATTTGCAGATTTCAATACATTTCAGAATACCACTGTCATACCTCAAAATGGCCAGCCAGGTAGGGTTTATAATTCAGGGGGTGGGTATGCACAGCGAACAGGATTTACAGCATTCTCAAGATTTGCTATTGGTTCCGTTCCCTTGGCTCTGGGTGTTGAATTAGGAGAATTTGATTTGCATTGCAATGATGAATATGTTGAACTGTCCTTTTCTACGCTCACAGAATCAAATACATCACATTTTAGCATTCGAACCTCGTCGGATGGCTTGCATTTTACGGATACATACCTCATTCAGGCTGCCGAAAATTCAGCGGAAGAGACGTTCTACACTGCTATGTTGAATGAGCCGCGGGCCCATTACCTCCAATTGGAACAATACGACCGAGATGGAAGTCATGAACTGTTAAAAACAGCCTATTTGCCGGATTGTTCGTCTGACAGATCAAGTGTTTCTCCGTCGCCTGACGGATTGTATATTCAGGTGTATTTGGCGGGTGACACATCATCTGATGTAATGGTTTTCAATACTGACGGTCGATTGTTACATTCGGGAAGGACCAAGGGTAAAGAAAATGAAGTGTATTTTATTGACAGGACGCTTTTCGACAATGCAGTGTATCTGATCCGGATTGTCAATGAGGAATCTGAGGAAATATTGAGGTTTGTAAATCAGTAATGTTTGGACTTTACGTGAAGGACCAGTAATTTTATAAATAAAGAGTATCGCAAAATGAAATATTTTATGAAAAGATATCTTTATAGCATCTTTACAGTGTTGTCTATTGGCATCTGTTTTCCGATATTTTCCCAGTCTTCTCAAGTATATACCGTCCCAGGAACCTACACATGGACTGTGCCTGCATGTGTTTATAGCATCACTGTAGAAGTTTGGGGCGGAGGTGGAGGCGGTGGAGCTGTTTGGTCTCGTTTTTCAGTAACTGCCAATGCCTCTGATTGTGAATCAGGTGATGAGATTTGTACCGGTGCCGGTGGCGGAGGAGGAGGAGGATATTCCAGAAGAACTTATACTGTCAATCCGGGAGAGGTGTATACCATTGTGGTAGGTGCTGGAGGAAATGGTGGTGTGATCAACAATGGAGTGGGTTACTCTTCCGCTTCTGTGGGGCCTGCGCAGAATGGTTCTACGGGAGGCAACAGTACCTTTTCGGGCCCGGCAACTGCAGCTACGGGAACGTTAACAGCCTTCGGTGGCGGAGGTGGTCAATGCGCAAATATTCAAAGGAGTTGTCTTGGCGGATGTGGATTCAACCACAATGGAGAATTTGGTGTAGGAGGTACGGGCGGAGGCGGAACGAATGGTACGACAACATTTACCGGAGGAAATGGGGCCGCTGGTTCACACAGTGCTTCTACCAATGATAAAAGTGGCGGTGGCGGTGGCGGTGCAGGTTCTTCTTCAAACGGAGGAAATGCATCCACAACCTCAGGAGGAACCGGAGGTGCGACAGGAGGAGGAAACGGCGCTAATGGCATTGTACAACCCTATGGGACCGGTTATCTGGGAACGAATGGCGCCAACGGAAGTGCCATTGGTGGCGGGGGAAGTGGAGCTTCTTCTCATCACGAAACATCATGTTCCAGTACAAATGCCCAATCCCGCGTTGGTGGAAATGGCGCCAGAGGTGAAGTTCGAATAGCTTTTGACACAGGCAGTCAGCCTACCCCGGTTTTTGACCCTGTATCTCCAATTTGCTCCGGTCAAAATTTATCTCCTCTGCCTACAACTTCCAACAATGGAATCTCAGGCACCTGGTCTCCCGTTTTGAACAATACTGCAACTACAACATACACGTTCACGCCTTCTTCCGGACAATGTGCAAGCACTGCGACACTTACAATAACAGTAAATCCCCCTACAAACGTACCTCAATTTGATCCTGTTGCGCCTGTTTGTGCGGGCTCAACATTGGCTCCCTTACCTACAACCTCCAACAATGGGATTAACGGCACCTGGTCGCCTGCACTCAACAACAGCACGACCACAGTTTATACGTTTACTCCTTCTTCCGGTCAGTGCGCTACGACTGCATCTTTGTCAATTTCAGTGACTCAACCGGCTGTTCCGACCTTTAATGCACCTGGAAACTATTGTGTAGGTGCGAATGTCGACCCGCTTCCGATAGTCTCAAATGAAGGGTATACGGGTGTTTGGTCTCCTTCAATCAATAACACCGTCACAACAGTTTATACATTCACCTCAGATGCCGGACAATGTGCAGGTACCAATACGCTGACAGTTGCTATAGGTCCGCCTGTAGTGCCAACATTTAATGCCATATCGCCAGTTTGCTCCGGCACCATTTTAAATCCTCTTCCAACAAGTTCTCTCGAGGGTATACAGGGAGCATGGTCTCCGTCGCCGAATAATTCCGCAACAACAGTTTACACCTTTACCCCTTCTTCGGGACAGTGTGCACAAACCACCACGACTACTGTCGAGGTTCAACAACCTGTTACGCCCATTTTTCAGCAAGTTCCCGGGATTTGTAGTGGAGATCCACTGAATCCGCTTCCAGCTGTTTCTTTGAATGGGATTTCCGGGGCCTGGTCTCCTGCCTTAAATAATTTGGCTACAACACTTTATACGTTTAGTCCAGCCAGCGGACAATGTGCCACGGACGTTTCAATGACTATTAATGTGAATCCGCAAAGTACTACACCTTTGTTTGATCAAGTGGGCGAGCTGTGTCAAGGTGCAGCGGCTCCGGTGCTGCCAGTGATATCTTTAAATGGAATAGCAGGTACATGGAGTCCTCTGGTTTCTACATCAACACCTGGTGTACAGTCCTATTTGTTTACTCCCGATGCCGGTTCATGTGGCTCGACGACAAGCATGGATATTACTGTGGTTTCAACTGTTGTTCCGGTTTTTACACCTTTGGATCCCATCTGCCAGGGATCTGTTCCTCCTGTGTTAAGTAGTGTTTCCACTAATGGTATAAATGGTCAATGGTCAGGAGCTGTAGATTCTTCGATTTCTGGAATTCAGAATTTTACATTTGAACCAAATTCCGGGGAATGTGCCACACCGGCCGGAGCTTCCATTCAAATAATTCCTTTGCCAACAATTAATGCAGGCCCGGATCAGGTTCTTTGTTTGGGTCAGAACGCCACTTTGTCTGCTTCGGGAGCGACAACCTATACATGGAACAATGGGGCAGTAAATGGAATTGAGTTTTCTCCGCAATTAGGTACAACGACCTATACTGTGTCCGGTACCAATGATCAGGGGTGCACTGGAACAGACCAGGTTGTAATTTCTGTAAATCCTGTTCCTCAGACGTTTGCAGGAAATGATCAAATACTCTGCGAAGGTGAACAGATTACATTGAATGGAACAGGTGCAATCACATATGCCTGGTCAGGGGGAGTTTCCAATAATGTTCCTTTCACGGCTCCTGTTGGAGTAAATTCTTATACGGTGACAGGGACAAATTCTTTCGGTTGCACCTCTTCAGATCAAATTCAATTAACAGTAATTGATAATGTGCTCCCCTCATTTGTTTCAAGTGGTTCGGGATGTGCGCCACTGGAATTAACCCTGCAAAGTACAGGAAACAGTACAGGTTGTGTTTGGGAATTATCGAATGGACAAACTTTAACAGGGTGTAATGTGACAGTTTCACTTGATATGGCTGGATGTTACGACATAACATTGAGCACATTAAACAATGGGTGTACTGCCTCGTTTACCTCTCTTTCAGCTGTATGTGTCGAGGAGCCTCCGGTTGCTGATTTCATATTTAACCCAACCCAGTTGACAACCCTCGATACGTATGTACAATTCACAAACACATCAATAAACGCATCCTCTTATGTTTGGAATTTTGGAGATGCCTCAGACAACAGTTCTTCAGTAAATCCTTCTCATGAATTTCCGTCTGCCGAAAGCGGCGAATATGAGGTGGTGCTGGTTGCTTTTTCGCCATCCGGGTGTGCAGACACTGCGAATGCCACTGTTACAGTTTCCGAAGAATTAATCTTTTATGTTCCAAATGCCTTCACTCCCGATGCTGATAATTACAATCCTGTATTTATGCCGGTGTTTACTGCAGGTTTTGACCCTATGGATTATCATCTGACGATATTCAACAGATGGGGAGAAATAGTGTTTGAGTCATACGATCATACTGTCGGTTGGAATGGTACATTTGGTGCCGCTGATCAAAACCGGCCATGTCAGGATGGGGTATATACATGGAAAATACAATATAGCTTACTCCTGAATGATGCAGTTGCTGAAGTGGTAGGTCATGTGAATCTAATCCGTTGAGTAGTTGCATTTAGACTTGTCTATATTTTGTCTATACAAAATATTGCGCCTTGTGACTTAACTTTAAGACTTTTGCACCAAATTTTCTCTGTATTCTAAACACGTTTGACCATGCTGAAAAAAACTACTGCGATTGTATTTTTATTTTTTCTGATTGCCGGAAACACTAATTGTGTTGCACAGATAACAATCTATGAAGATCTTTTCACGGGGGGATTCGTTGATGGAGGAACAACAACTGCAACAGCCTTTACAAGTGGTACTGCGCCAAATAACACAAGCTGGCGATATACGGAGTTTGAGAATTCATTTGGTCCTTCATGGAACAGAAATAACAACGAAGCAGTTTTGCAAAATAGTTTTGGTGTCAACAGAAGTTTTGGCGCGAACATGCTTTACAAGGGTGGTGATGGATATTACACGGCTCCTGGAGGTTTATATGAAAACGGTGCTGACTTTACAACAGTTTTTACCAACAACACCGACATTATTGAATGGACTATTAATTTTCGGTCTCCCAATGAAGTTCCAAATGCTTTAACCAACGGTGGAGCCGGTTTTGTGGGTGGTGCATTTGTTCTTGGTATGGATTCACCCACACTCAGGGCTTGTACGTACACAACCGTGGGGTATGCAGTCGTATTTGGAGATGCTGCAGGTGGAGGAAATTATGTAAAACTTGTTCGTTTTAATGGTGGAACAACGGATAACAACTGTGCTACGAACAATCAACCACACTATACTTTTTTTACTTGGAACGGAACCAATACCACAACATGTATCATTTCTGACAATGTTACACTCACTACCAGCTGGTATTCTGTTAAAGTTCAGTATAATCCTGCTACGGACGAATGGCGACTCTTTGTTAGAAATGATGGTGGTGCCAAAGGCGATCCTCAAACTCTCACTGATACCCATTGTAAAGGCGCTAAAGTTGACGCAACATATACCGGCACGGACCTCGGTATCATGGGGATGTATGCCTGTTTGCCTGACGATGGCGCGCTCAGGACAACTGTTTGGGATAATTTGCGCATAAAAAAAGGTGTTCCGCTTTTAGGGTGTCCTTCAACTACCGGTCTGTGTGGTGCTTATTCTATTTGTGCGCCACCAACAATTTCAGGTCAACCGTCAAATCAGCCTATTTGTGCCAGCGGCAGTGCATCTCTTTCGGTTACAGCTTCGGCCGGTCCTTACCAA
>JBEGVI010000001.1:0-10903 GCA_041178485.1 Bacteroidota bacterium | reverse complement strand
GGATATTAAACATACGGAAGAGCTGATCAATAAATTCAGGGCAAAGAAGAATAAGGCTGCGTTTGCTCAATCATTGATTAAGAAACTTGATCGTACTGAACGCATCGAGATAGAGAGCGATGCAGTTGCAAAGATGCGCATACGCTTTCCTTTGAGTCAGCAACCTGGAAAATGGGTGATGCAGCTGGAGGATCTCGGTAAATCTTTTGGAGATCGTGTGTTGTACGACAAAGTAAATATTACATTAGGAAGAGGGGAGAAAATAGCCTTGTTAGGTCCCAATGGTGTGGGGAAATCTACGCTGATCAAGCAAATGCTGGGTCAACTGGACGGTACAGGTGCTGTTTTACTGGGACATAATGTTCAGGTATCTTATTTCGCTCAAACGCAAGCTGAACTGCTCAATACTGAAAAGACAGTCTACGAAACAATTGATGAAGTGGCTATCGGAGAAATCCGAAGAGATATCCGCTCGATATTAGGGGCTTTTTTGTTTACCGGTGAGGACGTAGACAAGAAGGTAGGTGTTTTATCTGGTGGTGAGCGAACACGATTGGCATTGTGTCAAATGTTGTTCAGCCCGTCAAATTTCATCATATTGGATGAACCGACAAATCACTTGGATATCCAGAGCAAAGAAGTGTTGAAACAGGCATTGATCAGATATGAAGGAACGTTTTTGGTTGTGTCACATGACCGTGAATTCCTGGATGGCTTAACCAACAGGATCTGGGATATTGAGGAAAAGCAACTTAAAATTCATCATTTTGATGTTCATGCGTTCATGGCTCGAAAGATGCAACTTTCTGAGCCGACAAAAGCGAAGGAGTCAGTTAAACCCGAGAAAAAAGTTACCGAAAAACCGTCAGAAGAGAACAAGGAGGTCAAAAAGCAACGAAACCAATTGCAAAACAAGATAACGGGACTTGAAAAAAGTATTTCGGAAAAAGAGACAGAATTGGAAGAGATACAATCAAAATTGGTAGACCTGGACTTTTCATCCCCGGAAAGCAAGATCTTATTGAATCAATACGAAGAGGAAAAACAAAAATTGGATCGACTCATGGAGGAGTGGGAGCAGGCTTCCATTCAATTAGATACATTGGTTTAATACTCGGATTTTCGCCTTGCACGTTCAATGCGCTTCTGCCTTCTTTTATTCCGTTTGATAGATTTTCGGGCTTCTTTGGATTGTTGTTTCCAAAACGCTTTGTAGGCTGCTTTTTGAGCTTTTTTTGCTTTGCGTTCCTTTTTTTTCTTTTCTTTATTCAGAAGCTTGGTTGCTTCTTCGACGGTTGCCGGAGTGGAGGCCACGTCTTTGGACGACTTGCAGGAATAAAATACTGCCAAAAGACACACTAAAAGGATATGTGTTATCGTTGAAGTCTTCATACCTTTGTTATAGGTTTATGAAAGTAAGGATAATATACGCTACTTTGGTCATTCTTCTGATTACGGCTTGTGGAAAGAATTCTAACAACCCGGTGCCGAGTATTCCTTTCGACATTACAATTGATATCAATCTCCCGAGTTACAGTGCGCTGATGGGCGTAGGAGGCTGGACCTATGTCTACGGAGGTTCCAGAGGAATTATTGTCTATCGCCGGTCTATTGATGAATTCATTGCTTTTGACCGGCACTCACCCGCAGATCCTGAAGGCACATGCGCACAACCTTTGTATCCAGATAGTTTAAATTTCCTGCAACTCAATGACAGCTGTTCCGGAGCAACTTTTTCCCTGTACGATGGCAGTCCGATCAATGGTTCAGAATACGGGCTTCGGCAATACCAAACTGTATACGGTGGAGCGAATCTTTTAAGAATTTACAACTGACAACTTAATTTTATGAATGAAATAACGGTAACCATTATAGACCGCGAAGGACAAAGCCATGAACTGGTCGGTCCAACAGATATGAACATGAACATTATGGAATTGTGCAAAGCGTACGAACTACCCGTTCTCGGAGAATGCGGCGGAATGGCTATGTGCGCCACCTGTCAATGCTATCTGGAGTCGGATACGGATCTTCCGGAGCAAAGTGATTCGGAACTCGACATGTTGGATCAGGCATTTTTTGTGAAGCCCAACAGTCGCCTTGGATGCCAGATTCAATTGTCAGAAGAGATCAATGGAATTGTTTTGCGTTTGGCTCCTGAAAATCATTAAAACGTATATGTCAGCCCAATGTTGACATTAATGATCGACAGACTTCTCATCCTCGCCGTGGTCTGAATCACGTCATTTGTAAATCTGGAATTCCCTATCGGTTGGTTATTGCTGGAGTTGGAAGGTATAAATTGATTTTCAGCCTTACCAAATCGCAAAGAATAGCGAACGCCGTAATTCAATAAGAAATGTTTTGACAACGGTGTGCGAATGCTCAGCGCATACATGAGCACAAAGCGTTTGATCTTTGGCATCAGCTCAAAGTTTATCGGATCCAGGTCGCTGTTCGATTGACTGTAGACTTTGTTTGAGTCTATAGTGTTATAATAATCCAGAGTGTAGTGATAATCTTTTTCAACGATACGTGTCTGTTCCACGCCGAATCCAACCTGGTGTCCAAGCCCCATAGGGAGAAGAGATTTGGCAGAAGCAAATTCAAATTTGGGCAGAATACACGTGCTTACAGCGTTCAATCGCTCGTGTTTGGAAACGGCTGCCTGATCGAACATATAGTAAATTGAGTAATTTTCGGGATACACGTTTGAGTAATCCTGTCCGAACTCAAGTAAAAAAGCTGTATTTCTTTTGAATGCGTACCCCAGAGATAAACGGTAGCCGTAATTGACCAGGTCGTTCGACTTAACCAGTTTTCCATTTACTTCCTTATAGTTTATATTTCCTGATGCTGTACTGAGAACATTGTAGAAAAATGGGTTGTTAATTAGTCCTTCGGCTTGCACTATTATCTTACTTCCGAAGAAACCATGATCTTTCTGAGCGTATACCGAATTTACACACAGGACAAATAGAATAATTAATTTTCGTAGGCTCATGGCAGATCAGTTAGCGGAGAACTTTTTAAAGATATCATAGAAATGCGCCCCAAGCTGAAGTTTTTTAGGTGCATCTTTGAAATAATAATTTATTCCATTTTCAATGTTGCCTTCTTCCAGATCCAGGATGAGCACACTTACCTCCGTGTTGCTCCCTGTAAGCAGTCCCACAGGAATATACACCAGCAGCGCAGGATAGAACAGAATTGAACTAAATGCTCCTGTAAAAGAAATGTTTGGTGAATAGGCATGTTCCACCAATGTGAACATGACTCTTTTTGTTCCAAAATCGTTTTGAATGGTTTTTAATAGTTGAAAGTCTACAGGAAAAGTCTTGATCTCCTCTTCAGCAGCGAGTTGTTCCAAAAGGGTAGTAAGTAAACTGCGTTCATTGTAACCCTGTGTGCCTTTGCTTTGAAGTGAACGACTGTCTATGAAATGAGTTTCAACATTTGCCAAACTCGCTGCATCTTGAATTGATGCTGCCAAGACCTCTTCAAGTTTTTCTGAACGAATTGGGTCTGGTACTCCACGACGGTAACTGATCACCATCGGTTCGACCACGATTACCTCATTCATTCCAATGCTGAATCGATCATTATTCTTCTCATCATTGTAGGCATTTTTTTCTCGTCGGCTCATGGAGGCATACGCTTCCTTTTCTTTTTCTGCTTTATCGTGTTCAGATTTAAACTCTTTATACTTTGTGCTGAACAATGGGTCCGAAAGCACATCATTCATCCCGTAGATGTAGTATCTGCTGGAATCAAAATTTTGAGCAAGATCAGAGTTGCGCTTGTTTTTTATCTTGTCGTATTTCGTTGTTCCGCTTTCCTTTACGGCAGTAACAGTATCCGGTTTGAGTTCTTTGAATTCCTTTTCGGCTTCAGCAAAAGTCTTTTTAGAAAAGTTCTCAAGTTTGAATTTACCATTGGTAGCGAGATGTTCGATCAGTCGGTTGTATATAGTCTTTAACTCCAGATCTGTCGTATCCACCTTAGCCAGGTCGTGGATTTGTCGCAGAGCAACGGAAGTCATGCCTTCCTGATTTAATTTTTTCAGAAAAAAATGAAGCGCAGCAGATTCTCCTTCTAATTCGGACGTTTTGTCAATGGCTTTCGCAGAGAGATTTTCTGTTTTATACAACAATAGGTTTAACCAGATCTGACCTTTCATACGTTTCAGGTAGTGTGAGTTCGGAAATTCTCTTTCAAGAAGAAAAATGGAGTATAAACCATCCCCAAAATTTTCCTCAAGAATATCGCAACGTACACTCTCGAACCGACAAATGTTTCGGACAAGCTTGAACTCCTCTTCTCCAAGATGATATTTAATTTTTCCCCAGTCGATTTTTTCACCTATCACAGCCAAAGCCGCTTCTTTTCGCTTTTTAATGTTCGGATGTGAATTGTTTTCGTCGTCATAATCTTCTTCGGCTTTTATAGGATAAACCTTGTTTGGAAAAAGATCTTCAGTTACATAAAAAGAAGTGGTGTTCAAGTAGGCTTTCGGAAAAGGAACTTCATCGAATGGGAGGTAGCTGTACATCAATACGTCAAACACATTGATGATCTCTGTTTCATCGTATCCTGCCTTGTGATACCTTTCAATTCCCAGTTTATCAGCCTCCAGTTCATTGTCCTTGGAGTGCTGACTCATTTTGCTTATTCGGTCATAATTCCTCATTTCCCGACTTGTTGCGAGATCGAATGATTCCAGAACATGTTTTTCGGTGAAGTGCGAGATTTCGTGTGACAAAACGTATGCAAGTTGAGCTTCAGAGGTAAGCTGGGCAATCAATCCTGTCGTCACAAAGACTATTCCCTGATCTGTACTGAACGCATTTGCTGCATTCGATTTAAGTGTGTAGAATCTCAGTTTATCTCTTGTTTCAGGTTCACCTCTCAACAAGCGATCTGCAATTTTTTCGATGTATTTGGTTACCTGATCGCCGTAAACGACCAATCCGGAATGCAAAATCTCATCTATCGCATAATTCGTTCCTTCAATGAAAATCCGTTCTTTGCTTCCCGACAATTCTTCTCGTTCTTTTACGTCTCCCTTTACTTTGTCGTAGGTTTGAACAGTGAAGTCTTTTGGGATTTCCCCTTTAGAAAGTAGGGTTACATAATTGTCAAAATCAACCTGAGCATAAGAAGTGTGCAGACAGATGAGCAAAAGTAGCAGGATCAGCTTTTTCATTATTTCATATTTTCCGGAATCAGACACACGGGAATAGGTTCCATTTTATGTTTGTTTTGTTTATGGAATTTACGATAAATTTCAATAACCGTGGCTTGCCTTTCTGAGAGAGTGGATTCTTCACCTGAGAATGTCATGGCCCATTCCAATTCTGAATAAGTTGCTCCCAGTTGTTGTTCGTCCGTCCTTCCATCGCCCCATAATCCATCTGTAGGAGATGCTTTCTGAATCGATCCAACAACTTCAAGGTACTCGGCAAGTTTGAACACTTGACTTTTCGTCAGGTCAGCTATTGGACTTAGGTCAACGCCTCCATCCCCATATTTTGTGAAAAAGCCTACTCCAAAGTCTTCAATTTTATTCCCCGTACCGGCAACGAGACAATGGTGATGCTGCGCCAAAGCGTATAAGGTGGTCATCCTCAATCGTGAGCGGGTGTTGGCCATAGCCAGTGTATTGCGGGATACCTCGGAAGGCAACGTTTCTGAGAGGCACTCGAAAGAATGGGTGAGATCGATCTCCAGACCTTTTACATTAGAAAAACGGTTCTTAAGATCCTGGATATGTTCAGAAGCACGGTCATACTCCTCCTTGTTCTGACGTAATGGAAGGTTTAAGAGCCATACCTCTTTTTGAGTTTGTGCACACAATGTCGAAGTGACTGCGGAATCAATTCCTCCGGAAATACCGACAACAAATCCGCTTAATCCGGACTGTTCCACGTAGCGATTAAGCCAGTGAGTAATGTGTTTAGAAACTTCCGGACAATTCAATTCTAAAAATTTAGAGCGTTGAAGTTAGAACAAGATTGAAATTTTCAACATCAATTGTCCTTGTCTCGCCTTGATTGGAGTGTAGATATCATTTCCGCTCCCGTTATTCGCTCCCGTAGCGAAGAGCGAAAGTTTGTCGCTATCTGAATCCCTTTCCCAGTACAGCGGGGTAATGCCATAATAATATCCAAGTTCTCCCACCAATGAAGTACTGCCCGAGAAATTCCATTCTGCCCCCGCAGCCATACCAATGGCACCTTTGTAGAAGAAAGCGTTCCCTTTGGTAGCCATATTGTCTTTGTCGACATCCGGAGTAGGCAAAACGTTCAATGGTTGCGTTCCAAAATCCTTTCCAGAGTCGAAACTCTCTGTTTTCAGCAGGAATGAATTTCTCAATCCAAATTTTCCAAAGTATCTGAAGTATCCAATGAATTTCGTTCTGAATAAAAGCATGGTTGGAATGGAGAGGTACACAGATTTATCCCTTCTTTCTTCAAGCATGAAGGTGCTGTAGCTCTCACTGTTATTGTCATAGTCATTCTTATCCCTTAGTTGCAGCACGTCATTGCCGTTATAATGGTAGTAGATGTTTTGCGTTGATTTCAGTCTCACATTGCTGAAGTCAAATTCCGTACCCGTGCAAAATCCAATAGTTTCGGAAAAGTTGAAATTGAGATTCATCCCGATACTCAGATCCGTTCCAGCGCCATTATTTTCAAAATATACCGTATTTCGTACATCCTGAAAACTCAGACCGCTTCCAAGAATCAATCCGGCCTGTACCTTGCGATCTGCTGCATCCTGAGCAAATGTGATAGATGTTAAAAGTAAGATTGCTGAAATAGAGAGAATGTTTTTCATTGCTGTAATTATTGACAGTGCCTAAAGGCGTTTTAATGCTAAATTTGCATCAAAAATAACTATAATCAATGAGCTTTAAAAGCCTTTTCTTGTGGTTTTCGTGCCTTGGTTTGTTCGTTTCTTGCAGTTACAATCCTTTTGAGGTGGACATTACGAATGTCAAGACAGGCATTGGCTACCTTAATCTGGATTCCATGCTCGTGAAAACTTCCCCAAATGATATTCCGTTGATGAACGAACGCTGCAAGTTTGAGCTTGGCGAGTTGTATGCGTATCAGCTTGGCTATTGTTTTCGATTTGCCAATGATGCCGACACTACCGTTCAAAAAGGGTTAAGTCTCTATTTTTCTGATCCCGGAATTCAGATAATCGAACGTGAACTGGGATCTCAGTTCTCTTCCGTTGCCGAATACAACAAGGCCATCGATGATGGATTTCGACGTCTTAAAGTTCATTTTCCCAAGATGAAGGTTCCCAAAAAAGTGGTTTACCTGAATTCTTTGCTCAATTTCAGTGTATTTTCTACAGGAGAGCAGATTGGAGTAGGCTTGGAATGGCACCTCGGACCTGATTCGAAGTGGTTGAAGAAGTTACCTGAACAGCTTACGCCGCAGTGGAAAAAGGAGGCAATGTTGAAGGAATATATTGCCAGAGATGCCATTGTCAGTTGGCTGGAAACACACATTGTCCCAAAAACCGACGGCGACCTTGCAAGTGAGATGGTCCGCTGGGGTAAGATCATCTATTTTCTTCAAGCGGCATTTCCGGGAAGTGAGCCACATTCTCTTTTGCGGTATACCCCAAAGGAATATGAGTGGGCCATAGAAAATGAGCAGAATATTTGGGACTACCTGATCAAGCAAAATATGCTTTTCAAGATCAACGATCTCAACGAGCGAAACCTCCTCAGTGAGGGACCGTTTACACCCGGCATTCAAGAGAAAAGCCCTGACAGGCTAGGGCAGTTCGTGGGATATAAAATGGTTAAGAAATACATGGATATCCGGCGTATTTCCCTCGAAGAACTCCGCACTGCCTCATACAGTGACGTTTTAAGTGAATATGAAATAGACTGACATGGAAGACAAAATCACCAAAACCTCAGAAATCAAAATAAAGGTTGGCGTAAATGAAAATAACCTGCCGATTGCAATGAAATGGACGGCTCAGGATGGCAATGTGGAAGAGGCTCCTGCAAATGCAATGCTGCTCTCGCTGTGGGATCCAAAAGACAAGAATACGATGAAGATCGATTTGTGGACCAAGGATATGAGCATTGAGGAAATGAAGCAATTTTTCCATCAAACCTTACTTACTATGGCCGATACCTTTGAAAGAGCAACCGGAGAACACTTGATCAGCGAAGATCTTCGTGACTATTGCTATCATTTTGCCGACAAAATGAATATTTTGCCTGAGTAAAATTTCATGGAAACGGGAGTTTTAAGAAAAATGAGTGCTGTTCTGGGAGAAGAGGTAAGCTATTCTCTAAGATTCACTGAACCTCTCAGACTTAACGACCTGTTGGGTCAGGAAATCACTATCGAATGGACGGGCAGAATCCTCTGTCAGTCGTGTGGTAAGACTACAAAAAAATCGTTTGGAGATGGGTTTTGTTATCCATGTTTTACAACATCCCCTGAAGCGGCTGAGTGTATTCTCAGACCAGAACTATGCAGAGCGCATCTCGGTGAAGGAAGGGATCCGGATTGGGAGAACATCCATCACAACGTTCCACATGTTGTTTATCTTGCTGCCACCGATGTAGTGAAAGTTGGTGTGACCCGATCTTCCCAGGTGCCAACGCGTTGGATTGATCAGGGTGCTTCGTTTGCCATCAAACTTGCTATCACGCCAAATCGTTATGAGGCCGGAATTCTTGAAGTCGCTCTAAAGTCCTTTTTTACGGATAAAACAAACTGGCAGCGCATGCTCAAAGACGAAACGGATTCTTCGATCGATCTGTTGCATGAGAAATGGGCTCTTTACGAACAATTACCCATGGACTTGCAAACGTATTTTACAGAAGAAGATGAGGTGACATTGTTGAACTATCCTGTAGTAATGTATCCCGAACGTCTTACAAGCATGAATTTTGATAAAACTCAATCAATCAGTGGAATTCTTCAGGGTATTCGCGGGCAATACTTGCTTTTTGAAGGTGGACATGTGTTCAATATACGTCGACATACAGGATATGAGGTGAATCTTTCTTTTTAAGTAATCACATGGGAAAAGATAAATTGCGTCGCTTTGCCTTGATGCAGGAATTTGAAAATGTTTTTCAGCCAGCTGTCAATCATGAATTTCCCATGAGGGGAAAGTGGCGTTCGGAGTACTTCAGGAACGACGCACCCATTGTTCTTGAACTTGGTTGTGGAAAAGGCGAATATACGGTCGGGCTGGCGAAACATTTTCCGGATAAGAATTTCATTGGCATAGATATTAAGGGAGCAAGGATGTTCATCGGAGCACAAGAGGCACTGGAACAGAAGATGGAGAATGTGGCCTTTCTTCGCACGAGAATTGATTTTATATGTGATTATTTTTCTGAAAATGAGGTGGATGAGATCTGGCTGACCTTTTCGGATCCACAGCCAAAGAAGCCTCGCAAACGTTTATCCTCACCCTTGTTTATTCAACGCTACAAAAAGATCTTAAAGCCCCAAGGCGTGATTCACATGAAAACTGATTCCGATCTTTTATTTGAGTATACCGAGGAGCAAATTAAGGAGCACGGGTATGATTGTCTGGAACTTACGTGGGATTTATACGGCAGTCTCCCGGAAACCATAGATGTTCAGACAAGGGAAATATTTCATATCAAAACGCATTATGAAAGATTGTTTACCGCAAAGGGGAGTGTCATCAAGTACTGTCGTTTTAAAATCGACTGATATACAGTGAAATTACAGCTGTCATTATCTGTTTATTTCTTAATTTTATAATTCATCGCAATACCTACACTATTTAATGGATACAAAGATGAATGTATTTGATCAGGAAAAATGGATTGAGAATTTAAAATATGCTGGAATAATTCAGCGTTCAGTCCTTCCGCAATCGAAGAACATTGAACAAATCGCCTCTGAACACGCTGTAATGTATGAGCCTCTGGAATATGTCTCCGGAGATTTTTTCTGGACTGCGAATAAAGAACCGTTTCAATACCTTGCCGTGGGTGACTGCACCGGACATGGGGTTCCGGCTGCAATGCTCTCGTTGTTCGTGCTCAATCAACTGGAGTACCTTGTAATGAATAAAATGCTGATCAATACCTCTCAGATTCTTCATGAGATCGATCGCCGTTTTATTGAAAGTTTTCATGGCCAGAAGGATTACTTGTATAACACCGAGTGGATTGATATCTCGTTGGTATGTATCAATCGGATGAAAAATGAACTCTATTTCTCAAGTGCCAATCGCAAAATTCTTATTGTCAAATCGAATGGTGAAACCATCGTTCTGAAGGGAAATAATTTTCCAATCGGAGGTTGGCAGTTCACAGATAAAAGAGATTTTTCCGTACAGATCACTCCATTTGAAAAGGGCGACTTATTGTACCTCGGCTCAGATGGTTTTCAGAACCAGCTTGGAGGCGAAAAAACAAAAAAATTCGGTTCAAACAGACTGCATGAATTCTTTCAGCAGCATGCTTCCTATCATCTAAGAGATCAGTTCAAGTTACTAAAAGAAGAGTACGAACGCTGGAAAGGAACAAACGAACAGACCGATGATATATGTTTGTTGGGGGTAAGATTGTAACTTCACTTACCTCAAAAGATTCACATGACCGTGAAGGATCGCTCGATCATCGTTTTCGTATAATTTGAATTCAATTTTCCAAGTGTAAACACCTTCCTGACAGTTGAAGTTTAGTCCTTCACCGTACGAACCATCCCATCCATATTCGGTATTATGGGATTCAAAAATGAGTTCTCCCCATCTATTAAAAATATACAACCCATAAGAATAGGGATCAAAACCAGAAGTGAAAATTGGTTTAAAAAGATTATTGTGTTCATCATTATCCGGAGTAAATGTATTGGGAACAAAATAGATT